>PEWV01000057.1 GCA_002780005.1 Candidatus Aquitaenariimonas noxiae | reverse complement strand
CATCCTCAAGCATCAACACTGCCTTTTTCATGCCTTTCTCCTCTCACCTTAAAAGAAATAGGCTGTCACGAAACTCATTTTGGGCTGTTGATTACGGTGATTCTTAAAATGATTACAGTGATTTCTCGTTGATAAACAATCACTGTAATCTATCTTTTTAATCACTGAAATCATAAAATTAGTAGCTTTGTGACGCCTTATTTAAAAGAAACTGAGCTGTTTTTCTCTCGTCTCTTCTTCGTTTTCCCCGTCAAATATTTTTACTTCTCCGTATACGTCGTCGTATCCCGGTATAACTTTTATTTTACCTTCCCTCGTTCTCAAAATACCGACTGCCACCTTGGGAGAACATCTTTTCCTCAATTCTTCCTCAGGGACATTAAGCAATATATTAAATTCGCTCCCGAAAATACCTATTAGCTTGGTGTATTCCTTCTCGACCCCGACGGTCTCGGCGCCGATTCCTAAGGCGCCTGCTATTATCTCGGCCAGCGGCACCATATGTTTATAACCAGGGGAATTGTCCAAGACAAAATTCTGGTCCCGGTCGCAAAGCTTTTCAACTCTATGCATAACGCCGATAGTAAGTTTACTGCCGCATGTCGGGCAAATATTATTTACTTTTCTGGACTCTGCGGGCGAAAGCCTTAAGGAGCACTTTCTATGCCCGTCCCAGTGGTATTTGCCTTCTTCCGGGAAAAATTCTATAGTGTATAAAAATCTTTTTTTGTCTTTAGTTTTTAAGGTTTCGATTATATCTAAATAGTTCATTTTAGAATTAAAAATATTCGCTTCCCTGCCTATTTTTTTAGGCGAGTGGCTGTCGGAGTTCGACACAAGGGTAAGCCTGTCAAGGGCGCTGCATCTCCAATTCATCGCCGGGTCGCTCGAAAGACCCGTTTCGAGGGCGTATATGTGCGGCGTTTCTTCCTCGAAACATTCCTCTATAGAATCGAATCCCGAATTCGCGCCGAAGAGGCTGAAATGCGGCGTCCAGATGTGGGCCGGTATTATCATGCAATTTTTCTCTACCGAGAGGATCTTTTTGACAAGCTTATCCGATTCAAGCCTCAGGATAGGTCTCCCGTCGCTATATAGATCGCCGTATTCGGATAATGCTTTATTTATTTCAGCTACTACTTCGAAGCTCGGGGCGAATATTATATTGTGGATTTTTCTGCTTTTGCCGGCTTTAAAATATATGTTCGAGACCTCCGAGGTAAGAATAAAAAACGTGTCATTGTGTTCGAAAACACCGTACTCGACAGGCGCAAGGTTTTTCTTAAGCTCGCCAAGCCACTCCGGGTGCGTAAAATCGCCTGTGCCTAAAAGGTCTATCCCTTTGATCTTCGCCCATTTGGCCAGGTGCTCGATATCCATGTCCGCGCTTGTCGCGCGAGAGTACTTTGAATGTACGTGGAAGTCGCATATGAACATATTTATCTCAATTTTTTAGTTTGCTTAGAAATTTCTCTACCAGGTCCCAATGGCTTCCCTGCCAGTAAATCTTTTTACAGTTTGGGCACTCCATAAAAAGTTCCTGTGTATTGTAAACATATTCCGGGACCCTGCCTTTTACCTCGGGTTTTGCTGCCTTTGTGAGTTCTTTGTCACATAGCACACACATGGTGAATAGCTTCCCTTTATCGATCTCGAGGCTCAGTTTGTTTATAACCTCGGCGAGCTGTTCCTCTACAAAATCGCTTCTGACATGAAGCATCCTGGTCCCGCTGAACCTTCCCATTTTAGAATCGCGCGTGAGTATTACTCTTTCCTCTCGCAGGCTCTGCACAACTAATTTACCGCCCTTCTCTTTACTTAACACCGTATCATATCCTAAAATACGCAGCCATTTAGCAAGCCGCCCGAGCTCATTTGTGGCTATAAATTTTGCCATCTTCCATTACGAGTTCTCCGCCCGTTATAACAGAGACTGCCTTTCCCTTGAACTTCCAATTAATAAAGGGCGAGTTTTTACTTTTTGACTGGATAGAGCTTTCCGTGTAAATCCATTCTTTTTCCGGATCGATTATAGTGATGTCGGCGTCGTTTCCTTCGGAAAGAGCGCCTTTTTTATTCAATCCCAAGATCCTGGCCGGGCCCAAAGACATCAATTCGACAAGCCTCCCCCAGGATAGTACTTTTGTCTGAACCAGGTTCGCGATCGCGAGCGCCAAGGAAGTCTCAAGCCCTATTATCCCAAATGCGGCATTATCGAACGGGATCTCTTTTTCGTGTTTCCCGTGCGGGGCGTGGTCAGAGGCAATAACGTCTATAGTCCCGTCCGCGAGCGCCGCTTTGATTGATGCGACATCTTCTTTCGACCTGAGCGGGGGGTTCATTTTCGTATTTGTGTCATACGTGAGGCAGCATTCATCGCTCAATACAAAGTGGTGCGGCGTGACCTCCGCGCTGACATCCACGCCTTCTTTTTTAGCCTTCTTAAGATACTCGATAGATTCTTTGCAACTTATGTGGGCTATGTGTAATTTGGCGCCTGACTTTTTTGCTAAGTCTATGTCGCGCTTTACTATTTCAAATTCGGCCTTTTTTGGCATGGGCTTTAAGCCGAGCCTTGTCGCGATAACGCCTTCGTTTATAACACCTTTGCCTGAAACCTTGGTATCCTCACAATGCGATATTAAAACAAGTCCTTTATTTTTTGCCGTCTTAAGCGCCTCGAACATCAAAGCTATGTCCTGCACACAGTTGCCGTCATCCGAGATCGCAATAACACCTTCTTCTTCCATGCCTTCTATATCGGCGAGTTCTTTTCCGTCTCTACCCTTTGTAATAGCTCCGACTATAAAGACATTTGTTACGGCTGTCTTTTTTATTATTTCATTTAAAGATTGCGCCTTGATTCTCGTATCTATTGACGGCTCCGTGTTCGGCATCGCGCAAATGCTCGCCACCCCTCCGCAAAGAGCCGCGCGGGTCCCTGTTTCAACGGTTTCCTTATCTTCCCTGCCCGGTTCCCTTAAGTGAACGTGCATATCAATTAAACCCGGAGCGATGATCTTACCTTTGGCGTCTATTATTTTCGCGCCGTTTTTATTTTTTATATCTTTGGCTATTTTTTCTATCTTCCCGCCGCTTATTAGTATATCCAAAACGACATCGACTTTATTAGCCGGATCTATTAATCTTCCGTCTTTTATCAAATATTTCATCGCTATTCTTTCTCCGCGTGGGTAATGAGATATAAAACTGCCATCCGCACGGCCAACCCGTTAGTAACTTGTTCCAGGATAACGGAGTTAGGCCCATCGGCTACTTCTGTCGACATTTCAACGCCTCTATTGATAGGGCCGGGATGCATTACAACTATTTCTTTTTTGGCCTTTTTTAGCCTTTCCTCTGTTATGGCGAATTTCTTAAAATACTCCATTTTCGAAGGAAACACCCCGGACTCGTCTCTTTCAAACTGCATCCTTAAAACATTTATCGCGTCGGCTTCTCTTATTGCCTCATCAATGTCATTTGTAACTTTAACTCCCAAAGTTTCTATTCCTTTAGGGATCAATATTTCCGGGGCGCATACCGTAACATTCGCCCCGAATTTTGTAAGTCCCCATATATTAGAGCGGGCTACTCTCGAATGTGCGATATCTCCTATGATACTTATTTTTAAGTCCTCCAGTTTGCCGAATTTTGATTTCAGCGTGAACATGTCCAAGAGCGCCTGGGTCGGATGCTCGTGCCATCCGTCACCGGCATTGACAACGCTCGCCTTTACGGCCTTTGACAGCATATACGGCGCTCCGGAACAGTTGTGTCTTACAACTATCACGTCTATCATTAGGGCCTCGACATTGCGGCCGGTATCTATTAAGGTCTCTCCCTTTTTAACGCTTGACGTTTCTACTTCGACATTTATGACATCTGCGGAAAGCCTTTTGGCGGCAAGCTCGAAAGAAATGCGCGTTCGTGTGGATGGTTCGTAAAACAGGTTTACTACGGTTTTCCCTCTTAGGGCCGGTACTTTTTTGATCTTTCTTGTTATAACTTCTTTAAAGCTTTCGGCTGCTTGAAGGATCAATTCTATTTCGCTTCTGGAAAGGTATTCTAAACCCAGCAGATCTTTTTTTGTCCACTTAACTTGCTTCGGCAATTACTACTTCCTCTCTCTTGTCGGTTTCTTCCAAATGAACTTCTACTATCTCTTTAAGCGATGTCGGGACGTTTTTCCCGATATAATCGGGCCTTATGGGAAGCTCCCTGTGGCCCCTGTCTATTAAAACGGCGAGCTGTATGCTTTTCGGGCGCCCAAAATCTATGAGCTCATCCAGGGCGCACCTGATCGTCCTGCCGGTGAAAAGGACATCGTCCACTAAAATGATCGTTTTATTTTCAACGTCAAAATCTATTTTCGTTTCGCGCACCACAGGCTGTCCGGAAGCATGGGTCAGGTCGTCTCTGTATAAAGTGATATCGAGTGTACCTATGGGAATTTTTTCGCCTTCGATTTCCTTGATATATGAGGCTATCCGTTCGGCAAGATAAGCGCCCCTATTCCTTATGCCTACTATGGCTAGATCTTTTGTAGCTTTATTCCGCTCGAGGATCTCGTGGGCGATCCTCATTAGTATTCTTTTTATGCCTTCTTTATCCAAGACTTGTGATTTTTCTTTAAATTCCATGGGGTGGGTGGGTTCCTAATAAATAAGCCCGTCTACATTTTTTATAGACAGGCTTATATGGTGTTTTCATGTTTTTACTCCTTTACCGGTCTCTCGGGACCAGTTTAAAAGGTTATTTATTTTTGTTTATTATACTTCTATGCCTCCGCTTTGTCAAGCACTTTTTTTTAAGCTGTTATTGCAAGGCAAAAATGTCCTGTTTCTAGCAAAGCAAGAATGTCC
>PEWV01000075.1 GCA_002780005.1 Candidatus Aquitaenariimonas noxiae | reverse complement strand
TGATCCTCCTTTGAGAAGGATCATTATAGCAACTTTGGAACAGGACATTCTTGCTTTGTTAAAACCGGACATTATTGTATTGCGATTACAAGCTTTTTTTAACATTTCTCCTCGACGGTACAGGCGCGGCCGCAGCTAATTTTGCTTGCCGCTTTAAGAATTTTGGTATATGCTGTTCGTAATAGCGAGGATCATTATGCCGCGTGCAATGAAATGCTATATTGTGCATGTTGATATGGACGCATTTTTTGCGTCTATAGAACAAAGGGACAACTCTCTATTAAGAGGAAAACCCGTAATAGTCGGCGCAGACCCGAAAAAAGGAGGAGGCCGCGGCGTTGTCTCGACATGTTCATACGAGGCCAGGAAATTCGGGATACATTCTGCTATGCCGATTTCAATAGCTTATAAAAGATGCCCCCAAGGCGTATTCCTGCCGGTAGATATGGCCAAATATGAGGCCGTATCGGAAGAGATCTTTAAGATCCTTTATGATTTTACTCCGCAAATAGAGCGCGCAGGCATAGATGAAGCTTTTCTGGATATTAGCGGAAGCTATCATCTTTTTGGCACCCCCCTTGGGACATGTTTGTTAATGAAATCCAGGATAAAAAAAGAGACTAACTTGACGGCATCAATAGGCCTTGCGCCTACGAAAATGGCCGCAAAGATAGCATCGGACCTAAAAAAACCCGATGGCATGGTAGAAGTGATAAAGGATAAGCTCTTAGATTTTCTTTGGCCGCTTGATGTGAGTAAAATTTGGGGTTTGGGTGAGAAGAGCAAGAGTGCCTTAAATAATATCGGCATTAATACTATAGGTGACCTTGCCAAAAAAGATATTCGCGATCTCGTGCGATTATTCGGCAAGGGCGGGGCCTCTTTCTGGCAGCTGGCAAACGGCATAGATGAAAGAATTGTCGAGACAGAAAGCGAGACAAAGTCAATTAGCAGCGAGATCACGTTTGAAGAAGATACTCTCGATAAAGACAAGACAGACGGTGCTCTTGTATTGCTTTCCGAGAAAGTGTCCGGCCGCATGCGCCAAGACGGACTCAAAGGCAGGACTATTACATTAAAGATACGATTGGAAGGTTTTCATACCTTTACAAGGTCGTTTACGCTTGGAGAGCCTACCAATTTTGTGAGCAGTATATATAAAGAAGCCAAAGTGCTATATAACAATTTTGAAACGAACGGCAAACGAGTGCGCCTTCTCGGCGTAAAAATTTCCAATCTTTCCAGGAAGGATGCCGAGCGCACTTTGTTCAGCACTAACAGTAAGAACGAAAGAGAAGAGAGCGTGCAGACAGCCATTGACAAAATAAAGAAGAAATTCGGATCGGATTCCATACATCTTGCCACAGGTAAAGCGCCAAAAACTTAAAATTGCGAATCTAAATAAATTCCTTTACAACATGGCATGTTTCTATTAATATATTAATTATAAGGCGAGGCTGGACAAAAATGATCCAGGAAATTATGGAAAAAGCACTTTTTGGGAACCAAATCGCAGATTATCTTAGGTTTGTTTTTATATTTTTAGCCGGATTTATAGTTATAAAAATATTGCAGTATTTTATTTTGAAACGTTTAAGAAAATGGTCTAAAGAAACAGCTACAAAAATAGATGAATTTGTCCTAAGATTCACGCAACACATAATCCTTCCTCTGGCGTACCTTTCTATTCTTTATTTTTGCACCGATACTTTAGTTCTGCCGCCTCTCTTAAAGAGGACGATCGATATTGCCGGAATGGCAATTCTGGCGATATTCACAGTCCGCCTGGCCATGGGCTTTATAAGCTACGGCTTTCGTGTTTATTTATCAAAAAGAGGCAAGGATTCCACTTTAGAGCGAAGTTTGTCCGGGATCATGAAAATGATCAGAATCGTATTGTGGGCCTTAGCCGCGATTTTTTTCTTGGACAACTTAGGGTTCAAGGTATCGGCTGTTATGGCAGGTTTAGGCATAGGAGGTATCGCCATAGCTTTAGCAGCCCAGGCGATATTGGGAGATTTATTAAGCTACTTCGCCATATTGCTGGATCACCCTTTTGGGATAGGAGACTCTATAGTTGTGGGTGAATTCACGGGCAGTATCGAACATATCGGCATAAAGACCACGCGGATACGGAGCGTCAGCGGCGAACAGCTTATTTTTTCCAACACGGACTTGACCAATTCCAGGATACGCAATTATGAAAGAATGGAACAGAGAAGGATCGTTTTTAAGCTTAATGTGAAATACGGAACCTCTCTTGACGAGCTAAAAACCATACCCGGGCTTGTAGAAAATATTATAAAGAATATAAAGGATACCATATTTGACAGGGCCCATTTCTTTTCTTACGGCGATTCGGGCCTCGTGTTCGAAATTGTTTATTTCATCATAGGAAGCGACTATAATAAATATATGGATATATAGCAAGAAATTAATTTAGCCGTAAAAAGAGAGTTTGAAAAACGAGGCATTGAATTCGCCTATTGTACGCAAATATCACCGTATTTGCAAAAAACCAGTTAGTAGTGTATACTTTTTACAAAGAAAAAGGAGGAGGGGTTATGAGGACAAAGTTTATGATGGCGGCATTTTTATTGTTTATTTTAATCTTCAGCCTTTTGGCGCCCGGGGCCTATTCTTATGGCCGCGAAAAGGCATCGATGCAGCATATTGATATCGGGTGTAAATTTTTCTCCGCAGCCAATTTAATTCTGGAAAATAGCGCGGAATTGACACTTTCGGATGAACAGGTTAATAGGATAAAGGCCTTACAAAACGAAACCGAAAAAAGCCTCATAAGATCAGAAAGAGAAATCGAATTAGTAGAAGTAGACATAAAAGCGCAATTACACGGGGATATGATCGATCCGGGTATTTTAGCCAAGTTTATCGATCAAAAATATGAGCTCAAGAAGATGAAGGACAAGGCGTTAGTGGAATCTATCATGTCTTTAAATAGTATATTAACGGAAGAGCAAAGAAAAACTTTAACTTCGCTATCATCAAAGTGCAAAAAGGAAGCTGGCCGGCGCGAATAAAACTTTTCAAATGCAGTTTTAATAAAATAAGTCCCAAGCAGCTTTACTTGGGACTTATTTTTTAGGGGGATTATAGGATGAAGAACGCAAGAGTGATCCTTACAGCAGCCGTTATCACATGTATTTTCGGTATTACCTTTTATTTTCTGTGGCTTCCCCCCAGATACGTTGTGCCTATCCTCGGATATCATCGTCTCGGATATGATAGCGGCAGGCTTTTTGTTACGCCTGAGAATTTTGATAAACAAATGGCCTATCTAAAGAATAAAGGCTATGAAGTAATCTCCCTGGATGAACTTATAGATGGCATAAAAAGCGCCAAAAGGCTTCCTCATAAAACTGTTGTAATAACTTTTGATGACGGCTATGAAGATAACTATCATTACGCTTACCCTATATTAAAGAAATATAAGTTTCCCGCGACAATATTTCTTATTGCTAACCGTATAGGTAAAACAGACTATATTAATAGGGATGAAATCAAGGTCATGTCAAATGATAATATATTATTCGGCGCGCACACGAAAGAAGAGAGGTATCTTCCTTATATAAAGGAAAAAGAAATCTTATGGGATGAGATAGCCGGATCCAAGAAGGTTATCGAGGAAATTACGGGCAAGCCGGTAAATTGTTTCTCTTATCCTAGCGGTGTTTTTACGGAAGAGATCAAAAAGGTCGTTAAAGAAGCCAGGTTTAAAGGGGCCTGTACTACTAATAAGGGCTTTTCAAAGCTGAATAAAGATGTCTACGAGTTGAAAAGGGTCAAGATAACAAATTCTGAAATGGTAAAGCCTTTTAGCTATTGGGCTAAATTGTCAGGATATTATAATCTTTTTCGAAAAGGGAAAAGGCCGTATTAAATTTTATTGTAGAAGGCATCAAATAAGGATATAATACTGGCGTTATAATAGAATAGGATTAAAAATATGTTTTTCGCGTATATTGACCCTGGAACAGGATTCACGGTTTTTAGTTTAGGCGGATGGTTAGTGGCCGTCTTCCTAGGTTTCCTTGGGGTTTTCTTAGCCTTTTTTAAAAAAATATTCAAATTTTTAAAGAACAATAAGAAATTCCTTATCATATGTGTATTATTTGTAATAATTTTAAGCCTAATTACCATAGGAGTAATTATGACGAATAAAAAAGAAGTTAAGTTTAATAAGAAAATCATTATTTTGGGGTTTGACGGGTTAAGCCCTAATATTATCGAGCCTATGATGAATGAAGGCAAACTTCCAAATTTCTCCCGATTAAAAGACAAAGGGTCTTATAGGAGGCTTTCTACGACAAATCCTACGCAATCACCTGTAGCGTGGTCAGGTTTTGCTACCGGGCAAAATCCCGGCAAAACAGGGATCTTCGATTTTATAGTGCGTGACCCTAAAACATATCAGCTTAATCTTTCGCTTTCGAATATAAACAGCGGAAAGGCCAGCAGGGTGGTTAAGAGTAAATGCTTTTGGCAGTACTCATCAGAAGCCGGGATTCCTACTACAATAATAACCTGCCCCGTTACCTTTCCGCCTGATAAAGTAACCGGAAGAATGCTTTCCGGAATGGGCGTTACGGACATTATCGGCACAGAGGGGACATTCTCTTTTTATACATCAGAGCCTTTGAGTGATGGCAAAGATACCGGAGGAAAAGTATTTGTAGTAAAAAAATCACCTATAATGGTTATGAATCTTATAGGTCCCAGGGTTGCTACTCCGATAGGCAAGCCGGATAATGTAAAAGTATCGTTCAAAGTCGTTTTAGAAAAGGGCAAAGACAGTATTTTTATAGAATATCAAAAAAATAAATTTGAACTTAAAAAAAGCCAATGGAGCGAATGGAAGGATGTAATATTTAAACTGGGTTTATTTAAAAGGGCAAAAGGTATCCTCAGGTTCTATCTCGTGGAAACAGAGCCGGAATTTAAACTATACTTAAGCCCCATTAATTTCGATCCGAGAGAGCCATTATTTCAGATATCCTATCCGCCGAATTACAGTAAAGAATTAGCGGATAATATAGGGCTTTATTATACCCAAGGCATGCCCATAGATACATGGGCCGTTAATGAAAAACGACTTTCCGAAAAGCCTCTTTTAGAACAGGTGAACGAAGTTGCGAGAGAAAAGAAAATGATGCTTGATTTTGAGTTGAGCCGTTTTAATAAAGGCATTCTGTTTTGTTATTTTGGTGACACAGATGTTGTTCAGCATATGTTTTGGCGCTATAACGATCCTGGGCACCCTCTTTATGAAGAAAATGCTCCGCTGGAGTACAAAGAAGCGATCCGGAACTGTTACAAAAGGATGGACGATGTTTTAGGGAGCGTGATGCAAAAGACCGGAGAAGGGGATACAATTATTGTGCTCTCTGATCATGGCTTTGATACCTTCAGGAGGGCAGCTCATATCAATAGCTGGCTTAGGAAGAACGGTTATCTTGAGCTTAAAAATCGAAATGCTGAATCAGGCTCGGAATTACTTGCTGATATTGACTGGTCAAAAACAAAGGCGTATTCTATAGGTTTTGGCGCTATATATATTAATCAGGAAGGGCGGGAGAGAAACGGTATAGTTAAGCCCGGCGCAGAAACAGAATCGCTCAAAGAAGAGATATCAGAAAAATTAAAAGGATTTTTTGACGATAAATATAAAAGCCCTGTGATAAATAAAGTTTATAAAAGAGAAGATATTTTCTGGGGAGATTACGCTGGTCAGACCCCGGATCTTTACATAGGGTTTAATATAGGGTATCGGGCGTCTTGGCAGAGCGCGCTGGGCGGCGTGCCTGGAGAATTAATAGAAGATAATTTGAAAAAATGGTCTGGTGATCATTTGTACGACCCGAACCTTGTCCCAGGCATCGTTTTTTCAAACAGGAAGATAATAAAAGATAAACCGTCAATTTACGATATTACCCCGACTGTCTTAAAAGTTATAGGGTACGATGAAGAGACGTTTAAGAGATCTAATCTGGACGGCAGTTCATTTTTTGAAGAAAAGTGATCATAAATAACCCAGGGCTCTCAAGCGTTCCTGCACTTCAGGGTCATATTTGATTATTTGTTTCTTGCCTTGAGTGACGGCTTCCCATATTTCCATGTTGTTTTTTTGTAATTCTCTTACTATGTGTTTAAACCCGCGTTTAAAGAATAAATCAAAAAAGAAGCTATTTAAGTAGTTTTTTTCGTTTTTATTTTCTAAATAGCAAAAAGCCCTGGTTCCCAGGGCAAAATCTGGGAAGATCTTTACGCCGCATAGCCTGGCTATTTTTGACAGGCCCCAGAAATTCCCGGAATTAATTATGTGCAAATTTTTATAAATTATAGAAGCCCATTCGTTTTTATCGTCTTTATCTTTGTTCACATCTTCTTCAGAAAAACATATCCTGTCGTTCCAAAAATCTATCTTACCTCCGTGCATTAAAGGAATTAATGAATCCCCCTCTAAAAGCATGTCGTTTTTGTTGATTGAGGCAAAGTCCAAAATAGTCGGCATTATATCTATAAGCTGGATGGGTTGGTTTATTACGACATTTTTTGGCAATTCTTTTGGGTAGACTACCATAATAGGCACATGTATGATTTGCATATGCCCCGGCGGAATATGTCCCCACAAGCCGTAGTCTCCCAGATATTCTCCGTGATCGGCCATGAATATAATCAAGGTATTTTTTAATAGGTTATATTCTTCCAATTTTTCTAAAAATTTCTCGAGATAATAATCATTACACCTAACCTCCCCGTCATATAGAAGGCGCCGCCCTTCAAGAGTCGGCATTTTTACCCACGGCGGATCAAACTCCTTGAACCCGTCTACCAGTGTGTTGCCTGGCCCGAATTCTTTATACCATGAATCAAAAGGTTTTAGCGGGTCATATGGGCCGTGGGGGTCGCATAAATGTATGTATAAGAAGATGTTTCTGTCAATATTAGCCTCAATCCATGCGTATAAGTTTTCGTTATACATACCTTCAGCCTTGGTCCCGAGGGCCGATTCATCGAATAGATTCGAAAACCCCTGATGCAAGCCTCCGGCCGGGCCTGCATTATCATTTTGAATAAAAGACCCGGTCGCGAATCCCTGGCTCCTCATAACTTCTGCCAAAGTCAGGTATTTATCATCCAATGCTTCCGAGAAATTCCACACCCCCGTTGCCGTAGGATAAAGAGAAGTCATAATAGTCGGAACAGAAGGCCTCGTTTTTGTTTCCTGCGAAAATGCGTTTGAAAATAAAATGCCGTTTTTTGCGAACTTGTCCAGGGCAGGGGTTGTCTCTCTATCATATCCATAACAAGATAAATGATCCGCCCTTAACGCGTCTTCAAGGACGATTATTACATTAAACCTGTTTTCAGGAGGTGTGTATAGAATAGGATTACTCCAGAATGCTATATTTCCTTTCAGGCTATCTGCCTCGAACGATATTTCGACTTTTTTGCCTGACCATTCGGAAATATCAAGCTTTATGCCTTGCCACTTATCGGTGTCGCTTATTTCTGTAGAAAAGATCTCCTTCTGCTGGACATCTTCGTTTTTAGCTGCTACCTTGAATGTCACAGGATCATTCTTTTCCAAAATACCCATGCCAAATCTCAAATAAACCAGGCCTTTCGGGACTTCAACATTGAACTTCAAACGTATAGGCGTATTCGCGTAAATTACCTTACGCATTTCTTTATCGATCTTTTCGTACGTTTCGTTGAACAGCTGATCGCCATATTTCCCTTTTTTTGAAATGAATCTGACGTAGTCTATTTCGACAGCATCTTTGGGCATATTTGAAGGGGATAGGAATATTTTCCTTATAAGATCGCCGGGCTCCAGCAAAAACTTCAATACGCTCTTTGCGTTTATTTTATATGTGTGAAATTCCCCGTCAGGGATAACGTCTATGGTAATGCTGCCTATTAATTGGGTTGCCGTTACAGGGTCATCCCACCTGGCTCCGGCTTCCTTACTCCAGCCCAGCTCTACCCGTTTCCCATCTTTTAATTTCATTCGTATTTCAACTTCTCCGATATCATCTTTTGGTATGGCCACATCTCCAACGCTTTCCAGATAATTATCCTTGGTATATTTTAGCTTAAGCAAGCCGCCCTCAAGACGGACCCCGTCTTTTTTGGGAACTAATTTATACTTATCTTTGCCATCAAATTCTATATTGAAGATGTATATCGACGGCTTATCTTTATTTGCGGCGAAGGCTAAATTTTCATAGCTCGCTTCTTCTATGTGTTCGCCGAACAAGTAACAGAACCCATTAATGTGGTTTGGCCCTAATTTGCTTAAGACATTTTTTTCATTAAATACAGCGGCCTTTTTACTCAGGGCCTCAGATTTTTCTAATAACCTATCTGCGCTATTTTGAAAAGTTTCCATATCGATTTGCGCGTGGTCATATATAAATGAACCAAATATCACGAGCGGTAAGCCTATAGATGCTATTAGCAATGCAACTTTAATAAAACGCTTTAATCATACTATGATCAGAAAAAATAGTATGATAAATAATTCGGCAATTATAATGCGGTCAAATATTATGTCGGCTTTATTGAAATAAAACGCCAGAGGGTACTCTTCCTTAGATTTGAATAAGGCGTTTAGGAAGGGTATGGGAGTTGCGCCTTTGTATATAGATTCGAGAATCTTATGACCTAGGATGGCGTATAATATCCATACCGCGGTTATAATTAGAAACATAGTAAAAGCAAATGTTACCAGTATTCTATGCTTCTCGGTTTTGCTTTCTTTCATTATACAGTTGTTTCTGTTATTATTCCCGCTCCTTGGAGATTATATTGTTGCTCTATTATAAATCTACCCATTTCTTCTATGAACGAGAACTTCTCTATGGCGATCGGTTCGTCGGTCTTGAACAATACAATACCTGCCTCGTTTATTTTTAATTCTTTAGCGTTAGTTTCTAGTACTTCCAAAGTCGAAGAGTTGATCCTTTTTTCGATTTTTTCCGCAACGCACCTTACTTCCTGAGTTGCGCATCGCAAAGTTACAGGTTTATTTACTTGCAAGGGTTCATCAGACATCCAGAAAATGTTGCCTCTGAAAAGGCTGCTTACCTCGGGAGAGTTTTCTTCTTCGGCGATAATCTCGCCTCTTTCGGCAACCGCGCCTTCTTTTAAAAGCAGGCCGATGTTTTCTCCGGCCTGAGCGCTTGTTTTTTCTTTTTCAAAAAGAACGATAGAATTTATAACGGCCTTCTTCGAAGAGGGGGAAAGTATTACCTTTTGGCCTCGCTTGATCGTTCCTGAATCGATTTTTCCTACCATTATCTTTTTACCGTCTATTTCATAGATATCTTGTACAGGTAGCCGCAAAGGTTTTTTTTCTGTTTTTGCGTCGATTATTAACGAGTCCAAGGCCTCCAATAGGGCCGGGCCTTTATACCAGCTTATTTCAGGGGATCTTTTAGTAATGTTTATGCCTTTTTTTGCCGAGATAGGTATAATAAAAGAAGGCCGCACCCCCAAGCTTTCAAAAAACACAAGAAGCTTATTTTTTATTTCTGTAAATTTTGCCTCATTATAATCTATAATATCCATCTTGTTGAAAACAAGTATTATCTTGTCTATACCGAGCATGTTTATAAGGTACGCGTGCCTTCTGGTTTGTTCCATGACCCCTTCGTTCACATCGGTTATAAGCACGGCTGCTTCTGCCAGCGTAGCTCCGGTAAGCATATTTTTTAAAAATTCAACATGGCCGGGTGCGTCTATTATTACGTAATCCCTTTTTCGTGTTTTAAAGAAGGTCTGGGTTGTGTCTATTGTAATATTCCGTTCTCGCTCCTCTTTAAGCTGGTCTGTCAGAAAAGCTAATTCCGTATCTTTGCCGAGTTCCTTTGAGATTTTTTTAATTTCAGAAAGCCTGTCTTTTGGCAGAGAATTCGTATCTAATAGCAACCTGCCTATGAGAGTCGACTTTCCGTGGTCGACATGCCCTACAATTATGATCTTTAACGTGTCTTTTTGCATAATACCCCCGATTACATGTAACCTAAACTGCGCAATCTCTGCATAGTATAGGCATCTTCTTTATCTTGAGCCCTTCCGCTTCGCTCCGCGATCGTAGTTGTTTCTAATTCTTTCACTATCTTTCTAATGCTGTCGGCCTTCGAATCAACAGGCGCGCAACATGTCGCGCACCCGATGCTTCTATATCTTTTACCGTTCTTTGCGAGGTAAAGGTTCACTATGGGAATTCTCTCTTTTTCAATATATCTCCATATGTCCAGCTCTGTCCAGTGCAGCATGGGGTGGATCCTAAAATGCTGTTCTTCTTCGATCCGGGATTTATACAGATCCCATAATTCCGCCGGCTGGTCCTTGTAATTCCACTTGAAATCGGCAGTTCGCGGTGAAAAGTATCTTTCCTTAGCCCTTATGCCGTGCTCGTCCCTTCTTATGGCTAATAAAAGCGCTTTAAACTTATATTCGCTTATGGTCATTTTTAGCGCCTCTGTTTTTAACGAATTACAGCAATTAAGCTTTCCCTTTTCAGGGCAAGTTCCCTCTGCAAGCGCCTTTTCATTTCTGCTTATAATAAGGTTAAGGCCCCACTCCTTGGAGTATTTATCCCTGAATTCGTAGATCTCTTTAAATTTATAACTTGTATCTATATGCATGATAGGGAATGGGATCTTTCCGAAAAATGCCTTACGGACGACCCACAACAAGGTCGTTGAATCTTTTCCGATGGACCATAGCATGGCTACATTCTTAAAGCGGTTATACGCCTCCCGTATTATATATATCGTTTTATTCTCGAGTTCGGCCAAATAATCCATTTCTTACACCTCCAGGATAATATTGAAAAGCGAGTATTTTATCGCAGGTATTATATTCTTTTCGCCGGTTATCTTCAACTAAAATAATTATATGGCAGCAACAAGGGCGATCGGCTCTCTATCCTGTTTCTGCCTGCCCTTTCGTTCAGTCAAAATTTCTTAACGCTTTTTGACTGGTCAGAAATCGGGGATGGGCATAACTCACCCGCCACTGATGCAACGGCGGGTTCGGACAATGCCCATCCTTTTATCCCTCGACTTCGCTCGGGACAAGGAAACCGATTTCCTCCTCGCAAAAAGCTGAAATTTTGACACTTCACTTCAGGGCAGGCCAAAAACAGGAATCACGATCACCTGCCGATAACTCTTTCAAGGTAAAGCTAGAAGGATTCCCTTGCCACATATGGTAGCAGTATGGGGTGAACGGCGAAATTGTAAATTTTTCCCAAATGTGGTTTTCGAACTTACGACGAGTGCCGGTAGGGGTGTACAGAATGAATAGCGCATAGGCGCGAGGAGTAAGTTCAAAACCACGGGAAAAATTTACTTAAAGCCGCGAACCCCTATTGCTACCATTTATTGCTATCATTCAGTTATATATTGAATTATGGTATGCCTTCTGATATTATTAGACAAAAGGGGAGATATCCATGAAA
Organism: Candidatus Aquitaenariimonas noxiae; assembly: GCA_002780005.1. Classification (GTDB taxonomy): domain Bacteria; phylum Omnitrophota; class Gorgyraeia; order Aquitaenariimonadales; family Aquitaenariimonadaceae; genus Aquitaenariimonas; species Aquitaenariimonas noxiae. Next base: position 88,118 of record PEWV01000075.1, on the reverse strand, counting down.
GTCAATATAACTTATATGAAGGAAAAGGACATGTTCGAGCTGCAGATAGTGGAACCCAGATTAAGGGCGCATTTTCTTCTGAATCGTAAAGACTTAAACGAGTTAAGGACGCTTGTCGAGCGCGCCCTGATAGAGACCGGTTCTAAAAAAGATAAATAATGAGCACCAAAGAGTTCCACATACAATGGCATATAACGTCTAGGTGCAATTCGAGGTGCATACACTGCTACCAGGATGACTTTTCGAACAAGGGTGAACTGGGTTGGCCTGATCTAAAGATTGTCTGCGACAATATTTTAGGGATGATGAAAGAAAAAGATATGCGCCTGACTGTCGCGCTGACAGGAGGCGAACCGTTTTTAAAAAATGAAGTTTGGAATGTTGTGGATTACCTTTGCAACTCGCCCTATGTTTTAAACATAAGTTTTATAACCAACGGAACCGTTATAGACAGGTATATTCCTAAGATCCTTTCTTATCCGCTTATCGAAGAGATATATGTTTCGCTCGACGGCGTGCGGCCTCAAACAAACGATTACGTGCGCGGCGATAGCATGTTTGAGAAAACTCTTCGTAATATCAAGTTATTAAAAGCGAATGATCTTTCGGTATTTATTATGTTTACGCTCTTGAGGTGCAATATAAATGAGGCCGAGGATTTGCTGGATTTCTGCAGGAAAAACTCAGTTGACGGGTTTATTCTCGAACGTTTTATCCCACTTGGGCAAGGCCTGAAAGCCAAGGACGAGCTTTTAGTCCCGGAAGAATTCAACAAATTGTACAAATCTATTTTTAGCCAGTGCGGACTTGATTATTCCGAAGAAGATGGCGCCAAGTATCACGCCCTTAAAGTGGAGCTCAAAGGTGGCGCTGGGAATGTTTCCGGACTTTACGGCGCCGAGTGCATAGTAGGAAAAGACGGATGCGCGTTGCTTCCTGACGGGACAGTTCTTCCGTGCAGGAGGTTTAATTACCCGCTGGGCAATCTTTTAAAAGAGCCGCTTTCCGGCATATTGGCGAATTCTGAGGTATTGAATAAGCTCAAGCAAAGAGAAAATCTGGCAGAACCTTGCAGGTCTTGCAGTATTAAAGAATGCCAGGGCTGCAGGGCCTTAGCTTATGCGCTTACAGGGGATTATCTTTCCTTTGATCCTCTATGTAGATTGATCTCTAAGAAATGAGCAGCTTAAATCCCAAATTACAATAGCGTTTAGGGTTTAGAGGTTAGCATATAGTATTTACTATTCGCTAAACGCTAGACGCTAATCGCTAATTTTTTCTTATCCTCGAACTAAATCTTCTTAAAGACCGGATCTTTTCCACAGCCCCGGGCATTATCTTTTCGGAAAATATAGTGTTATTGTGCCATAAAGGATCCATATCCTTTTCTATTGAGCCGTTTTTCACAAGCGCGTCATAATCCCGCGTGCCGGGTATCGGAGAATAAGAGGCGAGGATAGCTTTCGCATTCAGTGAATCCACGAATAGTATATCTTCTTTTGTCTTTTCCATGCTCAAGTAGGGCGAACCGACAAGGATATATATGGCTATATCGCTTTTGTCAAAACCCGCTTCATTGAGCAATGTCACAGCCCTTTTTATATCGCTATTGCTGACTTTATTTCCGGTGAATTCCTGGATATTTTCGTCGGATGTCTCGAGCGATAACCTGAGGTCTTTAAAACCGGTTTCTTTCAATAAAAAAGCGAGTTCTTCATCTATAAGTTTGGCGTGAAGGCCGTTTATCGTATAGAAATCGAATTTTAATTCCGAGGCCTTTATTATTCGCAGCAATTTTTTTATGCCTGATTCCGGTTTAAAAAGCAGGGCGTCATCACAAAATACAAAGGCGGTCGTGCCAAAGGTACTTTTGTAATGCATAAGTTCCTCAAAAACTTTTACAGGATCGCGCTGCCTAAAGGCAGGAGTCAGGATGTTTGAAGCGCAATAAGAACACGCGAACGGGCAGCCTTTACTTAAATATATCGGAAGTATTTCTTTATTACTAGCAAGATCGTATGCCGGGAGATATTTTTCAAAATCATCCTTTAAATATTCACCCGCGTGAACGGAATCGGCACCCGAATGTAATTTTGCGTGCTCGCGGCATAGCGTTGCATAGATCCCGCCAAGTATAATAGGTGTGTTCGGAAAAGATTCCTTCAAAATTTTTATAACAAGTTGTACGCCCGGGTATCAGAATGTCATTCCGGAGGAAACAAAGATAGCGTCCGGATGTTTTATGGACAAGAGTTTATTCTTGAAGTCTTGTATAGATATTCCGTACTTAAAATAAGGCCTTTTTATATCCTTTAATGCGGCCGGCTTGTCTATTTTTTCTTTTCTAAATTTTGAAAATCCGGTTTTCTTTTTAGATCTGGCGCATCCGGCCAGGCAGTCTAGGAAATAGACATCACCCGAAGCGCGCAAATAAGAAGCTATGCGCAATAGGCCTATCGGTTTTATGCCGAAGTCATATGCGGCAAAGTCATATATCCACGGGTTCAATAAAAGGTATTTATTCATGTTATATTAAACGGCGGCGCAACTTTTAATTCGCGCCACATCGATTTTTCCTCCATGCAAAGATATATGGGCACCTTCTTGGAGCGTTTTGCCATCATTTGTACGAGAGCGCTGTATATATGGTATCGTATAGTGTGAGGATACCTCAATTTCTTATCATAGCCTATCATTAATTCGCCATCAAGTATTTTGTTATCAGGGAAACGCGCTTCTATGACCTTTTTTAATTCGGGCTTGAACCTGAACGTACCGATACTTATCCATGCGATATCTTTCGCTTTAATGGCGTCGAATAGAATATTTATAACATTTCCGTAATGCTTTTGCCAATCCTTGAAATATATTACAGGGTCGAAATGGAATCCGACTTTATATCCCGCTTCCGTGCAGTGAAGGGCCGAATTAATGCGGTCCATAAGCGTGGCGGTAAAAAATTCATTTTCATTTATCATCTTCTGGGGGTTTAATGACCATGATATGACTATATTGCCAGCGTGCTTTGCTTTTAAGAGATTTTTGATATTATCGCTTTTCGTTTTAAATTCAAATGTAACTTGAGGGTGTCTGCGGAAGAAATCTATAAGCGATAAAGAATACTCTGTGACATCATCGAGCATCAGAGAATCCGAGAATTCCCCAGTGCCTATGCGCATCCCGGCTCTTTTATATGAATCAAACGCGCTAAAGAATTTATCCAGGTTCGCAGGAAATATTATCCCGGGTGAATTTACGTACTCTTGAAGATAACAATATGTACATTCAAATATGCAGCCAAAGCCCAGGTTAAATATATTGTAACCGCAGCCATAAGCGCCGGCTGTGCACGGGCACCTTTTAAAGAAATCCTGAATCTCGTTTATTATAAAGACCATATCGCGCCGATTATTATAATCAGATATGCTAAACCGCTCTTTTCTTTTTGATAGGTGCTCTTTTAGCGATTTTATCTCAAGAAAACGAGATTCGGGGAAAGCGTTTCGGAATCTTGAGGCAATATGCGATTTTTCCAAAGAGGCTTCAATGAATATATTTTTGGGATAAAATGTATTTTTCTTTTTTGATTTTACGCATAACCTCGGGTTTAACTCAAGCCTCGGAAGGTAGATCTTTGATATTTCGCTATGGGCGTAAGTGCAGGGGAACCGCTTTTTAAGGAGGTAAGTTTTTATTTCATCAAAGTTATCAAAATTTTCATGTTTAAGAACGTTTTCCGGAGCAATATTTTCTTTTTTTGAGATTTCATATAGGAGCCGCGTGATCTCTCGTTGCTTATTGACCCCGAAATGTGAAAAATAAGATTTTACGAGGTCTTTGACCCTTCTTAAGGTATAAAACTCTTTTTTATATGGGCGCATAGAATACCTTTGAAAGCCTGACCGTTTTGTAATATAATTATAGCATAGGATAGCCTTGGGAGAATAGCATGAAAAAAGAGGCAATGCTGTATAAAAAATTAGAGAACCAAAAGGTGTCCTGCTTTTTATGCTCGCACCGCTGCATGATCGGGGATTCACAGTATGGCGTGTGCGGCGTGCGCAGGAATGAAAAAGGCACATTGTTCTCATATGTTTACGGCGAGGTAATCGCTTCCCACGTAGATCCTATAGAAAAAAAACCGTTATATCACTTCTTGCCGGGTTCTAAGTCTTATTCGATAGCTACAATGGGATGCAATTTTCGCTGCGGTTTCTGCCAGAACTGGGAGATATCGCAGCTTTCAAAGCGGGACGGAAGCCTTGGCGGTTATGAATTAAAACCCGAAGAAGTCGTGCGGGAAGCTAAAAAGTATGGTTGTAAAAGCATATCTTATACGTATACAGAACCTACAATATTTTTTGAATACGCATATGACACTGCAAGAATAGCCAAAAAAGAAGGCATATATAATAATTTTGTGACTAATGGCTATATGACAAAAGAAGCACTGGATGCGATAGAATCCTATCTTGATGCCGCTAATGTGGATTTGAAGAGTTTCAGGGATGAATATTATAAGACGATATGCATGGGGAGATTGCAGCCGGTCCTGGATTCTATAAGATATATGAGAAAATTAGATATCTGGGTGGAGATCACCACGTTGATCATTCCCGGAGAAAACGATTCAGAGGCGGAATTGAATGATATTGCCGGTTTTTTAGCGGAGGTTGATAAAAATATGCCGTGGCACATAAGCGCGTTCCATCCGGATTATAAATTTAAGGATTACTCGCCCACTCCTATTGAAACTTTGAGAAAGGCAAAAGAGATAGGCAAAAAAAACGGGTTGCGCTATATTTATATGGGCAATGTTCTTGAAGGCGGGGATACCCATTGTCATAATTGCGGTGAACTTTTAGTCAAAAGATCGTATTTTGCCCCTGAAGTGATGAATATAAATGCGGGTAAATGTCCTTCCTGCGGAACCAAAATACCGGGCCTGTGGCTATAAGTTAGAAAAAATCTATTTTGATTGACGCCCCCATTAAAAATTGATAGAATAAGCCCATTATATCAAAGAAACCAATATGACCGGTATTAAAAAATCTAAATACAGAAAAAAAGACCTCGGAGACCCCAAGCAGATCTTAGATGCCTTAGCTGAGATAAGCGAGGCCGTGACTTCAGATCTATATTTGGATGATATTCTGAAATTGATAGTGAATGTGACCGCAAAGGTGATGGGATCTAAAATATGTTCGTTATTGCGTCTGGATAAGACAAATAACGAACTTGTGGTAAAGGCCACCCAATCTATAAGCGACGTATATAATAAAAAGCCTAATATAAAAGCTGGGGGCGGCATTGCAGGCATGGTGGCGAAAGAAGGCAAGCCCATAACTGTTTTAGATGTGCGTAAAGATGAGCGTTACCTAAATAGGAATATAGCTAAAAGAGAAAAACTTTGTTCCCTTCTGTGCGTTCCGCTGGTTTTCAAAGGAAAAGTTATAGGGGTATTAAATAGTTATACCTCAAAGCCTCATAAGTTCAGCAAAGAAGAAATAAATATTCTAAAATCAGTCGCAAATCAGGCCGCGATAGTTATCGAAAATTTCCGCTTAGTAGTCGAATCTAAAGTTATAAAAGAAGAGCTGGAATCAAGAAAAGTTATAGAGAGGGCAAAAGGTATTTTGATGCGCCAGGAAACCATAAGCGAAGAGGAAGCTTATAATAAGATCAGAAAATACAGCATGGATAGCCGTAAGAGCATGAGAGAGGTTTCTGAGGCTATTATAGTAAGCGAAGATATGAAGAAATCGGCGCAGAAGTAGCGACCTGAAAAGTAGAGCAAGAAAAAGGCGTTCCTTGAAGGACGTTTTTTTATTGGTATATAGTGCCTAAAAAATAGGCAAATGTTGCATAAAAAATAGTGTATTACCATTCTATGCCTATGAAAAAGGGCAAAGAGGCCCTGTGCGGTTTACGCAAATCGCAACTATCAATGGCGGAAGTCCCGGATAGATGCGTGATCGTAGGATGATAGAAAGATTTACCGTATTGGTAAAAAAGAGAAATTGATAGCATAAAAGCTAATCAAGGAGGACATAAATGAATTTGCAACGACCAAATGCTAATGACGTAACGCAAACTAATAACAGGTCCAGGAACGTTGCTCCTACATCAGGCATATGCACCAGATGCGTTGATGGATGCAAGGGGAACTGCGAAATTTTTAAAGCAACATTTAGAGGCAGAGAAGTTATCTACCCCGGTCCGTTCGGCGAGATGACCGCAGGCGGCGACAAGGATTATCCGGTAGATTATTCGCACCTTAATATTCAAGGGTATGCAATGGGAGCGAAGGGGCTTCCAAAAGGTATTGAAGGGAACCCTGACACGGCGACGTTCCCTGCGGTGGACACGGAAACAGAGTATGGCTGGAATTCTAAGGTTAAGTTGAGAGTCCCTATTTTTACAGGCGCTTTGGGTTCTACAGAGATAGCCAGAAAGAACTGGGAGCATTTTGCTATCGGAGCGGCTATTTCCGGCGTTACGCTGGTTTGCGGCGAGAACGTTTGCGGTATTGACCCAAAATTAGAACTAGATTCCAAGGGGAAGATCAAGAAAGCCCCTGACATGGACAGAAGAGTAGAGACCTATAAGAAATTCCATGAAGGATACGGCGAAATTTTAGTGCAGATGAACGTTGAAGATACGCGTCTTGGCGTCGCGGAATACGTGATAAAAAAACATAACCTAAAGACGATCGAACTTAAATGGGGGCAAGGCGCAAAATGTATTGGCGGAGAAATAAAAGTCAAGTCGCTGGAAAGGGCATTAGAGCTTAAGAAGCGCGGTTACATAGTTACGCCTGACCCTACTCTTAAAACAGTACAGAAGGCGTACAAGAACGGCGCCATCAAGGAATTTGAACGCCATTCACGCCTCGGCTTTGTCACAGAGGAAAGCTTCTTTAATGAGGTTAAGCGATTAAGGGACCTGGGATTCGAGAAAATCACATTAAAGACAGGCGCGTATCCGATGAGAGAGCTTGCCATGGCTATCAAATTTTCATCCATGGCGAAAATAGATCTTCTCACGATAGATGGCGCACCGGGCGGTACGGGTATGAGCCCATGGAGAATGATGGAAGAATGGGGAGTTCCGACGTTCTATCTCCAATCCATGACTTATGAGATATGTGAGAAGTTAACAAAGAAAAAGATGCGTGTGCCTGATATCGCTATCGCAGGAGGTTTCTCTACTGAGGACCATGTTTTCAAAGTGCTGGCTATGGGCGCCCCCTATGTAAAAGCTGTCTGTATGGGCAGGGCCCTTATGATACCAGGCATGGTTGGTAAAAATATAGGATTCTGGATAGAAGGAAAAGACTTGCCTCAAACTGTTTCTCAATTCGGCACAAAACCGCAAGAGATCTTTGTTTGTTATGATGAGCTTGCCGAAAAATATGGCAAGAGAATGTCTGAAATTCCTTTGGGAGCGGTGGGAATATACAGCTTCAGCCAAAAAATAAAAGTAGGGTTGCAGCAATTGATGGCCGGAAGCAGAAATTTCAAAGTTTCGACTATTTCAAGAAAAGATATTATGACCCTTACGGAAGAGGCCTCAAAGATCTCAGGTATTCCTTATGTTATGGATGCCTACAGAGAAGAGGCTGACGATGTTCTAAACGGTTAATTTTTATTCCTGCGCCCGGTTTTACAGCCTGGCGCAGGAAATTTTTTCGATAAGTAAAGAAATAAAAAAAGTGTTGACATGATTTTTTTTAGTGATATAATATTTTCTGACAGTGATGTTATAAAAAGCAATGTTGCCCCAAAGCAAATTTGGGGGTTTTTGTTTAATAAGCGAAGAAGCCCTTTTTTAGGCGAAGAAAAAAGCCCGAAAAAAGGGTTTTTTATTTGGCAGAACGAAGACGTTCTAAAAAACCTGTGATGGTTGTTGGAACGTTTTTTATTTTATGATTAAGATTCTATTATTAGGAAAGGAGATAAAAAATGAACGCAGTCCTTTCTACTGCCAAAATAGATACAGGCGACACGGCCTGGGTTTTGATATCTACGGCCCTTGTTATGCTGATGACGCCGGGCCTTGCCTTTTTCTACGGAGGAATGGTGAGAAGGAAAAATATATTGAGCATCCTGATGCAGTGTTTTATTATTTTGTGCGCGCTGAGCCTGCAGTGGATCTTAATAGGTTATAGCCTTTCTTTTGCCCCAGGCAGAGGTTTCTGGGGCGGATTTAGCTGGTTTGGATTGAATAATGTAGGGTTGGAGCCATATGCGGGCTACGCAGCAACCATTCCACACCAGGCTTTTATGATATTCCAGGCAATGTTCGCTATAATCACTCCGGCCTTGATCATAGGCGCTTTTGCCGAAAGGATGAAATTTTTAGCCTTTTTAGTATTTACACTATTATGGGCTACCTTTATATATGATCCTCTCTGCCACTGGATCTGGGGGGGTAGGCGGGTGGTTAAAGGATTTGGGAGCGCTTGATTTTGCCGGAGGTACGGTGGTTCATATCAATGCCGGCATGGCGGCCCTGGCAGCGACTTTGCTGATAGGAAGAAGAAAAAATTTGGATTATGTCTTGCCGTCTCCACATAATTTACCGTTTGTAGTTTTAGGAGCAGCCTTATTGTGGTTTGGCTGGTTCGGATTTAACGGGGGCAGTGCTTTAGGGGCAAACGGATTAGCGGTTAATGCCTTTGTTGTGACGAATACGGCCGCGGCGGCAGCGGGTTTAAGCTGGGCAGCTATAGAGTGGTTTCGTAACGGAAAACCTACAATATTCGGAGTCGCGAGCGGCGCTGTCGCGGGTTTAGTGGCAATTACGCCGGCTGCCGGATTTGTAAGCGTAATTCCGGCGATAATAGTAGGTTTATTGGCCAGCGTATTTTGTTTCATAGCAGTCGCTGCGATAAAGCCTAAATTAGGTTACGATGATTCATTGGACGCGTTCGGCGTGCATGGTATAGGAGGTATCTGGGGCGCTTTGGCCACAGGTCTTTTTGCGTCAAAATCAGTGAACGCTTTAGGGGCAAATGGTTTATTCTACGGAAACGCGAAACAATTCATTATTCAACTCCTTGCGGTTACCGTGACTATTGCATATACATTTTTTGGAACTTTAATTATTTATAAATTAGTAGATCTGGTTATAGGTATGCGAGTGAACGAGAAAGAAGAACTTATGGGCCTGGACCTCACCCAGCATCACGAGAGGGCGTATACGATTCTAGAGTAGTCCCTCGCTTCGCCGCGGGCGGGCTTGTGCCTCGCCGTAGGCGGGCTCGGGATCAAACTTGTGAAACAAATTTGAGAGGAGCAATATGAAGTTAATAATAGCTATAATACAGCCATATAAACTGGAAAAGGTAAAGGAGGAATTATATAAAGCAGAAGTTAATCTGATTACCGTAAGCGAAGTTCTCGGACACGGACGTCAAAAAGGTGTCACAGAGGTATATCGTGGCTCCAAAGAGACAGGTAATCTTTTGCGCAAGGTTCGCCTTGAAATAGCGGTAAATGACAATTTTGTCAAACCGACCATAGATGCTATAATAAAGGGAGCCAAAACCGGGGATACAGGAGACGGCAAGATATTCGTCTTGGATCTTCCGGAGTGCGTAAGGATAAGAACCGAAGAAAGAGGCAATGTTGCCATCGGTTAGTTAAGAGATCAACAGATGTTTAAGTTAGTCAAAAAGGAGGAGAAAATGACTAAAATGACAAGACAGGATATTTTGAAGCTTGTGAAAGAAAATGACGTCAGGTTCATAAGATTGTGGTTTACGGATCTTCTGGGTCAGGTCAAGAGCTTTGCTATAACAGTGGGTGAGCTGAAGAATGCTTTGGAAAACGGTATGGGTTTTGACGGCTCTTCTATAACGGGTTATCAGGATATAGAGGAATCTGACATGATAGCCAAGCCTGATATGGACACCTTCACCATATTGCCATGGAGGCCCGGTGAAAATGCTGTTGCCAGAATGTTTTGCGACATTCTCAATCCGGACAAAACGCCTTATGAAGGCGATCCGCGTTACGTTTTGAAAAGAGCCATTGAGCGGGCAAAGAAAATGGGTTATGACCATTATTATGTCGGGCCGGAACTGGAGTTCTTCTATTTCAAGAACGATCAGGGGACAGGTATCTTGGATAAAGGCGGGTATTTCGATCTGACGACTCTCGATGTGGCAAGCGATCTCAGAAGAGAAACGGTACTGGCTCTTGAGAAGATGGGCGTGCGTATAGAGTACTCGCACCATGAAGTTGCCCCTTCCCAGCATGAGGTTGACATGAGATATGACGATGCCCTAAAGATGGCCGATAATGTTATATCATACAGGGTGGCCGTTAAAGAAATAGCCAATAAATTCGGCGTATACGCTACTTTTATGCCAAAGCCTATCTTCGGTCAGAACGGTTCCGGTATGCATACGCACCAGTCCCTGTTTAAGGGCGAGAAGAATACGTTTTTTGACCCTAAGGCAAAAGATGGCCTTTCCGAGACAGCCCATTACTATATAGCGGGCCTCCTGAAACATTCAAAAGAGATATGTTCAATATTTGCCCAGACGGTAAACTCCTACAAGAGGCTTGTGCCTGGTTATGAAGCGCCAGTCTATATAGCCTGGAGCAGGAGGAACAGGAGCGCGCTTATAAGGGTACCGCTTTACTATCCGGGAAAAGAAAAGGCAACAAGATGTGAGTTCAGGGCCTGCGACCCGGCTTGCAACCCATATCTTACCTTTGCGGCAATGCTTCACGCAGGCCTTGAGGGTATAGAAAAAAGGTATAAAGCGCCGGCCCCTATGGATAAGAACCTGTACCATTTGACAGATATCGAAAGAAAAGAAAAAGGCATAGAAACATTGCCTGACAGTCTTGGCGCGGCAATAGCAATAACCGAAGAAAGTAAACTTGTTAAAAAAATATTGGGAGACCACATATTCCCAAGGTTTGTTGAGTTAAAAAAGAAAGAATGGGATGATTACAGGATCCAGGTTTCACAGTATGAGCTTGAAAAGTATCTACCGATTCTGTAGGGAGAGTTTTAATGACGATGCATAACCGGTTTCCTCATAAACAGGGGCTTTATGACCCGCAGTTCGAACATGACAGCTGCGGCGTGGGATTTGTCTGTGATATTAAAGGTAGGAGATCCCACGAAATTATAAGGCAGGGGCTTAAGGTCCTAAACCGTTTGAGCCACCGCGGAGCCGTTGGCGCCGATCCTAATACAGGGGACGGCGCTGGTATCCTTATCCAGATCCCTCATAAGTTTTTGTCGGAAGAATGCCGTCGGGCAGGGGTTTCCCTGCCCGATCCCGGCACTTACGGTACGGGGCTCATCTTTCTGCCTACGGATAAGCAGGAACTGAATTTTTGCATAGGCATATTTGATAAAATCGTAGAGGAAGAAGGGCAAAAAATACTCGGATGGAGGGATGTGCCTGTAAATGATTCTATAATAGGCACAACCGCAAAAGAGACAAAACCCGTGATCCGCCAGATCTTTATAGCGCAGGGTAAAAATGCCAAGGATGCGCTTTCCTTTGAGCGCAAGCTATATGTTATTCGCAGGCAAATAGAAAAAACTATCCGCGCATCAGAGCTAAAGCAGAAATTATTTTTTTATATTACCAACCTTTCATCCAGGACGTTGAGTTATAAAGGGTTATTGACGCCGAGTCAGCTTGGAGATTTTTTCATTGATCTGAAAAATGAAAATATTGAAAGCGCTATTTCGTTAGTACATTCCCGTTACAGCACCAATACGTTTCCGACCTGGGATCTGGCGCAGCCCTTTAGGTTTTTAGCTCATAACGGGGAAATAAACACCCTGCGCGGCAATATAAATTGGGTGAGCGCGAGAGAGAGGTTGATCGCAAGCGAATTATTCGGCACGGATATAGAGAAGGCGAAGCCTGTTATCGTTGAAGGCGGAAGCGATTCGGCCACGATCGATAACTTCTTTGAACTTTTAGTGTTATCCGGCAGGCCCCTTGAACACGCTATGATGATGCTGATCCCGGAGGCCTGGGAGCACAATAAATTTATGAACAAAGAACTCAAAGAGTTTTACAAATATCACGCCTGTTTTATGGAACCGTGGGACGGCCCGGCGGCAGTAGCCTTTACCGACGGAAGATGTATTGGGGCCGTGCTTGACAGGAATGGTTTGCGCCCTGCCCGTTACATCGTAACCAAAAACGATTTTGTGGTTATGGCGTCCGAAGTCGGCGTTCTCGACATAGAGCCCTCTAGCATTAAGGTTTCCGGGAGACTTGAGCCGGGTAAGATCTTTTTTATAGATACAGAATTGGGCTCTATTGTGCATGATTCTGAGATAAAAAAGAGCGTATCCGCCCGTTGTCCGTATGAAGAATGGAATGCCGAGAACATGGTTGATCTTGGAAAACTTACCAGTAGTAGTGTGAAAAGTCAAAAATCCGAAGATATAGTATCCTATCTCAAGGCCTTTGGTTATTCCCGGGAAGATGTCAAAGTGATCATAAAGCCTATGGCTGAAGACGGAAAAGAACCCGTAGGCTCCATGGGTAATGACACGCCTCATGCCTTCTTATCGAAGAAGCCTCAAGCTTTATATAATTATTTTAAACAATTATTTGCGCAAGTGACCAATCCCCCCATAGATCCCATAAGGGAGAAGCTTGTCATGAGTCTTGAAAGTTTCATAGGCCCTGAAAAGAATATATTAGAGGAGACTCCGAAGCATAGTCATAAACTTATGGTAAAAAACCCTATATTAACGGATGATGAGCTTGAAAGAATACGCGATATAAGCATAAACGGTTTTAAAACAAAAACAATATACACCTTTTTTGATGCGGCAAGCGGCAGGGAAGGCTTTGTGCGGGCATTGGAGAGGATCTCGTTTGAAGCCGAATATGCTATCGAAAAGGGATATTCTTTTATAATATTGAGCGACCGGGGTTCGGGTAAAGATAATATTGCCCTGCCTTCACTTTTGGCTACAAGCGCTGTCCATCAGCATCTTGTAAGGAAGACAATACGCTCACAAGTCGCGATAATAATTGAAAGTGCCGAACCAAGAGAGGTGCATCATTTTGCCTTGCTTTTTGGTTACGGAGCCGATTGCGTTAATCCGTATCTTGCGTATGAAGGAATAGAATATCTTATAACGCAAAAAGAGATCCGCCTAGAACTTAAAAGCGCGCTTAAGAATTACAATAAAGCCTTAACGGACGGTATATTAAAAATATTATCAAAGATGGGAATATCCACTCTTAGAAGTTATCGCGGCGCCCAAATATTTGAAGCTTTGGGCCTAGATAATGAATTTATAGATAAATATTTTACGGGGACTGTGTCGCGGATCGGAGGAGTTGGCCTTAGCGGTATTGCGGATGAGTACATATCGAGACACATGAGCGCTTATTACGAAAGAGACATAGACAGTCCTTATTTGTCAAGCGGCGGGATCTACCAATGGAAAAAGGACGGCGAATCCCACCTTTGGAACCCGGAGACGATCCATGCCTTGCAGGACGCTACACTCGAGAATAGCTATGATCGATATAGAGAATTCGCCAATATCATAAACGATCAGTCGGCAAATCCCACGACATTAAGGAGCTTGTTTAAATTTTCTTCCGAAAAAACAAAAGCGATCCCTATCAATGAGGTTGAGCCTATCGAGAATATTATGAGAAGATTCGCGACAGGGGCTATGAGCTTCGGCTCGATAAGCAGATTGGCGCATGAAACAATAGCTATCGCTATGAACAGAATAGGCGGCAAGTCTAATACAGGAGAAGGCGGTGAGGACCCTAATAGATTTATAACCCTGCCTAACGGCGATTCCAGGCGGAGCGCCATAAAGCAGGTCGCTTCGGGAAGGTTCGGAGTTACGACGAATTATCTTGTTAATGCGGATGAGATACAAATAAAGATTGCTCAAGGCGCAAAACCCGGAGAGGGTGGCCAGCTGCCCGGACACAAGGTTAGTGAAATAATTGCGCGAACCAGATATACGACTCCGGGCGTTACTTTAATATCGCCTCCGCCCCATCACGATATATATTCTATAGAAGACCTCGCACAGCTGATCTTTGATCTAAAAAATGTTAACCCAACGGCGCGGATAAGCGTGAAGCTCGTATCAGAAATAGGCGTTGGGACCGTTGCGGCCGGTGTGGCAAAAGGCCGGGCAGATATGATCCTGATTTCAGGCGGAGACGGAGGGACCGGGGCATCTCCTTTGAGCTCTATAAGATATGCCGGACTTCCTTGGGAACTGGGCCTTTCCGAGACGCACCAGACGCTTGTCCTTAATAATCTGCGTTCAAGGACCAGGATACAAACTGATGGGCAGATGCGCACGGGTCGTGATGTCGCTATCGCGGCTTTGCTGGGGGCCGAAGAGTACGGTTTTTGCACGGCCGTGCTTATTGTGATGGGATGCGTCATGCTGAGGCACTGCCATTTAAACAACTGTTCGGTCGGCGTGGCTACGCAGGATGATATTTTACAGAAGCATTTCAGCGGAAGGCCGGAATATATAGTGAATTATTTTAGATTTGTAGCGCAGGAACTTCGGGAGATAATGGCAAGCTTAGGGGTGCGGACCATCGACGAGATGATAGGGAGAACGGACCTTCTTCATGTGAACAAAAACCTTATTCCTTTAAAAGTTAAGGAAATAGATTACTCCAAGATCCTTTATAAACCGGACCTGCCTGAAAGCGTAGGACGGTATTGCAAGTCCAAACAAGAAAGTGGGCTTGATACAGTTCTCGATAAAGAACTGATTAAATTGTGCAAAGACGCATTTGAGAAAAATAAACCGGTCAAACTTTCACTCGAAATTAACAATACTAACAGGGCTACCGGCACAATGCTGAGCGGTGAAGTTACGAGAAAATGCGGCGACGGTATCCTTTTAGAAGATACCATAATGTGCAAATTCAGGGGTATTGCAGGGCAAAGTTTCGGCGCGTTTCTGGCAAAAGGTATTACGCTTGAACTGGAAGGAATGGCCAATGACTATGTTGGAAAAGGGATATCGGGCGGAAAGATCATCATTTATCAGGATAGAACGGCGCAATATAAACCGGACGAGAATATTATTATAGGCAATACGACCTTCTATGGGGCCATTTCCGGAGAGGCTTATATATGCGGCGTTGCCGGAGAAAGATTTTGCGTGAGGAATTCAGGGCTCCATGCTGTTGTGGAAGGTGTCGGCGACCATGGTTGCGAATATATGACAGGCGGAAGAATAATTATCCTTGGCAAGACGGGCAGGAATTTTGCCGCAGGCATGTCAGGCGGAATAGCGTATGTATACGATGAAGATGGAACGTTCAAAGACAAGTGCAACATGGATATGATAAAGCTCGAAGGAATGAAGGAAGGAGATAAAGATGTGATATATCACTTGCTTCATAATCACTTTAAATATACAAAAAGTGAGAAAGCAAAAAAAATTACGGGCAACATGCGGGAAGAACTCAAAAAATTTGTCAAAGTTATACCGATAGAATATAAACGCATCCTGGAAGGTATAAAGGTAGAGGAAAAGCTTGATTTGGTGGAGGCATCAGATGGGTGATCCGCGAGGATTCTTAAAATTGGGAAGAGAAAAAACTCTTTACAGAGAAGTCTGCGAGCGCGTCAAAGACTTTAAGGATGTTTCAAAAATGTGCCCTGAGAAGCAGTCGCAGGAACAAGCTTCGCGCTGCATGGACTGCGCGACGCCGTTTTGCCATTGGGGTTGCCCGGTAGGGAACTACATTCCTGAATGGAACGATTATATGTTTAAAGGTAAATGGGAAGCCGCGCTTGACCTCCTTCAAGCTACAAATAACCTGCCTGAGATAACTGGCAGATTATGCCCAGCGCTTTGTGAATACGCCTGCGTGCTGGGCTTAACAGATGATCCTGTAACTATAAGAGAAAACGAGCTGTCTATAATAGAATATGCCTTTAAGGAAAGTCTTATCAAGCCAAAGGCTCCAAAAATCCGCACGGGAAAGAAAATAGCTGTCATAGGTTCCGGCCCTGCAGGATTATCGTGCGCAGGCCAGCTTAATAAGGCAGGCCATTCGGTAACGGTGTTTGAAAAAGATGATAAGGTCGGAGGTATTTTACGTTACGGTATACCTGATTTTAAACTGGAAAAAAAGATAATCGAGAGAAGGGTCAAGATTTTAGAAAAAGAAGGAATTAAATTTAAAACAGGCCTTAATGTGGGGCCTGATTACCCGATTTCAAAATTAAAAGAGGAGTTTGATGCTATTTGTATCGCCATAGGTTCACGCATTCCCAGGGATTTGACTATTGAAGGCAGGGAACTAAAGGGAATATATTTTGCCATGGATTATTTAATGCAGTCCAATTGCAGAGTGTCTGGTGAAAAGCGTTCTGGGGGCGAACCCATAGACGCCAAGGGTAAGAAAGTTCTTGTGATAGGAGGCGGAGATACCGGGGCGGATTGCGTCGGGACTGCGCACAGGCAGGGGGCGAGCTGCGTTGTGCAGATAGAAGTGCTTCCTAAGCCTTCCGAATGCAGGACCGCTAGCGATCCCTGGCCAAGGTATCCTTTTATTTTGAAAACTTCCACCAGCCACGAAGAGGGCGGCGAGCGCCATTGGGCGGTGTTGACAAAACGATTTATCGGAGAAAAAGGCTGCGTAAAAAAAGTATCGTGCGTTAAAATTGAATTTTCTAAAGAAAATGGGAAAAACTGTCAGGTCATGAAAGAGATCCCGGGCACAGAGTTTGAAATAGAGGCTGATCTGGTGATCCTCGCGATAGGATTCATGCATCCCGAGCGCGGAGGTCTTCTGAATGATCTGGGTCTGGAATTAGACAATCGCGGCAACATCAAAACAGATGAAAAATATATAACTTCTATTAAGAATATATTTTCGGCAGGTGACGCCAGAAGAGGACAATCGCTAATAGTTTGGGCCATATCCGAAGGCAGGCGTTCGGCCTATTGTATTGATAAATATCTGATAGGCGAAAGCAATTTGCCGTCTATGTAAAACTATTGTGCGGAATCGAAGGGCGAAGGGTTATTGATATGATAAGTACAGGCATAAAAGGTTTGGATAGCGTGATCACGGGCTTGAGGACCGGGGACAATGTAGTCTGGCAGATAGACGATATAAAAGATTATATTGACCTTGTAACGCCGTTTGTGCGTCAGGCGCTTGGCGAGAATAAGAAAGTTATATACATGCGGTTTGCATCACACAAGGAACTGCTTAAGCCCTCAAAAAAGATAAAACGATACGAACTTAATGCCAATGCCGGATTCGAATATTTTACCACAAGGGTAAATAATATTATTACCCAGGAAGGCGAAGGGGCGTATTATGTGTTTGATTGCCTGTCAGAACTCCTTTCGGCGTGGGCTACCGATCTTATGACAGGAAACTTTTTTATGGTTACATGCCCGTACCTTTACGAACTTAAGACTATTACATATTTTTCTATATTGCGCAATAACCATTCCTTCAAGTCCATAGCCAGCATACGCGAAACTACTCAGCTCTTGATGGATGTGTACCATTGCGAGGGTAGCTTGTATATACACCCGCTTAAAGTATGGAACCGGTATTCGCCGACAATGTTCCTTCCGCACCAAAAGAAGAACGAAAGGTTTATACCCATTACCGACAGCGTTAACGCCGTAAAAATACTCTCTTATATTCGCGAAAAAGGAGCGGAGAACGCCAAGAGAAATCACGATTACTGGGACCGCTTATTCATTGATGCGGAGGAGCTTGTAAAAAGTCCTGCGAAAAAAGAGAAGATAAAAGATATGATAAAGAAGCTATCGAGCATAATGGTGACCAAGAATAAGAAGATCTTATCCTTGGCGATACAAAATTTTTCGCTTGAGGAGCTCGTAGATATAAAATACAGGCTGATAGGAACGGGTTTTATCGGAGGGAAAAGCGTAGGCATGCTTTTGGCCAGAAAAATACTATCGAAAGATAAATCTCTTGATTGGAAAAAACTCTCGGAACTGCACGACTCGTTCTATATAGATAGGTTCGGATATATTTTATTCTTATATAGTGCAAAATCGATGGTGGAAACTGCGTATGCAGCAGAAGACCGAGGATGGATATTTTAATATCGCAAAGATCTTAAAAGAAAAGATGCTTTACGGCGTATTTTCCGATGATATAATGGAAAGCTTTCAGCAGATCGTGGAGTATTTCGGCTCATCTCCTATTATAATACGCTCGAGCTCTCTTCTGGAGGATGGCTTCGGGAACGCATTTGCCGGTAAATACGAAAGCATATTTTTGGCAAATCAGGGCACGCCGGAGCAGAGATATATACAGTTTGCAGAGGCCGTAAAAAGAATTTATGCAAGCACGATGAGCGAAGATGCCCTCGTATACAGAAAACAGAGGGGTTTGGATAAATTAGATGAACAGATGGCGCTCCTGGTGCAGCGCGTTTCCGGGGCCCATCATAAAAATTATTTTTTTCCGGACCTTGCCGGCGTCGGCGTGTCCCATAATACATATGTCTGGAATGAAAATATGGACCCGAAGGCAGGTATGCTTAGACTGGTGTTCGGGTTAGGCACAAGGGCGGTCAATCGCGTAGAGGGTGATTACCCGAGAATGGTTGCGCTTGACGATCCTTTAAGAAGGCCGTACGCGGAGAAGGATGATTTAAGGAAATTCTCACAGCACGAAGTAGATCTCATAAATACAAAAGAAAATGTTTTCCAAACTGTTCCGTTCGAAAGACTTGTAAGCGAGAAGACTTACAGAGATACAAGCCGCGTGGCGGTAAAAGATTATGAATCCATGCGCATGATGAACGATCGAGGCGCGGGAGATAAGGAATATTGGATATTGACACTCGACAAGGTATTCGACTATAATACGTTGGCAGATTCCTTCAGGAAAATACTTGTGACGATCGAAAAGAATTACCGCTATCCTATTGAAATAGAATTTACCGTAAACTTTACAAAGAACAACGCCTTCAAGATAAACCTGCTGCAATGCCGCCCCCTGCAGACAAGAAGGATCGGCTGTAAGGTTGATATACCTGGCAGCATAAGCAGGGAAAAGATACTTTTTGAATCGCACGGATATTTTTTAGGCGGCAATATATCTCAGGAAATCAAAAGAATTATATGTGTCGATCCGGAGAAGTACGGTAAGCTTGTATTGTCCGACCAGTATGAAGTCGCGCGCATAGTAGGAACGCTGAATAAAAATATAGAAGACAGAGAAAAATTACCAACACTTCTTATGGGGCCGGGGAGATGGGGCACGACAACCCCGTCCCTGGGCGTACCGGTCAAGTTTGCCGAGATAAACAATATAGCCGTGCTTGTGGAAGTCGCTTTTTCCGGCGGAAATCTCATGCCTGAATTATCCTTCGGAACGCATTTTTTCCAGGACCTTGTGGAGACGAACATATTCTATGTTGCGTTATTTCCTCAAAAAGAAAAAGTCGCATTGAATAATAAATGGTTCTCAAAGTCTAAAAATTTATTTATGAAACTAATGCCTAAGGCAGCCGCATATAACGACGTTGTCAGCGTCTACGATGCAGAAGGCAGGGACTTAAAAATAGTATCGGATGTAGTATCGCAAAAAATTGTATGTTTTTCAGGTTAGAAGAGAATATCCATATGAAGGCAAAAACAGCCTTTGAAGACAGAAAAATTTTTTAAGGGTTGTTCTTTTAGTACACATAGGGAGGAGTAGAATATGTTAAAGTCAGAAATTTACATTACTTTGAAGAAAAAAATAGTTGATCCGCAAGGTTTAACCATTAAACACGCATTAGAGTCAATGGGGTATAAAGGTTTAGACGAAGTCCGAATCGGTAAATTTATTACTATTAAAATAGATTGCCAAAATAAAGAGAAGGCTAAAAAGAAAATCGATAATATGTGCAGGAAATTATTAGCTAATCCAATAACAGAAGATTATAACGTTAAGATGAAAGGTGATAAATGAAATTCGGTGTTATAGTTTTTCCAGGTTCTAATTGCGAACAAGATTGCTTCTATGCGATCAGAGATATTTTAAAGCAGCCTGCGGAATATATCTGGCACAAAAATACCAAAGTGGATGCATATGATTGTTTGGTATTACCGGGGGGGTTCAGTTATGGCGACTATCTGAGAACTGGCGCGGTGGCTCGATTTTCTCCTGTGATGAAATCGGTGACTAGATTTGCCCATAGAGGAGGGTTGGTTATTGGAATTTGTAACGGTTTTCAAATATTACTGGAAGCCGGCCTGCTACCCGGCGCGATGCTAAGAAACAAAAACCTTCATTTTATTTGTAAGCATGTACATATAAAGTTAGAAAACAATGCTACGCCATTTACAAATTTGGGCAAAAGGGATCAAATTTTAAAGATCCCAATAGCCCATAATGAGGGTAACTACTATATCGATACAAAAGGGCTTAAAAACCTTACAGAAAATAAGCAGATTGTTTTTCGTTACTGCAGCGAACAAGGAGAGGTTGGCGATAGATTTAACCCAAATGGAGCCATAGGCAATGTTGCCGGTATTATAAATAAACAGGGTAATGTATTAGGGATGATGCCTCATCCGGAAAGAAGCGCTGAGAAACTACTTGGGTCCGATCACGGCTCCTTAATTTTTAAATCTACACTGAAATGGCTGAAAGGTAAATAATATGGTAACGTCTAAAAATTACAGAGAGCTAGGCTTAAACGCAAAGGAATATAGAAAGATCATAGATATTCTTAAGCGGGAGCCTACGCCTACGGAATTAGCCATGTTTTCCGTGCAATGGTCTGAGCACTGTGGTTACATTCACTCCCGGAAGATGCTTAAACTTTTGCCAAAAACCGGAAAATACCAAACACTGATCGGCGAGGACTCCGGAGGGATCATTGTGGATGATCTGGCAATAATTTTTAAGATGGAAAGCCATAATCATCCTTCGCAGGTTGAACCAAGACAGGGTGCCGCAACTGGGGTTGGCGGGATCATCAGAGATATCTTTACGGCCGGCGCAAGACCAATAGCGCTGTTAGATTCTTTGCGCTTTGGCCCCTTGAGTGACCCGTATAATAGATTCCTTCTTAATGGTGTAGTAGACGGGATCCAGTTCTATGGGAATTGCGTGGGAATACCCACGGTCGGTGGTGAGATATATTTTAATGACAGCTATAGCGGGAACTGTTTAGTAAACGTAATGTGCATCGGCGTAGCGAAAAAGGATAAGCTGTCAAGGGCGCGCGCATTTGGGGCGGGAAATTATATTATGTATGCGGGCTCAAGCACAGGCCGCGATGGAATCGGAGGCTGCAGTATTTTAGCTTCTCAAGACTTTAAGGAATGCGAAGAAAAAAGACCTACAGTGCAAATAGGAGACCCTTTTACGGAAAAGTGCTTAATAGAAGCGACATTAGAAGCCCTGTCTACGGGCTATATACTAGGAATTAAAGATATGGGGGCAGCCGGTCTTACCTGTGCTACGAGTGAAATGGCCTCTGCTGGAAATTCCGGCATAGAGGTAGAACTTCAATCTGTTCCCCGCCGCGAAGAAAACATGGCGCCCTGGGAAGTAATGATGTCTGAATCACAAGAAAGAATGCTCTTGTGTATTAAGAAAGGAAAAGAGAACTATATTAAGAATATTTTTTTAAAATGGGGTCTGACTGCCGCGGTTTTAGGCAGGGTCACAACTGACAATATGGTCAAAATTAAGGATAAGGGTAAGGTTGTGGTGGAAGTTCAGGCTGATGCCTTGACCAATACCCCCATGTACAGCGTTTCTTTTAAAAAACCGGATTATTTAAGTAAGATAAATAAATTGAATATAAACAAAATCATTCAACCCAAGGACTTTAACCAAATTTTGCTTAAACTTTTAGGTTCTCCTTCTATCGCAAGTAAAGAGTGGGCTTACCAGCAGTATGATCATATGGTGCAAACTAACAGTGTAGTATTGCCCGGCTCGGATGCAGCGGTATTGAGATTAAAAGGCACGGCTAAGGCTGTCGCGGCAACAACCGATTGCAACAGCCTGTATTGTTATTTGAATCCTTATAGAGGAGCGCAAATCGCAGTCGCAGAGGCGGCAAGAAATTTAGTTTGTTCAGGCGCAGAGCCTGCCGCAGTCACAGACTGTCTTAATTTTGGTAATCCTAAGAAAGAAGACAGGTTTTGGCAATTTAAAAATTGTGTCGAAGGTATAGCCTCTGCCTGCAGGTTTTTCCATATTCCGGTGGTAAGCGGAAATGTCTCTTTTTATAATGAAAGCCCGAAAGGAGCGATTTTTCCCACACCTGCCATTGGCATGATTGGTATAGTCGATGATGTGAGTAAAATTTGTACGCAATATTTTAAGAGAGAAGGAGAGATAATAGTCCTTTTAGGCAACGCTAAGGAAGAAATAGGAGGCAGCGAGTATCTAAAAGAAATACATGGATTAATTAAAGGCGATGCCCCAGATCTGGAATTACATTTAGAAAAGGCGGTTCAGCGTACCGCTGGAGAGGCGATAAGAAAAGGATTGATTAGTTCTGCGCACGATTGTTCTGAAGGCGGATTGGCAGTAGCATTGGCAGAATGCTGTATTTCTAATAAAGATAAGTTTGTGGGAGCAATTATTGACAATTTAAATTTCAAGATAAGAACGGATGCCTTACTTTTCGGTGAATCTCAGTCTAGAATTATTCTTTCCTGCCATGAAAATTATGTTGAGAAACTTAGGATAATTGCGGGGAAAAATAAGGCACCATTTCGCATAATCGGTGCCACGGGCGGTACAGAATTAAGGATCTTGAATAAAGATAAAGAAATAATTGGGCTGGGTCTTGAAAAATTATCTCAAAAATGGCGCGAATCGCTGGAAAGATATATTGTTACGCAAAATAGTGAAAAGATTTCCAAGGATGCGCCGGAGAAAGGTTGTAATTATGCCTAAATATATTTTTGTTACAGGAGGTGTTATATCGAGCCTGGGCAAAGGGATCACCTGTGCCTCGATCGGTAGAATTCTTGAATCGCGCGGATTAAAAGTTACTTTAATGAAACTCGACCCTTATATTAATGTAGACCCGGGAACGATGAATCCCTATCAGCACGGCGAAGTTTACGTCACTGGAGACGGGGCAGAGACGGATTTGGATTTAGGTCATTATGAAAGATTCACTAGCGCTAAAACGACCAAATTTAACAATGTGACTACCGGCCAGATCTATAATGCAGTGATCTCCAGAGAACGGCATGGTGATTATTTAGGTAAAACCATTCAGGTCATTCCCCATATTACGGATGAGATAAAGCAAAGGGTGAAAAAGGTTGCGGAGATTTCTGGTGCCGATGTCATCATTGTGGAAATCGGCGGAACTGTTGGAGACATCGAGGGGTTACCATTTTTAGAGGCAGCCAGGCAGTTTAGATTAGACGCCGGGCACAATAACGTACTTTATGTTCACGTAACGCTCATTCCTTTTATAAAGGTCGCAGGTGAAATAAAAACCAAGCCTACACAGCACAGCGTAGGGACGTTGCGGGAAATAGGAATACAGCCTGATGTTTTGATCTGCCGCACCGAAAAGCCCTTAATAGAGGATGTCAAAGAAAAGATATCTTTGTTCTGTAATGTGAGAAAAGAAGCGGTTATCGAAGCGATAGATGCAGATTCGATCTATCAGATACCGCTAGTTTTCAAAAATCAGATTTTGGATGAAATAATCTTGAGCCATTTTAATTTAATCTGTAAGTTTTCGGATTTAAAGGATTGGGGCAAAAATGTTGTAGAGCCGGCGCTTAAACCCTCCCGCAAGGTGAGCATCGCTATAGTTGGTAAATATATTGCTTTACAGGATGCCTATAAGTCCATTTATGAAGCATTGATACATGCAGGGATTTCTAATGACGCAAAGGTGGAAGTAGAAAAAATAGATTCGGAGGATTTTGGGAAAAAAAGCGCAGAGAAATTACTAAGAAATACCTCTGGAATTCTTGTACCGGGCGGTTTCGGTTTGCGGGGCGTCGAAGGCAAGATCAGGGCTATCAAATTTGCCAGGGAAAACAAAATTCCTTTTTTGGGTTTATGTTTAGGGATGCAGTGCGCAGTGATAGAATTTGCCAGAAATGTCTGCGCTTTGAAGGAAGCAAACTCTACGGAATTCAGACCAAAGACCAGCTACCCCGTTATTTCTTTATTAGAAGAACAAAAAAAGATCAAAAATCTGGGCGGCACCATGCGTCTGGGTAGTTATCCGTGCAAGATCAAGAAAAATACATTGGCATACAGGGTATATGCCAAGAAGCTGATTGGGGAGCGGCACCGTCATAGATATGAATTTAACAATAAATACAAAAAGTTATTTGAAAAAAAGGGTATGGTCTTTTCAGGCATATATCAAAAAAAGAATTTGATAGAGATGGTAGAATTAAAAAATCATCCTTATTTTATCGCGGTGCAGTTTCATCCGGAATTTCAATCCAAACCGGACAAACCGCACCCCTTGTTTAGGGAATTTGTCAGCGCAGCTTTAAAAATAAAAAAATAATATGAATGCTATATTGGTTTTAGAAGATGGCAAGATATTCAAAGGCAAGTCGTTCGCGGCCGAAGGAACCACATACGGAGAAGTGGTTTTTAATACCTCAATGACCGGTTATCAGGAGATCCTGACGGACCCCTCCTACAAGGGCCAGATTGTTACAATGGCATATCCGTTGATAGGTAATTACGGCATTAACAGCGATGATATGGAATCGCGCAAACCGTTTGTGGAAGGATTTGTAGTAAGAGAGCGTAGCCGCATTTCAAGCAATTGGCGCTCCCAGTTGGATCTGGAGGAATACCTTCAACAAAACGACATAATAGGCATTGAAGGCATAGACACCCGCGCGCTTACAAGGCATATAAGGTTAAAAGGTGCGATGAAAGCGGTCTTATCCACCGAAGACTTGGATGATAAAAGTTTGATACAGAAGGCGAGATCCTCCAAAGGTCTTATCGGCAGGGATCTGGTTAAAGAAGTCAGCCTTAATAAAGTAAGGGAATGGAGCAACAAAGGAAAATATAAAGTTGTGGTAATAGATTGTGGAGTTAAATTTAATATATTAAGGGAGCTGGCTGGAAGAAATTGCCGGGTCACAGTTGTCCCGGCAAAGACAGGCGCAGGAGATATCATGGCTTTTAAGCCTGACGGGATCCTGCTTTCAAACGGCCCCGGGGACCCGGAAGGAGTTCCTTACGTAGTTGAAACCGTGAAAAACTTGGTAGGGAAATGTCCGATATTCGGTATCTGTCTCGGACATCAGATACTGGGATTGGCCTTTGGCGGAAAAACATACAAGTTAAAATTCGGGCATCATGGCGCCAATCATCCGGTAAAGGATCTAAAGACAGGCAAAATAGCTATTACGGCACAAAACCACGGTTTTTGTGTTGATATAGATTCTTTAAATAAAAAAGAGATGGAAACTACGCATATAAATTTGAATGATAAAACATCGGAAGGGATGAGGCATAAGAAGCTTCCGATTTTCTCCGTGCAATTTCACCCCGAGGCCTCGCCCGGCCCCCATGACGCGGAGTATTTGTTTGATGAGTTTGTCAAATTGATGGAGAAAACAAGAAAGCGTAAGTGAAAGGATCAGCGACTAGCGATTAGCGGCTAGCGATTAGTAAAAGTACTAAACGCTAGACGCTAACCCCTAAACGCTAAAATAAATGCCAAAACGTACAGACATAAAAAAGATTCTCATAATCGGTTCCGGTCCTATCATAATAGGCCAGGCGTGCGAATTTGACTATTCCGGCACCCAGGCGTGCAAGGTATTAAGGTCGGAAGGATTTGAAGTGGTTTTATTGAATAGTAACCCGGCTACCATAATGACGGACCCGGTTATGGCGGATAAAACATATATTGAGCCTATTACTCCGGAAATAGTTGAAAGAATAATAGAAAAAGAAAAACCGGACGCTATTTTGCCTACGCTCGGAGGCCAGACGGCCTTGAATGTCACCGTGAAAGTGGCCGAAAACGGAATTTTTGATAAATATGGCGTAGAGGTTATAGGCGCAAACATTAAAGCTATTAAAAAGGCCGAAAATAGGCAGCTTTTTAAAGAAGCAATGCAGAAGATCGGACTTGATCTGCCCCAAAGCGGAGAAGCCCATACGTTAAAAGAAGCATACGAGATAATAAGCAGGATCAGTTTCCCCGTAATTGTGCGTCCGAGCTTCACACTGGGCGGTACAGGCGGCGGCGTGGCATATAATATAGAGGAGTTTAAGAAAATTGCCCAACGAGGCCTTGAGTCGAGCATGATAAGCGAGATATTAATAGAGGAATCGGTTATCGGCTGGAAAGAATTCGAGCTTGAAGTGATGAGAGATAAAAGAGATAATGTTGTTATCATATGTTCAATAGAAAACTTTGATCCAATGGGGGTCCATACCGGCGATTCAATTACAGTTGCCCCGGTGCAGACCCTCACGGATAGGGAATATCAAAAGATGCGCGATGCCGCGATAGCCTGCATTAGAGAGATCGGCGTAGAGACCGGAGGTTCAAATATTCAGTTTGCCGTTCACCCCGATAGTGGTAGAATGGTAGTCATAGAAATGAATCCCAGGGTCTCTAGGAGTTCGGCCCTGGCTTCCAAGGCAACGGGGTTTCCTATTGCAAAGATAGCAGCGAAACTGGCCGTGGGGTATACGCTTGATGAGATCCCGAATGATATTACGAAGGAAACGCCGGCATGTTTTGAGCCTACTATCGATTATTGTGTCGTTAAAATTCCTCGTTTTACGTTTGAAAAATTCTCCCAGGCGGATTCAACGCTCACGATATCTATGAAATCCGTAGGCGAGGCTATGTCTATCGGAAGGACTTTTAAAGAGTCGCTGCAAAAGGGGTTAAGGTCACTTGAGATAGGCGTGTCCGGTTTGGAAGATTTAAAATTTGATGTATCACGCGAACAACTTATAGATAGATTAAAAACCCCGAATGCGGAGAGGATTTTTTATATAAAATATGCCATAAAAAATAAGATGAATATAGATGAAATCTACGAGCATACAAAAATAGACAGATGGTTCCTTCATAACATTGAAGAGATAGTGGACCTTGAGAAGAAGATCAAAAAAGCAAAAAGTAAATATAATACCAATATGTTTAAGAGCTTGCTTTTCGAAGCAAAACAGTTTGGTTTTAGCGATAAGCAGATCGCAAATTTAGTCAGCACAAAAGAAGATAATATTCGAAAGTTGCGCAACAAATTTGGCATAAAAACAACATATAAGCTGGTTGATACCTGCGGCGCCGAGTTCGAAGCTTATACGCCGTATTTTTACTCTACTTACGAAATGGAGGACGAGTCCCGTGGATAGAGACTGGATAGCGATTTTAGATTTTGGCTCTCAATACACCCATCTTATTACCCGCAGGATACGCGAGCATAAGGTTTACTCTGGAATAGTGCCTTACAATATAGGGGCGGATGAACTTTCGGCTCGCAAACCAAAAGCGGTTATTTTGTCAGGCGGCCCTGCCAGCGTTACCGCAGCAAAATCTCCCGTATGTGATAAGGATATTTTTAATATGGGCATACCCGTTCTCGGCATATGCTACGGCGCGCAGCTTATGGCCAAATTATTGGAAGGGAATGTTGCTAAGGCTAAGACACGGGAATATGGAAAGGCGACCCTTAGCATTAGATCAAAAAAGACATTGTTTAAAGATTTACTTTCGAAAGAGACGATCTGGATGAGCCACGGAGACAGGATAACAAAATTGCCAAAGGGCTTTAGGGTAATAGGCTCCACCTCAAATTC
This sequence comes from Candidatus Aquitaenariimonas noxiae, assembly GCA_002780005.1. Lineage (GTDB taxonomy): Bacteria > Omnitrophota > Gorgyraeia > Aquitaenariimonadales > Aquitaenariimonadaceae > Aquitaenariimonas > Aquitaenariimonas noxiae. The sequence goes on along the minus strand of PEWV01000075.1, from coordinate 60,310 downwards.
TCCGGTCGCCGCTATGGAACATCCTGAAAAAAACTTTTTCGGGGTTCAGTTCCATCCCGAGGTCGTTCACACGCCAAAAGGGAAGATCATATTGAAAAATTTTCTATTTAATATAGCAGGATGCAAGCCATCGTGGGATATGTATTCTTTTGCGCAAAACACGATTAAAGAATTAAGAAACCGGATAAACGGTGAAAAAGTTCTATGCGGGTTAAGCGGCGGCGTGGATTCTTCGGTGTTGGCAGTGCTTCTTCATAAGGCTATAGGTAAAAATCTTGTCGCCATCTTTATCGATAACGGGCTGTTGCGCAAACATGAGTCCGAGCTTGTCGAGAAAAGATTCAGAAAAAACTTTCGTATAAACCTGAAAGTAATCGACGCGAGTAAAGTTTTTTTGAACGGTTTAAAAGGGGTCACGGACCCTGAGAAAAAACGCAAGATCATAGGCAAGTTATTTATAAGAATTTTTGAGAAAGAAGCAAAAAAAATGGGGAAAATAAAATTTTTAGCCCAGGGCACGTTATACCCTGATGTAATAGAATCAAAATCCCCGATAGGCGGGCCTTCGGCGACCATTAAGACACATCACAATGTAGGAGGACTTCCTTCCCGCATGGATTTTGAACTGATAGAGCCTCTTAAGGATTTATTTAAAGATGAGGTAAGGCTACTCGGAAAAGAACTAGGTATGCCGGAAGAAGCTATTTATAGACAGCCTTTCCCGGGGCCGGGCCTTGCGGTTCGCGTAATAGACAAGATCACTAAGAATAGGCTTGACCTTTTACGGGAAGCCGACTGGATATTGATAGATGAAATAAAACGAAGTGGCCTTTATAGAAAATTATGGCAGTCATTCTGCGTATTGTTACCTATAAAAACAGTAGGGGTTATGGGTGATGAGAGGACTTACGAGAATGTGGTTGCGGTAAGGGCTGTGACGAGCGAAGACGCAATGACCGCTCACTGGGCCAAGCTTCCCTACGAGTTGCTTGAAACCATATCGAGCCGTATTATAAATGAAGTCAAAGGCATCAACAGGGTTGTTTATGATATTTCATCCAAGCCGCCTTCTACGATAGAGTGGGAGTAATATATGATAGCGATAATCGACTATGGCATGGGAAACCTGAAAAGCGTCAGTAAAGCTTTCCAGATGGTAGGCGCCCAGGCAAAGGTTACGGATAATCCTAATGATTTGAGCGACGCTAAAGCCGTTGTTCTGCCCGGGGTAGGCGCCTTTGCCAGGGCCATGGCTAACCTTACGGAATTAGATATCCTGCCTGCTATAACCAGGATCATTAAAGACGGCAAACCTTTTTTAGGCATATGCCTTGGTTTGCAATTATTATTTACGGAAAGCGAGGAGCATGGCACTCATAGAGGCCTCGATATATTAAAAGGAAAAGTTAAGAGATTTGATCTGCAATTGAAGACGCCGCATATGGGATGGAACGAGGTTAAAATAAAAAGTCCACAGTCCACAGTCCACAGTCCACAGCTGTTTGAAGACATAGCTGATAATTCATATTTCTACTTCGTTCACACCTATTATGTTGATCCGGATGATAAAGGAATTATAATCGGCACGACCAAGTATGGGAAAGATTTCGCCTCTGCAGTAAATAAGGATAATATTTGGGGCGTACAGTTTCACCCAGAAAAAAGCTCAGAATTGGGCCTTAAATTTTTGGAGAATTTTTGCAAACTATGCTAACCCCGTTAGAAACGTTTTGGTTTGCTGAATATGGCTTATGTTTTCTTAATGGGGATGGAGAATAAATATTATGGTAGAAAGAGCTAAGTTTCTAACGGGGCTGACTAAAAGAATAATACCATGCCTGGATGTAAAAGACGGAAGAGTTGTGAAGGGTATTAATTTCCTGGACCTTAAAGACACGGGAGACCCTGTCAAGACAGCAGCCTTCTATTCCAAAGAAGGCGCGGACGAAGTAGTATTCTTAGACATAACAGCAAGCGTTGAAAAACGCCAGGCATTTTTAGATGTGGTCATAAAAACAGCAGAGCAGGTCTTTATACCTTTGACGGTTGGAGGCGGCATTCGAAATATAAGCGATATAAGACAGCTCTTGAAATCTGGGGCCGATAAGGTTTCTATAAATACAGCGGCAATAGAAAACCCTACATTGATTAAAGAAGCATCCGAGGAATTTGGCAGCCAGTGCATAGTGGTTGCCATAGACGCGAAGTTAGTCCACAGCCCACAGTCCATAGTCCATAGCAAAAAAAAGAAATGGGAAGTATATGCCTACGGCGGTAGAAAACCGGTCGGCCTTGACGCGGTCGAATGGGCAAAAAAGGCAGAACGATCAGGGGCCGGCGAGATCCTGCTTACCAGCATGGATATGGACGGAACGACAGCGGGTTATGACCTGAAGCTGACAAAGGCTATATCAGAAACCGTAAATATCCCGGTTATAGCATCGGGCGGCGCAGGGGATTTAGAACATCTTTATGAGGCGCTAACAACAGGCAGGGCTGATGCCGTTCTTGCGGCATCTATTTTTCATTACGGGAAATATTCGATCAGAGAGGCAAAGGAATACCTTAAGGATAGAGGCATTCCTGTGAGGATATAAGTGTATGTGCGGGATATTCGGTATATATGGGCATAAAGACGCGGCGCGGCTTACTTATCTGGGCCTTTACGCGCTCCAGCATCGCGGCGAAGAAAGCGCAGGCATAGTTGTCTCAAGCGAAAAAAAGATCATGTCCCATAAGGGTATGGGCCTGGTCGGAGATGTATTTGATGAAAAAAGCATAAAGTCGCTGCGCGGCGACGTAGCGATAGGACATGTTCGCTATTCAACGACAGGTTCAAGCATTTCCAAAAACATCCAGCCGTTCTCTGTAAACCATAGTAAGGGGCATATAGCTATCGCTCATAACGGTAACCTTACAAATGCTTTCAAGCTGCGACATGATATGGAAGGTAGGGGTTCTATCTTTCAGACTACAATGGATTCCGAAACAATAGTTCATCTTTTAGCTAAATCACAAAGCCCGGACCACAGGCAAAATCTTGTTGACGCCTTATCCGGGCTTGAAGGGGCGTATTCGCTTGTACTCATGCTTAACGGATACTTGGCCGGAGCAAGGGATCCGGGCGGATGGAGGCCGCTTTGTATCGGTAAATTGGACGATGCCTATGTATTGGCGAGCGAAACCTGCGCGCTAGACTTGATAAATGCGGAATATATCAGGGAAGTTGAGCCAGGTGAGATAGTTTTTATAAGCAAGAAAGGCATAGAGTCTCAAAAACCTTTTTCTGGAAAGAAACATTCGTTTTGCATATTTGAATATATATATTTTGCCAGGCCCGATAGCAATATTTTTGGCCAGAATGTTTATTTAACCCGGAAGCGTTTGGGCAAGCAGCTGGCAAAAGAATTTCCCGCTAAAGGCGATTTCGTGATGCCTGTGCCCGATTCGGGGAATTACGCCGCTTTAGGTTTTTCAGAAGAATCCGGGATCCCATATGAAGCAGCCTTGATAAGGAACCATTATGTTGGGAGGACATTTATTCAGCCGTCACAGTTTATAAGGGATTTCAGAGTCAGGGTAAAACTTAATCCGATAAAAGATGTCCTAAGAAATAAGCGCACAGTTATTATAGAAGATTCTATAGTCCGCGGGACAACGAGCAGGGTCAGGGTAAAGACACTGCGGGAAGCTGGAGCTAAAGAAGTCCATATGCGGGTAAGCTGTCCGCCGCTTAGGTTCCCGTGTTTTTACGGTATAGATTTCCCGACTAAAAAGGAATTAATAGCGTCGAATCACAGCATAAAATGGATAAAAGATTTTATCGGTCTGGATAGCCTTGAGTATTTAAGCAAAGAAGGTATGCTCAAATCCATGCCGATCCCGAAAGAGGAATTCTGCACGGCCTGTTTTGATGGGAATTACCCGGCCAAACCCTGCGGTAGAATGTCAAAATGCATCCTGGAAAAAAAATAATTTTCTTCTTGACATAATGATACTAATATGGTATCATTACATAGTAAGTAAAGAGGAGGTGAACAATATGAATAAGACTATACTAATAGCTCTGATAGCGATCATAACGTTGACATTTTTTGCCGCAGGGGCCTACGCAGGATGCGGATCAAGCGGCCCCCAAGGAGCAACCGGAGTTAGTTGCGCCGCAGGCGCGGCTAGTACGGTAGAGAAAGGCAAGGTTTATAATACCGAATGCCCGGTTTTGGGAGGAAAGGTTTCGGGAGATACTCCTTATACGACTGAGTATAAAGGTAAGACAGTGGGTTTCTGTTGCCCGTCATGTGCAGATGTTTTTAAAGCCGATCCTGAGAAATATTCGACAAAACTGAAGGCAGCATCCAATTAAGGAAAAGTAGAGTTTTCCACTTTTGAAGATAAAACAAATTAAGAAAATAAGGAGGATATATGTGGGTAAATGTTAGATACATGCTACGTCCAGTCGCCCATTGTAAAGAGGGCTGCGGTATTAAGTCCCGGGCACGACGTTAAACCCCGTTAGAGATTGGGGTTTATCCCGTTGGAGAATAAATCTCTAACGGGGTAAACTGCCCACTATTTTTATTAATTATGTTTCAAAAATAAGTTTCCAAGCTTCTTGCTGTATGCTAAAATATATATAAGAATTATTGGTAGAATAAGATAGCCCGATTAAATGAAAAAGGAGGAAAGTATGTGCAAAACCTGCGGTTGCCAGGATAAGAAGAAGCCAAAGCCTAAATAACCAGATGCGATACCGGCCATTTCCTTGGAACAGGCAATAGCCGGGATGGTCTAAAAGAAGTTAACATGAGCTACAAGGATGCGCTGGAAAAGGCGTGGGTCAAGCTTAAAGAATTTAAAGCAGATAATATTTCTGATATTAAATTTTTAGCTGACAATTATAGTATTGATTTATCCTCCCATCAGGTTGTTTCATTATCCTGCAACATTCCTCCGCATGAACACGTTTCTATTTTGATACTGCATTATTTGGCTAAAAAAATACAGGGTTTACCCGAAGTTACCGGAAAGTGGATATCTTTCCAGGAGTTGCCTGGCGGCCAGGGTTATTATGATGCATTTAAAAAAAGATCCCTTGAGTTGATCGGCCGTAAATACGGCAAAATGCCTCAAGGTATTGTTTCTTGCCTGGAAAGATTACCGGGAAAAGCCATTCAATACGGAGACGGCGGAATAGTATTGGAAGCTTTTGATTTCGTGCCCGTGCTTGTTACCGTATGGGGCCAGGATGACGAGTTTTCAGCCGAAGCGAACATACTCTTTGATCAAAGCGTAAAAGAAATCTTCTGCACGGAGGATATAGTGGTTTTATCGGATATTATCAGCAGGGTAGTATAGAAGGGGGTTTTATGGAAAGACAAAACGCGGTAACCGTGAAAGGGAAACCGTTGACATTGATCGGGGAAGAAATAAAACTTGGGACAAAGGCGCCAGGCTTCACCGTTTTAGACAATGAACTGGCCGAAGTCTCCCTGGATAAGTTTGCCGGCAAGATAAAATTAATCGCATCGGCGCCTTCCCTGGATACGCCTGTCTGCGATCTGGAAATAAAACGCTTCAACGATGAAGCGAGCAAATTATCAAAAGACCTGGTCATTATTTTTATCTCTATGGATCTGCCTTTCGCGCAAAAAAGATTTTGCCATGATAATGATATCAAAAAGGTGAAAACATTTTCTGACCATAGAGACGCTGATTTCGGATCCAAATACGGAGTTTTAATAAAGGAATTAAGGCTCCTGGCAAGGGCAATTTTTATATTAGATAAAAATAATATAGCCAGGTATGTCGAATATGTGCCTGAGCTGTCTTCCCATCCGAATTATGAGGCCGCACTTTCGGCTTTAAAGAAAGTCATTGCTTGAATCTAAGGAGCGTATTTTTATGAAGATATTAAAAGGTGTGGTGGCATCTTCCGGCGTAGTGATAGGAACGGCCTGTTTGTATGCCGAAAAGGTCGAAGAAGAGATCCCCCACTATGTAATAGAAAAAGATAGGACTAAGGGGGAGATCCTTCGCCTGGAAGAAGCTATTAAGAAGGCCAAAGAAACAATGGGAAGCATGGCTCGTGCTGCGGAAAAATTATTCGATAAACGCGCGAGCGAAATCTTTAGCGCTCACGTCTTAATATTAGATGACCCTGTACTACTTGAAAGAATGAAGGATCTAATAAACACCAAATTGGTTAATGCCGAACACGCGGTAAGTGATGCCTTTGAAGAATATGTAAAAACATATGAAAAAAGTGAGCTTCATTTTTCAGAGTTATCCCATGATGTAAGAGATGTTAGAAATAGGCTTTTGGTATCTTTTGGCAATCTCGCAGGTCATTTCGAATGCCCGGTGGGCGAGAGGCAGCCTGTTATCGTGGTGTCTAAAAGATTAACCACTTCAATGGTGCTGAATATCCCTAAGGAACATGTTTTATCATTTGTAACCGAAGAAGGCGGCTTCACTACTCATGCGACTATTCTGGCAAGAGGTTACAATGTGCCTGTAGTTTTTGGCGTTAGCGTAGAGGTCAATATTAAATGCGGTGATAAGATTATAGTTGACGGATTTGACGGTAAAGTATTTGTTTCTCCGGATCAGGCCACGCTTGATCGCTATTCGAATAAGATATCGGATATTCAAAAAAGGAAAGCCGTGTGTGTTTCAGTAAAAGACGCGCCTTCCAAGACTCAAAAAGGCCTTAGAATTAAGTTAAAAGCCAATATTAGCACGCCGGGTGAAATAGAGCTATTGAGAGGACTTCAATACGATGGGGTAGGCTTGCTTAGGACAGAATTTCTTTTTTTAAACAAAGAAACACCTCCGTCAGAAGAAGAGCAATTTAATATGTATAAACATATATTGGAAGAAGCCAAAGGCCTCCCCGTTACTGTAAGACTTTTGGACATTAGTCCTGACAAGTTGCCGCCTTACTTAAATCTTCCGCCGCAGGAAAATCCTGATCTGGGCATAAGGGGTGTAAGGGCGCTGGATTTCTTTTATGACATATATCTGGTGCAAGTCAAGGCGATCCTTAGGGCAGCTGTTTTTGGAGACCTAAGAGTCCTGTATCCTATGATATCGGATATGAGCGATATAGACTTATTCAAGAAATTGATCGTGTCCGCGAAAACCAGCCTTAAAAAAGAGGGTAAAAAATTCAAGAAAAGTATTAAAGAAGGCATTATGGTGGAAACTCCGTCAGCGGCCCTCTTATTGGATTCGCTTATAAAGAATGTTGATTTTGTCAATATAGGCTCAAATGACCTTTTGCAATACACGCTTGCCGCTTCCCGCGGCAATCCGCTAATAGAAAAAAGATATCACATCTTACATTCTTCTCTAGTGAAACTTATAGAACTTGTCGTTAAATCGGGAAAAACCCACAAGAAAGAGGTTTGCCTGTGCGGCGAAGTTGCCAGTTTCGAAGAATTTTATCCTTTACTGCTGAGCGTTGGGCTGCGCAGTTTCAGCGTAGCGGCCTCTAAATTATCAAGTATAAAGTGCGAACTGTTGAATCACAAGAGGCCCGATAAGACAATATCCAAACGATTACATAAGGCCGTCAGTAAAGAGGACGTCGACAGAATATTTTTCAGATAAAAACTGATTTTTGTGGAAATTTTTTCCTTGACAAAAAGATACTAATACAGTATCATTATATTAACCGGAGACAGTATGAAATTGATCACAAGGGATACGGATTATGCGGTGAGGGCCCTGCGTTTTATAGCGAAAAATGATAAAGAGCTGACCTCTGTATCGGAGCTGGTGAAAGAATTAAAGATCCCGAAACCGTTCTTAAGAAAGATACTCCAGGTCTTGAGCAAGAAGGGGCTGCTTAAATCTTACAAGGGTAAAGGCGGCGGTTTTAAATTAAGTAAAAGGCCTGCTCAGATATTATTAGTGGACCTGATAACGGCATGCCAGGGTTCGCTTAAAGTCAGCGATCATTTGTTTAAATCTAGGCTATGTCCTGATACGGGTAAATGTAAACTTAAGAAAAAATTGGACAACATAGAGAAAGGTCTTCTCTCGCAACTAAGCGATATTACGCTTGAATGTTTATTATGAGGGGTAAATAATATGGCGAAAAGAAAAATAATAAAAATAGATGAAGAAAAATGCACGGGGTGCGGATTATGCATACCGAATTGCCCTGAGGGCGCTCTGCAAATAATAGATAATAAGGCCAGACTTATCAGCGATCTTTTTTGCGACGGGTTAGGAGCCTGCATAGGGCATTGCCCCGAGGGCGCTATTAATATAGAAGAAAGAGAAGCGGAGAAGTATGATGAGCGAAAAGTTATGGAAAATATAATAAAACAGGGCAAAAACGTTATAAAAGCCCATCTCAAGCACCTGAAAGATCATAATGAAGAGGCGTATCTGAAGCAAGCTGTTGATGTTTTAAAGAATAAGGGCATAAAGGTCCCGTCTCTTGAAGAAAGCGCCGAAGCCCCGGGCCATTCGCATGGTTTTTCCGGCTGCCCTGATTCAAGGGTCATGGATCTAGGAGAAAAAGAAGGCACGTTTAAAAAGGAAAAATCTTCCCATAAGGGAATATCCAGGCTAAGACAATGGCCTGTTCAGATCTCTTTAGTTCCTGTAAATGCGCCCTATTTTAAGGAAGCTGATTTATTAATCGCGGCAGACTGCGTTCCTTTTGCGTATCCGGACTTTCATGATGAGTTATTAAAAGGAAAGATTCTTTTGGTAGGATGTCCAAAGCTTGACGATACCGGAGCCTACCAAGAAAAAATAACACAAATCTTAAAAAGTAATAATATAAGATCCGCAACCTACGCTCATATGGAAGTTCCCTGCTGTTTCGGTTTAGTAGGTGTTATCAAAACAGCTATTTCAGGATCGGGGAAAAAGATACCGTTTAAAGAAGTAACCGTTAGCATAAGAGGTGAATTGCTATGATCAAATGCCCCGGCACAGATTCTCGTTACCTCAAGGTTAGCCTCGTAAAATGCGGGAATTGCGGGTACAAGGTAGAGATTTTTTCCGATGAAGTTAAAACCAAATGCCCCAAATGCAAGAATTACGTTTATAGAAAAAATATGCCTTCCTGCATTGACTGGTGTAAATACGCGCCGCAATGCATAGGCGGAGATTTTTATAAGACTAAAAAAATGAAGAAAGATGAGGCGAATGATAAAAAGCCCGCTAGAAAAAAGGCTTAAGGCCTGGCACGGCGAGGAATGGCATACCGAAAAAGGAAGGCTTATAAGAGACGTTGTTTATTCGATTGATACGGGCCTGGTGACCACGGTTTCCTTTCTTGCCGGCGTTTCTGTTTCTTTGATAGCGATAAATAAAGTGATATTAGCAGGTATGATCCAGGTAACGGCGGGTACCCTGGCCATATTCTTCGGGGCATATGTTTCGACCAGGGCGCAAAAGCATTTTTTTGAAAGTCAAATCGAACGCGAGAGAAAAGAAATAGAAGAAGACCCGGAAAAAGAAAGGCAGGAAATAAGATATATTTTTAACGAAATGGGTTTCGCGAAAGACGAACAAGAAATAGCTGTAAAACGTATTACGGCAAATAAAGAAAGATGGCTTGAATTTATGGCACAGGAGGAAATAGGAATAACCCCGGGGTCTATTGATAATCCCTTGTAAATAGGTTTTATATCAGCGGTTTCGTTTTTCGTCGGGACACTTCCTGCCCTGTTGCCATTTTTTATTTTCGATAATACAAATAGGGCCTTAAGCGCTTCCGTGATATCGGTTTTGACGTTTCTCTTTTTTTTAGGTATAATAAAGACCAAAATCACAAAAGCGCACTGGCTCATGAGCGGATTGGAAACTTTAATTACAGGGGCGATTTCATGCGGCGCGGGTTTCTTCCTTGGCAGATTGGCCGCAGAGTATTTTCACTAAACATTAAAGAGAGGCTATTATGAAAATAGCGATTTTGGTGGAAGATAATTATCAGGTATTGGAAGTCTGGTATCCTTATTTGCGTTTACGAGAAGAAGGCGTGGAAACAGTTCTTGTTGGGACGGGAAAAGGTGAGTATAAAAGTAAAGAAGGTTATCCAGCCAAAGAGGAGCAAGCTATCCAGAAGATAAAAGTAGACGATTTCCAAGGCGTGGTTATCCCCGGCGGGTACGCGCCTGACATTTTACGAAGATATAAAGAAGTTAATGAATTTGTAAAAAGTATGTACCAAAAAGATAAGCTGGTTGCCGCCATATGCCATGCGGGATGGGTGCTTGCTTCTGCCGGAATTTTAAAAGGCAAAAAGGCGACATCGTTTTTTGCCATAAAAGACGATTTAATAAATGCAGGGACGAAATTTGTAGATAGTGAGGTTGTCGTAGACGGTAATCTCATTACTTCACGTAACCCATATGACTTACCCGCATTCTGCAAAGAGATCATAAATTTTTTAAAGAAAAAATAAGGAGAATTTTATGAAAGTATATCGTTGCAGAATATGCGGCGAGGTTTATATAGGACGAGAAAGACCCAATACATGCCCTTTTTGCGGGGCGCATGAAAAGTATTTTGTTCTGGCAAAAGATTGGAAGCTCTTAGAAAGCAAAACCTTATCAGGCGCATCGAAAGAGCATCTGCAAAAGGCCCTCGAGCTTGAAATAGATAATACTAATTTTTATAAGGCTGTATCGGAAAAAAGCAAAGATGTTTACGTGTCAAGCATGTTTAAGGGCCTCTCAAAAATCGAGAGAGAGCATGCTTCGACGATATGTAAGCACTTAAAAATAGAAAAACCCGATTCTAATGTCGGAAGCGACAAAGCCCTTGACTCGGATAAGGAGAACATAGAAGAATCTAACAAAAGAGAGAAAAGGGCGGTTAAATTCTACACAGAGGCGATGCGGCAAGTGTCTGAGGAAGAAATTAAGGAGTTTTTCAAGGCCCTTACGGAAATAGAGTCAGACCACATAATATTGACCGAGCAAAAAACTGGAATTTAACTATATATAGTAGAATGTAATATTTAGAAAAGGAGGTATGAAATGGAAAATAAATGGACTTGTGACGACGATATACTTTGCGGAGTAAAGTTGCCTAAGGACAAAAATAATTTGTCGGATTTAGAAAAGAAGCACATTCCCACTATAAGCGCGCCGAGCGCTGTTAATAAGGACCAGCCTTTTGACGTTAAAGTTGAAGTTGGGACTTTGTTGGCGCATCCTAATGAGCCTGCTCATTCTATAGAATGGGTCGAGCTATATTGCGGAAATACCTTCTTGGGAAGGGCGCAATATAGCGGTGGGACAAGCTATCCCGTTGCTTTGTTTAAAGTAAAGCTTAGCCATGCCCACGGTCCTTTAAAAGCAATAGCAAAGTGCAATATGCACGGTTTGTGGCAAGGCACCAAAGACATCGAAGTGGAAGGCTAATAATAGTTTAACTGAAAAGAAGGCTACAATGTCCGCCGTAAAGATATTAGAAGGCATTTATTGGGTTGGAGCAGTCGATTGGAACATAAGGAATTTTCACGGGCACACATATACGACCAGCAGAGGAACTACATATAATGCCTATCTTATTGTAGACGAGAAGATCACCCTCATAGATACCGTTTACGGTCCCTTTGCTCAGGAGATGATAGAAAATATCAGGCAAATCGTCCCTCCGGAAAAAATAGACTACATTGTTGCCAATCACGTGGAAATGGACCATTCCGGAGCGCTTCCTGAAATAATGAAACTTTGCCCGAAGGCTAAGGTTATAGGGACATCTAAGTGTAAAGAAGGCCTTTATAGGTATTACTACGGTGACTGGGATTTCCAGGTTGTTAAAACGGGCGACAAATTAAAATTGGGCAGGAGAACGCTTACTTTTTTGGAGGCGCCAATGCTTCATTGGCCTGACAGTATGTTTACTTATATCGCCGAAGACGCCTTACTTTTACCTAATGATGCCTTTGGCCAACATTACGCGTCATCCGAGAGGTTTGACGATGAGGTTGACGCGCCTTCACTTATGGAGGAATCGGCGAAGTATTACGGTAATATCTTATGGCCTTTAAGCGCTCTTGTTCTGAGAAAAATAGAAGAAGTTCAAAAGATGGGTATTCCTATAAAAATAATAGCGCCCAGTCACGGCATAATATGGCGGAAGGACCCGATGAAAATCGTGAATGCATACGTTTCCTGGGCAAAGAATGAAGTAAAGCCAAAGATTGTTATTGTCTATGAGACAATGTGGGGCTCTACGGAGAAGATGGCAAAGAAAATAGCGGAAGGTGTGGCGGATTCAGGCGTGAGCGTAAAACTTTTTGATGTCAATCAAACTGACCGCACAACGGTGATCAAAGAGATGCTCGATGCCAAAGGTTATATCATAGGCTCGTCAACGCATGACAATGACCTTCTTATAAATATCGCTGGCTTTTTGGAGTTCTTAAAAGGCTTAAGGCCTAAGAACAGGATCGGCTGCAGTTTCGGATCCTATGGCTGGGCAGGCGGTGCTACAGGGTCTATCGAGGGATATCTTAAGAAAGCAGGTGTAGAAATAGCGCAACAGGCTATTGTGGCCAGATTCGCGCCTGATAAGGATGAATTAAAAAAGTGCTATGAATACGGAAAAAGTTTTGCGGATATTGTAAAAAAGAAAGGGTAAGATCATGGATAAATATCGCTGCACAGTGTGCGATTATGTGTATGATCCGGAAAAAGGTGACCCGGATAATGGGATAAAGCCAGGCACGGCATTTTCGGATCTGCCGGATGGCTGGGTTTGCCCTATTTGCAATGTTGCAAAAGATATGTTTGAAAAAATCTAAAAAAGGAGGATGGTAAAATGGCATTGACAAAAACAAAGGGATTGAAGGGGACAAAGACAGAAAAGAACCTTCTGGCTTCGTTTGCAGGGGAGTCTCAAGCGAGGAATCGTTATACCTATTTCGCGTCTGCCGCGAAGAAGGAGGGCTATGAACAGATATCAGCGATATTTCTTGAGACAGCCGAGAACGAAAAGGAGCATGCGAAAAGATTTTTTAAGTATTTAGAAGGCGGAGAAGTAGAGATCATCGCTTCATATCCTGCCGGGATCATAAAGGATACGATGTCAAATCTCGGAGCCGCGGCGTCAGGAGAAAACCTTGAGTGGACAAAGCTATATAAAGAAGCCGAAGAAACAGCCTGCAAGGAAGGTTTTGAAGAAATAGCCAAGCAATTTAAAGAAATAGCAGAAGTAGAAGAGCAGCATGAAAAAAGATATAGAAAGTTAGCGAAGAATATAAAAGACGGCAAGGTATTCAAAAAAGATACGGTAGTTAAGTGGAAATGCCGTAACTGCGGATATGTGCATGAAGGTAAAGAGGCTCCTGCCGAATGCCCGGCGTGCGCGCACCCTCAGAGTTATTACGAGTTACTTTGCGAAAATTATTAAAAAAAGACAAAACCCCCTTTATGAAAAAATTGCCCGGTAATTATTCTAAAAGGGGGTTTTGTTTGTAGGGGTTTAAATGGCAAAAGATCCTGTATGCGGGATGAACGTAGATGAGGCCAAGGCCTTGAGGCTTACCAGAGGTAGTGAGACTTACTATTTTTGCAGCAAACATTGCCTTCTTAAATTCGCAAAAGATGCTCACATCGATAATAAAGAGCTGTCCATCTGTTTAGTTAAGCCAAATACCAAATGGTATCAAAATAAGCTATTAATAACAGTGTCGGCGTTAGCGATGCTCGTTATTTTTTCATACCAATTTTCGATTTTGACTCCGTTTAGACAAACGCTTGTAATGTATTTTCAAAAAATATGGTTCGCAGTACTATTAGGTTTAATTTTGGGAGGTGTTATAGACCATTTTGTAGCCAGAGAGTACGTATCCCATGTTCTTTCCAGGCCAAAGAAGAGAACAATATTTTATTCCGTAATATTGGGGTTCTTTATGAGCGCGTGCAGCCATGGTATCCTGGCGCTTTCTATTGAGTTACACAAAAAGGGGGCTTCGAATCCTGCCGTGGTAGCCTTTCTTTTAGCAAGCCCATGGGCAAACCTTCCGCTTACCATAATGCTTGTAAGTCTTTTTGGTTGGAAAGGGCTTTATATCGTGATCTCCGCATTAATTATCGCGCTTACAACAGGGTTTATATATCAATTCCTGGATTCGAAAGACCTTATCGAGCGCAACAAAAATATCAAAACAACAAGAGAAGATTTTTTCATATTTGAAGAGATTAAAAAGAATTTCGCAGCATATAAATTTAATATGGAAACAATAAAAAAAGATGTAAAAGGTGTATTTTCTGGTTCAATTTCACTGGCCAATATGGTATTATGGTGGATACTGATAGGCATAGGGTTGGCGAGCTTAGCCGGAGCGTATATTCCGCACGATATATTTCACAAATATATGGGGCCTACTGCAATGGGGCTTTTTGTAACGCTTGCGCTCGCTACCGTGCTTGAAGTTTGCTCGGAGGGTACAGCCCCGCTTGCTTTTGAGATATATAGACAAACGTTAGCGCTCGGAAACGCATTTGTATTCTTGATGGCAGGTGTGGTAACGGATTATACGGAGATAGGGCTTTTGTGGTTCAATGTCGGGAAAAGAGTGGCAATCTTCCTTCCCTTAGTTACCGTACCGCAAGTAGTCGCCTTGGGTATATTGGCAAACAAAATATTCTGATATGATCGAATTCGATACCGAAATAATAGATATAATACAAAGAACCTTCAACGTGAAAAGTTTCAGGCTTAAAGTTACATCAGACGTTAATTTTAAGGCCGGGCAGTTCTTTCTTTTTACAATAAAAGTTGAAGGGAAAGACGAATCAAAGTATTTTTCTTTTTCCAACTCCCCCACAGAAAAAGGATATTTGGAATTCACCAAAAGAATAACGCAAAGCCCGTTTTCGCAGACTTTGAATAAAGTGAAAATCGGATATCCGGCGCATATGAAAATGCCCTACGGCTCCATGACATTCGAAGGAGAATATAAAAAAATAGCGTTTCTTTCCGGCGGAATAGGAATAACCCCCATAAGGAGCATGTGTAAATTTGTCGCAGATACAAAATTGCCCACGGATATAGTATTGCTCTATGGCAACAATACCGAGTCTGATATAGTGTTCAAGGAAGATTTAGACGAGATGTGTGCTGCCCATAAGAACATTAAAGTGGTCCATACATTAACCGCGCAGGGTATAGATAAAAAAGTATACCGCGGGAGGGTAGGCTATATAAACGATCAAATGATAAAAGAAGAGATTCCCGACTTTTCCGAAAGGGTATTTTATATTTGCGGCCCGACAAAGATGGTTGAGGGCTTAGCGCAGATCTTAAAAGATAAGTTGAACATTCAGAAAAATATGATAAAGACAGAAAATTTTATAGGATATTGAAGCCATGATAGACACAGAGCTTATTATATTTGATCTTGACGGCACCCTTGTAGATTCCCGGGAAGACATATCGAACGCTGTCAATTTTACGCTTAGAGAACTGGGTCTTAAAGAAAAAAAAGGATCCGAGATCTCTTCGTATATAGGGAACGGGGTCCAGGATCTGGTAGAAAAATCCCTCGAGATGAAAAATAACCATCTTTTAGAAAAGGCGCTTTTAATATTCGAACAATATTATAGAAAGCACGCCGCAGACGCTTCTTACCTGTATCCGAGCGTCAAGGAGGTGCTTGAGTATTTCAAAAATAAACGGAAGGCCGTAGCTACGAACAGGAATTACGAATTCGCGGCGATCACTATGAAGGAATTAGGGATATATGATTATTTTGAAGGCGTTTTTGGCGGGGACGATCTATGGTGCAAGAAGCCTTCTTCATGCCCTTTGGATAAGGTCATAGATTTGTTTAAGATAGCTGACAGAAAAAAGACTATAATGGTAGGCGATATGGATATAGATGTGCTTGCCGGAAAAGGCGCCGGCGTTTTTACCTGCGCCGTTACATACGGTATCGGCAAAAAAGAGGACATAGTCAAAGCCAAGCCGGATTATATTATCGATGATCTGGCGCAATTAAAAAATATAGTGAAATAGGAGCAGTGAAAATGCAAAATGTACGGTCTAAAGTCGCTATAATCGGCACCGGAAGCGTGGGCAGCAGTTTCGCGTACGCTTTGATGATAAGCGGATCAGCCAGGGAAATATCCATGATAGATATGGATGCAAAACGCGCTAAAGGCGAATCGATGGACTTAAACCACGGCGCAAGTTTTGTTCAACCTGTTAAAGTGGCTTCAGGCGGATATGAGGAATGCGAGGGTGCCAGTATCGTAGTCATAACGGCCGGCGCTAAGCAGGCTCCCGGCGAGACAAGGATAGATCTGGTCCAGAGAAATACCGAAATTTTTAAAAGTATAATACCCAAGATCTCGAAGTACGCTAAAGACGCCATCTTTTTAATTGTTACAAATCCGGTAGATATCCTTACCTATGCAACATTGAAAATATCAGATTTTCCTGTAAGCCGCGTCATAGGTTCAGGCACAGTTTTGGATAGTTCAAGGTTGAGATATTTAATAAGCGAGCACTGCCGCGTGGACCCGAGAAATGTCCACGCCTACATCTTAGGGGAGCACGGTGATACCGAACTTCCGGTCTGGAGCCGCGCAAATATAGGCGGGATCGCTTTAGATAAGTATTGCCTGGCCTGCGGCAAACATTGCGATTACAAAATGGAGTTTGATAAAATTTTTAAGGAAGTCAAGAATGCGGCATATAAAATCATAGAAGCAAAAGGCTCTACCTATTACGCTGTAGGTTTAGCTCTTGTAAAGATCGTAGAATCCATATTACGGGACGAAAATTCCGTCCTTCCTGTTTCGACTTTAATAAACGGTTACTACGGCATAAACGATGTTTGCCTCAGCATTCCTTCGGTTGTCAACGCTCGCGGGGCTGAGAGGTTCCTGAACCTGGAACTTTCCGATATAGAACAAAAACAGCTTAAGCATTCGGTAGAGACTTTAAAAGATATAATCAGAAAAATAAAATTATAAAAGGAAATCATTATGGACTATATCTGTCCTACATGCGGTAAGGCGATGCCAAGAGATCTACTCATGATGATCTCCCATACGGAGGGGCACGTAGTGGGTGCTATTAAAAAGAAACATCCGGAATGGGCCGAATCGGATGGGGTGTGCAAAAAGTGCTATTTGTATTACAAAGACCAAATGAAAAAGAAAAATAAATAGTTTAAGGAGCTAAAATGGTTTTTATATGGATTTTGCTGGCTACTTTTATCGTCAGCCTTATTTCGCTGGTAGGGGCGCTTACCCTTGTAATTAAATCAAATATTTTTGATAAAGTAGTATTTTCATTTATAGGATTTGCGGCAGGCGCTTTAATAGGTGGCGCGTTCCTGCATATTCTGCCTGAGGCTATAGCGGAAGGGGGAAGCAACCATGTCTTCTGTTATGTTATAGTAGGTTTTAGCATATTTTTCTTGATGGAAAAATATCTTCATTGGCGGCACTGTCACGAAGGCAAATGTGAAATACACACCTTTACCTATCTTAGTTTAATCGGTGATGGCATGCATAATTTTGTCGATGGCCTGGTTATAGCGGCCAGTTTTGTAACAGATTTGAGATTGGGCGTAGTAACGACGCTTGCGGTTATTTTTCATGAAATTCCCCAGGAAATGGGGGATTTTGGAATTTTAGTATATGGCGGTTTCAGTAAGCGCAAAGCGCTTTTATGCAACTTCATATGCTCATTGACAGCGATATTGGGAGCCATAATAGGCTACATCGTCTCGAGCTTGATGAAAGATACCTCTCTATTTCTTATTTCTTTCACAGCAGGGGGTTTTATATATATCGCCGCGTCCGATTTAATACCCGAGCTTCACAAACAAAAAAATATTAAGAGATCAGGCGCAGCCTTTGTAGCTTTTGTTCTGGGCCTTGTTTTTATGGCATTGACAAAATTTATAATGGAATGATTTTGAAAGGAGGCGTAAAATGGCAGTAGAAAGAGTGGGAGAAAAATATAAATGCAATATTTGCGGTAACGAGGTTACGGTAACAAAGGTAGGCGGCGGCGAGCTTGTTTGTTGCGGCGAGCCCATGGAAAAGTTATAAGGTTAAAATATCATCCGGGATTTATAGAGAAAAAGAGGGGTTATGGGTATGGGAAATTTATTTTCCGGTAGCGAGGTTGTCAAAATAGGTATCCAGATAGAGAAAAACGGAGGAGACTTCTATAATGCGCTGGCCAAGCGATCGAAAAACGAAAAGGCTCGCGATGTGTTTAGGTATCTGGCAGGCGAGGAGGAAAAGCATATAGCCGTATTTAAGAAAATATTGGAATCGCTCGAAAAATATGAACCTTCCGAATCGTATCCCGGCGAATATGCTGCATATATGAATACATTGGCCGGAGATTATGTTTTTACTAAGAAAAATAAAGGTGCCGAAATGGCAAAAAAGATGGAAAGCGATAAAGAGGCTATTGAAGCCGGCGTAGGATTTGAAAAAGATTCCATTATTTTTTATGAAGGCATAAAGAGGTCCGTGCCGGAGGATGAGCACAAAGTGCTAGAAGCTTTAATTATACAGGAACAATGCCACTTGCGCCAATTGCTGGATTTAAAAAAGGATTTTTAGTTTACTGACGGAGGTTTTGATGGATAGAAAAGTTAGAGTTTATAGCACTCCAAGCTGTCCCTACTGCATCAGAGCAAAACAGTTTTTAAAGGACAACAATGTAGAATTTGAGGATATAGACGTATCCCTGAACCCGGAAAAGGGCCAAGAGATGATAGATGTTTCGGGCCAGATGGGTGTCCCTGTTTTGATTATAGACGGTAAAATCATAGTAGGCTTTGATAAAGAAAGTATAAGGAAAGCGTTGGGAATATAGTGAAAAAATTACAATATACAATAAACAATGACCAAAGTTATAAAATACGAAATTCGAAGCACGAAATCCGAAACAAATTCGAAACTAGAATGTTCAAATTACCAAAACAATAGTTTTGATCATTTGAATTTTTGTCATTTGATATTGTTTCGATATTCGATATTCGGATTTCGAATTCAGATTGTAATTTGGAATTTGTGTTTTGGAATTTTATCATAACATGTCAAACATATACGATCTTATAATAATAGGCGCCGGCCCTGCCGGCATAACTGCCAGCGTATACGCGGCCCGTAAAAGAATAATTTTTTTAGTTGTCACGAAGGATATAGGCGGCCAGGCGGCATGGAGCGGGGATATAGAAAATTATACAGGGTATCAGTTTATAACAGGCCCGGAACTGGCTAGTAAATTTGAAGAGCATATGAAAAAATATGGAAACAATGTAAGGGAAGGCGAAGAAGCTATAGAAGTTAAAAGGAAAGATAATATTATTTCGGTTAAAACCAATAGGGGCCTCTACGAGGCAAAGACTTTAGTTATAGCATCAGGCAAAAAATCAAAAGAATTGGGCGTTCCGGGAGAGAAAGAATTTAAAAATAGAGGCGTTACCTACTGCGCTACATGCGACGGTCCGTTATTTTCAGGTAAGGATGTGGCGATCATAGGCGGCGGGAATTCTGCCCTAGATGCCGCCCTTCAATTGATCAAAATAGCCAAGCGCTTATACCTTATTAATATCACGCCCAACATCACAGGTGATCCGATAATGCAGGAAAAGATAAGAGAAAGCGATAAGGTAACTATTTTGAACAGCGCCGAGGTTACGGCCATAACCGGCGATAAGGCGGTTAGGAGCATAAGGGTAAAAAGAGAAGGGAAAGAAGAAACCCTGCCTGTCCAGGGTATTTTTGTGGAAATCGGCCTTATACCAAATTCAGGATTTGCAAAGGAAGTGGATAGGAACGAGTTGGGTGAAATTAAAGTAGATTGCCATAACAGCACTAATGTGCCTGGTATATTCGCCGCAGGCGACGTCACAAACGTGCCCGAAAAACAAATTGTAATAGCAGCCGGAGAAGGGTCGAAGGCCGCTCTTTCGGCATTTAGATACTTAAATCAGAGTAGATAATGGCAGAACGCTATAATTATAATAATTGTAAAGAAATTTGTATTTCTAACGGGGCGAAAGACCTGATCAAGGTTTACAAGGATAAAAAGCATCACATAAAACAAAGGCTAAAAGAGTTTGAAAATATTCACAAATCCGACGATGAAAATGTTTTTTCAGAACTATGTTTTTGTTTATTGACCCCTCAATCAAAAGCAGTTTATTGCGGCCAGGCTATTAAAGAACTGAAAAGATCAAGACTGCTTTTTAATGGCGGCAAGCGCGCCGTGAGGTCTAAGCTGCAAAAAGTCAGGTTCCCTAATAATAAGACAGGTTACCTGATAGGCGCGCGTAATATTTTCAAACACGGGAAAAGGATAGAGATAAAGAAAATATTAGATATAAATGATACTTTTAGAGTTAGGGAATGGCTTGTTAAGAACGTAAAGGGCCTCGGATATAAAGAAGCGAGCCATTTTTTGAGGAATATAGGCCTTGGCAGAAATATGTCCATACTGGACGTACATATATTGAAGAATTTAAAGCGATATAAAGTTATAAAAGAAATACCGCGCGCCATAACGAAAAAAACCTATCTCGAAATCGAAAGCAAAATGCGAAAATTCTCCGATTCTTTAAATATTCCGGTCGAAGAACTCGATCTTTTATTCTGGTCTAACCAGACAGGCTTTATTTTTAAGTAAGTATCGAATTTATATAGCAGGTGAAATTTATTTTATTTTTCTTCTTCTAGTAGTATAATCTAGAACAATATATTTTTAGACAGGAGGAAAGTTTTGACAGTAACAATCAAATTTTGCGGAGGGGCCAGAACCGTTACGGGTTCGATGCACCTAGTATCTACCAACAAAGCTAATATACTGCTGGACTGCGGGCTTTTTCAAGGCCACAGGGACGAATTTTATGCTGTCAATTCAAATTTCTCGTTTGACCCGCAAAATCTGGACGCCTGCGTTCTTTCCCACGCCCACATAGACCATTGCGGAAACCTCCCCACCCTGATAAAAAAAGGGTATAGGGCAAAGATATATTCTACATCCGTTACGCGGGACCTATGCCGGTATATGCTGCCTGATAGCGGGCACATTCAAGAGGAAGATATAAAGTATGTAAATAAGATAAACAAACGTAAAGGATTACCGCCCCGTTTTCCTCTTTACACCAAAGACGAAGCTGAGGTATGCCTCAAATATTTTAGGACCGTTGAGTACCATAAAAGATTTTCTCTTAGCGATGACGTCGATTTGACCTTTTTTGACCCGGGGCATATTCTTGGTTCCGCAATACCGATCCTTGACTTAAAAACATCGAAGGGCAGTATGAGGATAGCCTACGCTGTAGATCTCGGCAGGTATGACATACCGCTCTTAAGGGACCCCGAAGTGCCTAAAGATATAGATTATCTGATCATTGAGAGCACTTATGGCGGCAGAACGCATGGAAGCATGGAAAAAGCAGAAAAAGAATTAGCTACCGTTATAAACGAGACAATAAAGCGCAGAGGGAAAATAATTATTCCCTCATTTGCCCTTGAAAGAACTCAGCTGGTCATATTTTGCATAAGCGAGCTGATGAGAAAGAAAAAGATCAAAAAAATCCCGATATTCGTTGACAGCCCTCTAGCCGTTAATATTACAAAGGTGTTCAGGGAAAATTGGGAATACTTTGACGATGTGACAAGAAAGATTTTTTTAACCGGCGAAGACCCGTTCGGGTGCGATAATATCACTTATATAACAGATGTGGAAGATTCAAAAAAGTTGAATACTGAAACAAAGCCGATGATAATCATATCTGCGTCAGGGATGTGTGAAAACGGCCGCATTCTGCACCATCTTAGGAATAATATCGAAAACCCGAATAATACTATCCTCATAGTCGGGTTCATGGCGAAAGACACGCTGGGGAGGCGTCTGGTTGAAAAAGTGAAAAAGATAAAAATATTCGGGCAGCAGCATGAAGTGCAGGCAAATGTAGTCGCTATAAATTCTTTTAGCTCGCATGCCGATGCGAACGGATTGGTAGATTACGTTAAAAGTTGCGGCGACAGATTAAAGCAGGTTTTTATAGTGCACGGCGAGGAAGAGCAATCGAATATTTTAAGGAAGAACATCAAGAAGCTGGATATAAAAGTACAGGTTCCGGCTAAGAACGATATAGTTTTTCTTAAGAGCTAAAAAATGGGCAGGCTTTTAAAAATAAGGGTTGTACCGGATTCAAAAAAAGAAGAGATCGTTCAGGGTAGGCCCTTGATAGTAAAAGTAAAGGAACCCGCCTCCAGGGGATTGGCAAATAAGGCATGCATAAAACTCGTTTCGAAATATTTTTCATCTAGGGTCATTATCGTATCAGGCGGGAAGCGCCCGAACAAGACAGTTGAGGTATTTGAAAAATAAGGATGAAAATTGAGTTTATCTACATAACAAATCCTACGAAAAAGGTCGCAAAGGAAATAGCGCGGCGCTTGCTCAAACGAAAATTAATAGCGTGCGCCAACATTTTTCCGATAAATAGTGTATACTGGTGGGAAGGGAAAATAGCGGATGAAGACGAATTCGTTCTGATCGCGAAAACGACTTTAACTAATTTTAAAAAGGTGAAAAAAGAAGTAGAACGTGTCCATCCTTACAAGGTTCCGTGTATTTTAAAGTTTTACACAGAGCCGAATAAAATTTTTTTTGAGTGGTTAAAAAATGAAGTCAAAAACTAAAACGAGAAGACCGTATATAGTCGGCGATGAAAAGATCGACAGAATTATAACTCAACTTGCAAATGGCTACGGGTCCGGAGAAGCTGCCCAACTGTTGAGGGAAATCATAACAACCGCTATCAAGCTCGGCAGGGAGGGCGGGGATAACGGTGATCTGAAGCTAATAAATTTATCCTTGAAAGAATTAAGATACGCCTTCAGGGTATTTTCCCCTTTTCGCGATGTTAGAAAAGTAATAGTCTTTGGTTCGGCAAAGACTAAAAAAGAGAGCCCGGACTATAAGCTTGCCGAAAATTTTTCCAGAGAGATCGTTAAACGCAAGTTCATGGTTATCACCGGAGCGGGCCCAGGGATAATGGAGGCGGCAAACAAAGGTGCAGGGCCAGGAAAAAGTTTTGGGGTAAATATCCGGCTTCCGTTCGAGCAGAGAGAAAATAAGTTCATAAAAAATAGTCCTTATCTTATTGGCTTTAAACATTTCTTTACGCGAAAACTCATTTTTATAAAAGAATCTGACGCAACCGTCCTTTTTCCTGGCGGATTCGGAACGCATGACGAAGGTTTTGAAAATCTAACGCTTATCCAGACAGGCAAATGCCGCCCCAGGCCTATTGTGCTTATGGAACCAAAGGGCGGAATTTACTGGAAGAGCTGGATGAGCTTTATTAAAGGGCAGTTATTAAAGAGAGGCTACATATCCGAGGATGATCTGAAGCTTTTTACTTACATTAATGATGTTAAAGAGGCGGCAGACTACGTAGAAAATTTTTATAGGGTCTATCATTCGATCCGTTATGTAAGAGGTCTTACAGTGATGAGATTAAAGCACCCGTTACCCAAATGGCTGCTGCGGAAAATAAAAAAAGACTTTAGCGATATTCTGATACGCGGCTATATAAAGAATTCCGGCCCTCTGGAAGAAGAGCTTAAAAGAAACGAATACCCCTACCTTCCCAGGCTTATCATGAAATTCAATAAATCCAAATTTGGCCGACTTTGCGACATGATCCATATAATTAATAAAGTATAACGCGCCATTACAAGATTTTTTGACCAATAGAAAATCCGCTTAGAAAAGGTTAACTTTTTTAAACTCCTAACTTGACAAATAGCAGAAACTAATGTAAACTTCTGTTAAATAAAGTAAGTTGCATATTATTAGCGTATAATACCGCATATAAAGGAGTTGCAGGTTGGTTTCAGATTTTCTTACCGCAGAAGAGTTGGCAAGCTACCTAAAGGTCGACATAATGACGGTGTATCGTCTTGCCAAAAACAGAAAGATCCCAGCTTCGAAGGTTGGGCATTTATGGAGATTTAAAAAGACTGAAATTGACGAATGGTTTAGAAGCAGCCATGTGAACGGTAATACACAAAATAATTAACACCCGGGACATAGGCACCTGGGTTTTTTATTTAATTTAAAGGGTACGACATGCGCCAATTAGCATATTTTAATAATCTTAGGATAACCGCCAAGTTCATCCTGTGGTTTTTATTTATCGCATTAGTACCATTAATTATAGCTACTTATATAAGCTATAGCACTTCTAAAAAGGTACTTGAAAAAGAAGTGGCTAATAGCCTTCTGGCTGTTGCCGACGATAAGGCCAATCGGGTTGAATCATACCTGCATGAAAAAGAGAAAAATGTAACCACGCTATCTTATATGTCGGATATAGTGATAGCTATAGAGAAATTTGATAAAGCATTTTACGCCGGAGGAATGAATTCCCCGGAATATACAGCCGTTGACCAGGAATTCAGGCCGTTTCTGGCGTACTATCAAAAGGCATATGGCTATGAAGACCTCGTTCTTATCCGTCCTAACGGCGAAGCTATTTTCTCCGTAAAGAAAAAAGAAGAACAGAAATCGCTTTATGAGATAGTATTGTTTAATAAAAATTCTGAACTGGCAAAAGTATTCATGAGGGCCAAAGAGAGCTCAAAGACGGAAATATCCGATTTTGAATATAACCCCCAAACGCAAAAGGCGTCGGCTTTTATTGCTGCCCCTGTCTTTAGGGGCGCAGACCTTGTCGGAGTTGTTATATTGCAGATGAATAACGATGGCATTTGCGAGCTTGTAAAGGACTATGCGGGTTTGGGTAAAACAGGGGAAACGATAATCGCTTCAAAGATCGGCAATGATGCTGTATTCATCGCGCCTACACGGTTCGATCCTAATGCCGCTTTCACAAGAAAAATTACTATTGGATCTAAAGAGGGTTTAGGCATACAAAAAGCCGTCCAGGGAGAAGAAGGCTCTGGTACCACTATTGATTGCATGGGTAAAGAAACCCTGGGCGTATGGCGTAATATACCTTCTTTTCGCCTCGGCATGGTTGTTAAAATGGACACAGAAGAAGTCATTACTTCGGCAAGAGAGCTAAGAAATACCTTATTAAAAATAGGGCTTGCGCTTTTAGCGCTTATTACGTTGCTTGCCGCAATTATAGCAAATTCGGTATCAAGACCGATCAAAGACTTGACGGCGGTTGCCGGCGTAATAAGCGGAGGCGATTTTTCTGCTCGCGTGAAATCAAATACAAAAGATGAGATCGGAGAATTAGCTAATTCTTTCAATAAGATGACAGATGCCCTTGTTCAAGCAAAGGCCAATGTCGAATTAGAGAAGGAAAAGGTGGAGGAGCAAAAAGTACTTTTAGAAAAGGTAAATAAAGAACTCGACGCCTTCGTGTATACAGCTAGCCATGACCTCCGCGCTCCTTTAAGGGGTATTTCATCTTTCGCTAGTTTTCTGGAGGAGGATTATAAGAGCAAACTGGACGAGCAAGGCAAGGATTATTTGAATGAGATACGCAAAGGCGCCGACAGGATGAACAGACTTATCGAAGATTTGCTTAAACTTTCACGCGTTTCAAGAATTAAAAACCCTTACGAAGATGTTGATATAAATGAACTGATAAGCTCCATTACGGAGCGCATCAAATTTGACATCACCCATAATAAGGTAGATTTAAAAATTCATGAAAATATACCGATAGTGCATTGCGACCGTATTAAACTTGGCGAGGTATTTTTGAATCTGATAAATAACGCGATAAAATTTTCATCTAAAAATAACAAAGAAAATCCTAAAGTTGAAGTCGGGTATTTGGATGGCGGCGAATTCCACAAGTTTTACGTCAAAGATAACGGTATAGGTATTGACCCCAAGTACCACTCGCAGATATTTGGCCTTTTTAAACGCCTGCATTCCTCGGATGAGTACGAGGGAACAGGTGCGGGTTTGAGCATTGTGAAAAAGGTAATTGACGATCATGGTGGCAATATTTGGATCGACTCGGAAGTCGGCAAGGGTGCCGCTTTTTACTTTACGATACCGAAAGACCTGGTCGAAAAGAAAAAGATCGGAGAAATACTTGTCGAAGACGGCCTTATCACCGAAGCGGAGCTCGAGGAGAAGCTTAAAAAACAAAAGGCAAAAGAAACAGGCACTCCGCCAGATAAGATAGAAGTTTAGAGCAGATAATAATCATGGACAAAAACTCAGATATAAAAGTAACGAGCAAACCTATGAATATTCTTCTGGCCGAAGACAATGAGGCCGATGTTAAAATAACCCTAAGGGCATTTAGCGGATCGAAGTTTAAAAATAATATTTATGTGGTTAAAAACGGCCAGGAAGTCCTGGATTTTATTTATAATTGCGGAAAGTATCAGGACAGATATAGGTTTCCCGCGCCGCACCTTGTGATTTTAGATATTAATATGCCTGGGGTGGACGGTTTCGGAGTTTTAGAAAAGCTTAAAAAAGACCCTAAGTATAATTTTATACCTATAATCATGCTAACCTCGTCCAAGGATGAAAATGACGTATTGAGAAGCTACAAAAGCGGCGCTAATAGTTTTATCCAAAAGCCGCTGGACTATAAAGAATTCGCCAAAATTGTCGACGGTTTTAGTTTCTACTGGTGCCATATAAATAGATTGCCAAGCGGAGCGTAATATATGAAAGTTAAGATTTTGGTTATAGACGATAATGAGCAGGATAGGAAAATTATAACAAGATTTTTCACCAAAGCCAATTACGGAGAGATTTTTACAGCAGAGAGCTGTAAAGAGGGTATCGAGAGAGCGGAATCGGTAAATCCGGATTTGGTAATAATAGACACGATGCTTCCCGACGGAGAAGGTTTTGATGTCTGCCGCAAGATCAGGGAAAAATACGGCAGCGCTAAGCCCAAGATCATAGTGACGACCGGTTCTATAGACGCTATAGATGCTGTAAAAGCCCGGAAGGCAGGCGCAGACGATTATTGCGTCAAAACAAGCGATTGTTCGTGCCTGCTTAAGGCGGCCAAGAAATTTATTTAAAAAATGGTAAAAAGTAAAAATAAAAAAGAGCCAGACAAAAAACCTATCAAAAGAATAGAAACTCTTCAAAAACTGGTAAGGAAGCTCGAAGCAGCCCTTTCTAAAAAGAATAAGTTCAATGAAGAGGTTTATATCCTCTCCCGCGCCGTTCAGCACAGCCCGAGCACCGTTGTTATTACAGACAAAAACGGCAATCTTGAATACGTGAACCCTAAATTTACCGAACTGACAGGTTATGCGCTTAAGGAGGTTAAGGGGAAAAACCTGCGTGTTCTAAAAGCAGGCGACCAGCCTCCCGAAGTATATAAAGAATTATGGGAAGTTATTATCTCGGGTAAAGAATGGCGCGGAGAATTTCATAATAAGATGAAGAACGGCGGATTATATTGGGAAATGGCCTCAATTTCGCCTATTACAAATTCAAAAGGAGAAATTACCCATTTCGTTGAAGTTGCCGAAGATATAACCGAACGAAAAAATGCTATGACGGCGCTTAAAGACGCTAAGGATGAATTAGAAGTGCAGGCATGGGGCCTTAAAAAGGCAAACGAAGGCATAAAGCTTCTCTATAAAGAACTGGAACAAAAGAATAAAGAGCTCCAAAAAATAGATAAATTGAAGTCCGATTTTGTTTCTACGGTTTCTCACGAGTTGCGTACACCCTTGTCTATTATAAAAGAAGGCCTAGCGCTTACCCTTGATGAGGTGCTGGGAAAAATAAACGAAAAACAAAAAAACGTCCTTTCAATGAGTAAAGAGAATGTTGACAGACTGGCGCGTATTATAAATGATTTATTGGACATATCAAAAATAGAGACTGGTAAGATCGAGTTGAAAAGGGCCCTTGTGGATTTTGCAGCTATGATGAGGGATATGTGTATTAGATGGAAATCCGAGTTTGACAAGAAAGGCCAAGAGCTCAAAGTTTTAGTGCCCGACGAACAGGTGAACATGTATATTGACGCTGATAAAATAGCGCAGGTTATGAATAATTTGATCTCGAATGCCATAAAATACACCCCTGAAAAAGGCAAGATTATAATCGAGCTGAAAGACAAGAAGGATGAAGTGGAGATCTCGGTTTCGGACACGGGCGTAGGTATTGCCAAAGAAGACCTGCCGAGGGTGTTTAATAAGTTTCAGCAGTTTAATAGAGCTGCCGGCGCCGGGGCCAAAGGAACGGGCCTCGGCCTTAGCATTGTCAAACAGCTCGTCGAGCTGCATAAAGGAACAGTGATGGTTGAGAGCGAAGTTAATAAAGGCTCTGAATTTACTTTTAACCTTCCAAAAATGGAAGTAGAGTCCGTGTTCAGGGAGTATCTTAATAATAAAATAAAGGAAACATCCGAAAAGAACATTCCTCTGTCGGTAGTAATTATTAGAATAAAAGATTTTGATAAGTTGCAAAAAGGATTAGGTTGCGATAAGTTTCATAGTTTACTTAAGGGCATAGAAAAGGTTGTTGCCGGCTCGCTTAGGCGGCAGGCGGATACCGTCTTAAGAGATACGGGCGAGTTGATGGTTTTTTTAGTTGATACCTCAAAAGAGAACGTTAAAGTCGTGAGGGATAGGATCGAAAAAGCGATCAATGCTTATTTATCGGAGAACAAAAAAGAATGGTTTGGGAAAATTCGTGTCCTGCTCGGTAATGCCACTTATCCGGATGACGCCATAACGGATGAGGCGTTATTGCATAAGGCCAGAACGGGAATTCCGGGAAAAGGTAAACGGGAATTAAAAAATAAAAAAAGCAGGTGAACATGGGAAAAAAAATATTAGTAGTGGATGACGAGCCTGATTTTGTAGAAATGATAAAGTTAAGATTAGAATCTAGCGGGTATGATGTGATTACGGCTAGCGACGGGAAAGGCGCTTTGGAAAAGATCAAAGATGAAAAACCGGATGCCGTGCTGCTTGATATAATGATGCCGGGCCTTAACGGGTTGCAGGTGTTAAAAAAGATAAGAAAGCGCGACAAAAATTTGCCGGTGTTTATAGTAACGGCATTTTCCAACGAGGAAAGATTTAATCTGGCCGAAAAGCTGGATGCCTCAGGTTTCATTGTTAAGACAAATGACCTGAAAGAAGAACTTGCTAATATATTTAGTGCTTCAAGGATGGCCGATAAGTATAAAGGGGCCAAAAAACGAGACAAATAATGGGTAAAAAAATCTTGGTAGTGGACGATGAAATTCAATTAGTTGAAATGGTTAAGTTAAGGCTCCAGGCTAATGGCTATATTGTGCTGACAGCCGGCGACGGCCAAGAGGCACTTGAAAAGGCGCGTAAAGAGAAGCCCGATCTGATTATACTGGATTTGATGTTACCTAAAATTGACGGATACAAGGTTTGCCGCATGCTTAAATTTGATGAAAAATATAAGAAAATACCCATACTTATGTTTACGGCCAGGGCGCAGGAATCGGATAAGAAACTTGGTGAAGAGGTCGGGGCCGATGGGTATATAACGAAGCCCTTTGAGCCTTCGGTATTGATCTCTAAGATACATGAATTAATAGGAAAATAGCCAGAGATGATAAAATGCATATAAAATCCAGACGTAAGGTAGCGTTAGTTGCCGTTGGCGTCCTGCTTTTAACGGTTCGGCTTACGAGTATATTCGTTTATCAAAAGGTACAAATCATGCCTGCGGATTTATTTGTCGCGCTTGCGATCGTGTTACTCTTTTTGTTTTGGCTTGATAGTATGGAAGAAAAATATAATATTCTGCGGCTTTACGGCGAGAAAGAAAAGCTGCATGAAATAAAGTCCAAAGCAGCTTTTACAATTTCAAATGAACTCGCTACACCGATTACTATTATAAAAGGTTATGTTAATTTAATCACGGATAAATCGCTGGGGCCTCTGACAGAAGAACAGAAAACCGCTCTGGATGTAATGGTTAAGTATTGCAATAGATTGGAAGAAATAAAAAGCGATCTCTCGAAAATATATCTGGACATTCCAAGCGGATTTGATAAAAGATTGCAGCCCTCATCTATAGAAGTGATTATCAGATCGACAGCCGGCGATATCATGTCTTTTATTAAGAAAAGAAATCAGGAAATAATTGTCGATATTGAAAGGGACATACCGCATGTTATGATGGACAGGAACAGTATGCGGCAAGTGTTGGTAAACCTTCTGCTTAATGCGATAAGATTTACTCCGGACAAGGGCAGAATAACCATACGGGCGAAAGATGAGGAAGATAATATACGCGTTGAGGTAGAGGATAACGGTATAGGTATACCAAAAGATGAATTGGGGAGCATATTTGAGAGTTTCTACGGTATCGGCGACATAGATAAACATTCATCGGGCAATATAGAGTTCAAATCTTCAGGTATAGGGCTTGGTCTGGCTATCGCGAAAAACATTATTGACGCCCACAAGGGGAAAATCTGGGTTTTATCGGAAAAAGGAAAATTCTCGAATTTTATTTTCACGCTTCCGAAAAACATGTGATCCGGGAAACATCGAAGCATCAAATGTTATTGGGAGACCAAAATGGCAAAAACCCAAGAAGCTATGGAATTACTTATAAAAAAAGGCCTGATTACTAGGGACCAGATCGAACGCGCCAGAGAGGAAGTGAAAAAGACGGGCCTTCCCCTGGAAAAGGCGCTCGAGAAATTAGGCTATATTACCGAGGAAGAGATAGCGAGCACCATTGCCGATACCTTAGACATTCCTTATATAGATCTGACCGATTACATAATAGATCAAGAGGTGATAAAGCTTGTTCCGGAAACCCTGGCAAAAAAACATAAGGCCGTCCCGTTATTTAAGATCGGCAATGCTCTTACATTAGCAATGGTTGACCCTCAGGATATTATCGCGATTGACGAAATACGATTAAAGGCGAAAATAGATTCCGTAGATACCGTATTGGTGAGTGAGCGGGGGATCCAGAAAGTTTTGGATTCATACTACGGGGTAATAGGAACTGTGGATGAATTAATAAAAGATATCGATAAGGCGAAATTTGAAACGAAGGCAAAGGGCGGCTTGAAAGATATAAGCGAGGTGGCCGGCGAGCCGCCTATAATAAAATTGGTTAATTTGATGATCACCCAGGCAGTAAAGGATAGGGCTAGCGATATACATATTGAACCGGATGATACGGCTGTGAGGATACGGTATCGCATAGACGGCATTTTGCACGAGATAAACGTTATACCGAAACACCTGCAGAGCGCGGTTATTTCCAGGATAAAAATTTTAGCCAAGATGGATATAGCGGAACAGAGAAAACCGCAGGACGGGCGGATCAAATTAAAGAAAGAAGACCGCGATATCGATATAAGAGTTTCAAGTTTTCCGACGATACACGGCGAAAATGTCGTTATGAGATTGTTGGATAAATCAACGGCGCTATTGGGATTGCCCGAACTTGGCCTCTCAAAAGGCGACCTAAAAAAGTTCGAGAAGCTTATTCATCAACCAAACGGGATAATATTGGTTACAGGCCCTACCGGCAGCGGCAAGACGACAACTCTATACGGCGCGTTATCAACGATCAATTCGATGGAAAAAAATATAATTACTATTGAGGACCCGGTAGAATACGAGCTGCCTCTTATAAGGCAAACGCAGGTTAATCCAAAGGCCGGATTAACGTTCGCCGCAGGGCTTAGAAGTATATTGAGGCAGGACCCGGATGTTGTTATGGTCGGCGAAATAAGGGATAAGGAGACTGCGGATATCTCGATCCAGGCGGCGCTTACGGGGCATCTCGTGTTTTCTACCCTACATACAAACGACGCCCCAAGCGCACTTGCCAGGCTCTTAGATATGGGCGTGGAACCGTTCTTGATTTCAAGTTCTGTTATGGGGATCCTGGGCCAAAGGCTTGTAAGAGCCGTTTGTCCCAAATGCAAAGAAAACCACACGCCTTCAGATGAAGTGCTGAAAGACCTGGGCCTTAAAGGTAAAATGATATTTTATAGAGGAAAGGGCTGCGCGTCTTGCAGGGGGACAGGCTTTGCAGGCAGGATAGGCATATTTGAATTATTGATCATGGACGAAGATATAAGAAAGCTTATAGTCGCCAAGGCCTCGGCTGACGAAATAAGAAAAATAGCGATCTCTAAAGGCATGGGCACATTATTTTCCGACGGCATATCAAAGGCAAAAGAAGGGATTACGACCGTAGAAGAGGTTTTAAGGGTAACTAAGACAGAAGAGGAATAAGATGGCTATTTTTGAGTATAAGGCCAGGGACAAATTCGGAAAACAGGCGATCGGTATTATAGAAGCCGATAACGCAGAATTAGCCGGCTCCAAATTGAAGCAAATGAATTATG
This sequence comes from Candidatus Aquitaenariimonas noxiae, assembly GCA_002780005.1. Lineage (GTDB taxonomy): Bacteria > Omnitrophota > Gorgyraeia > Aquitaenariimonadales > Aquitaenariimonadaceae > Aquitaenariimonas > Aquitaenariimonas noxiae. Next base: position 27,987 of record PEWV01000075.1, on the reverse strand, counting down.
TGCCTATTTCGATCAAAGAAAAAATAAGAGAGATCGGCTTAGATAAATTTATTATGAGATTTAAAAGGGTCAGATTTTCTGACTTGAATATGTTCACGATGCAGTTGGTGACTTTGCAGAAATCAGGCCTTCCGCTCTTGACAAGCCTTAGCGCCATCAGGGATCAGAGTAGTAGCGATATCTTAAAGGCAACCATCGAGAGTATAATAAAAGATATCGAAGCCGGTTCGCATTTCTCGGATGCCTTGGCTAAGCACCCGAGAGTTTTTAATGGTCTGTATGTCAGCATGGTGAAGGCCGGAGAGGTCAGCGGGACGCTTGATGAGATCTTGAGCAGGCTCGCTATACTTGGCGAGCACGAAGAAGAGACAAGGGCAAAGATAATGACCGCTACGCGCTATCCTCTTATGGTAGTAACGGCGCTCTTAGTAGCGTTCATGATCTTGACCACGTTTATAATACCCAGGTTTGCGAGCTTATTCAGCCAGTTTAATGTAGAGCTGCCTTTGCCGACGCGCGTTCTTATAGGCATACATTATGCTATTATCAATTTTTGGTGGCTTATTCTTACTGTTATAGGAGCTTTTGTATTCGGTTTCAGCAGGTTTGTAAAAACCGAGATCGGCAGGTTCTGGTGGGACGGCCTGAAATTAAAAATTCCGGTTTTCGGGCCGCTTTTTACAAAGATCACGATGTCCAGGTTTGCGCGTATCACAGGGACCCTCACAAAAAGCGGCGTGCCCATATTGCAGATCTTGGATCTCGTCTCAAGAAGCATAGGGAATGTTGTTATCGCCCGCGCCATTAATATTATAAAAGTAAGCGTGAATGAAGGTAAGGGTATGTCTGAGCCCATGAAAATGTGCGGCATGTTCCCTCCGATCGTAGTGCAAATGGTCGCTTCCGGAGAGGCGACGGGTAAAGTAGATGAGTTGCTTTTATACGTATCTGATTACTATGACTCACAAACGGACCATACCGTAAAAAATCTTACGACATTGATCGAACCCGTGCTCATACTTGCCTTAGGTTGCGGCGTGCTATTCATGGCATTGGGCATATTTTTGCCGATGTGGAATATGATGTCATTGTTTAAGTGATAATATATAGTGATAATATATGAGGGCGAAACGCGGTTTAACGATTTTTGGATCCGAAAATAACTTTTATTACGGTTTGCTAGGGGGGTGATCGGTTAAAGAAAAAGAGAATATGAAGAGCTGAAATTAATCCTGACGGAGGTAAAAATGTTCGGAAAAAGGGTTTTACGCTCATAGAATTAGTCATGGTTATTGTTATATTGGGTATTTTGGCAGCAGTTGCGATCCCAAAATATTATGATCTGCAAAACGATGCCAAATCAGCCGCCGAGAAGGGTGTGGTAGGAGGCGTCAGGGCAGGTATCCATACCTATTACGCTCAAAATAAGGCATGGCCGGCCAATTTAGATGCTGCCGCTGCTAGTTCGACAGCCTCAAAGGCGAATGCGTTTTTCACTGTGGTTCTTTCCCAGGGCGGCATAACAAGCGAGTGGACCAAAAACGCCTCAAGCCAATACGTTGGTCCGGCCGGAGGCATTTATGCGTACTCCAATGTCGACGGTTCATTTGTCGAGCAGTAATCTGTAATTGGGAAGCATCCGAAAATGTTATATATGAAACGAGGGTTTACCCCGTTAGAAAGCTTTATCTCATTACAAAGATGCTTTTTAATGGGGTGCGCGATTTATAGATAGTATGGATGAAACAAACAGAATTTCAATTCCTGATGAAAAGGGTAGGGCCTTTCTAACGGGGTTTACCCTTCTCGAGCTTATAATGGTAATGGCCATTATCGGCATTTTGGCTGTTCTGGCAAGCGCAAGGATGGTCGATATGCCGGCTATGCGCTCGGATATGGCAGCGCAAAAAATTCAATCGGACATAAGATACGCGCAATCGCTAGCCGTAAGTATTCAAAAAAGGACTCGGATCTCATTTAGCACGTCACAACATCGCTACTCAGTCTACATAGAAGATACCCCGGGAAATTGGAGTTTAGTGATCAACCCATTAACGAAAAATAACTACACCGTTCAGTTTAACGAGAGCGAATTCCAAGGCATTGACATAACAGAGGTCTATTTTAATGACAACAATAAGGATCTGGCATTTGACAAATGGGGGGACCCCTATAGCTATGATGCCGGTTCTGGCAGTGGTACCGCGCTTAATAATCCGGCTAACGTAACGATCACAGGTCCTAAAAATATAATGGTTGAGAGAGGAACAGGCAGGGTGTATATACAGTGAGAAAAATACGAAATTCGAAATACGTCCCGCCTATACCAAGCCTTGGACATACATGTGCGGGATCCCGCAAAAGCGGGAAATATCGAAACTCCGATAAAGGGCTTACTCTTATAGAATTAATAATGACGATCGTTATTGCTTCTGTTATATTAATTCCCGTCTCGGTTGTAATTATAGAATCAGTGCAAAACGCATTTTTACCGGAACATTTTATAGCAGTGTCTTCGCTATTAGAAAGCGAATTGGAACGCGTGACGAACTTGAGATTTTCTAACGTTGTTAATGAGGGCCCGACCGAGTACACGGGTAATTTCAGCGATTATTCACATCAAGTGAGTTATTATTATGTAGACAGCGGAAATTTAAATACGCTGAGCGCTAGCCCTTCTACAAACTATAAAAGAATCCAAATAACAGTTTCGCGCCCGGGATTTCCCAGTGTTGAGGCAGTAACGCTGGCAACCAATAACTGATTCTATTTAAAAATGTTAAAACACCTATCACCTATAACCTATCACCTAAAACCTAAGCACGGGTTTACCCCGTTAGAGATAAAAATATATCTTACTAAAAATGGTCAAGATAATTATTGATAAAAGTAAATTTTTCATTAAACGTAGCACTATTAAAGGTCCGATGGGTGAACACAACCCATCTCTAACGGGGTTTACTCTGATCGAGCTAATAATGGTCATAGTTATCATAGGCCTATTAGTAGGTATCGGCGGCCCTGTTGCTATTAAATTGGTTGACTCATATAAGTACAGCATACATAGGAAAGATTTATCACAAAGCGCCGAGACAGCTTTTAGAAGAATGAGCCGTGAGATACGTCGTCTGAAAAACAATACAAGCGTAATCACAGCTAATGCTACCTCCTATAGTTTCGTCGACATAGATAATAATACTATGCAATTCCAGCTTAACGGATCAAATCTGGAAAGAAGCTATAACGGCACAGCCGACACGCTTGTTTCAAACGTTTCCTCGTTTACCTTCTCATACCTGGATGGGAACGGAGACGTTATCCCAGCTCCTTTAGTAAGCCCGCAGGCGACTGACATAAGATTTGTGCAAATTGACATGTCGCTCTCATCCAATAACAATACCGTTTATTTCAGGACAAAAATAAGGCTTCGTAATATTCTACAGGTCTCGGACCTATTTTCTTAATATGGAAAAAGGTGTAGCGTTAATTCTGATGATTTTTTTGGTATTGGCGTGTTCACTCGTGGCGTTAGTTGCCTTTTCCCTTTTGACTCAAGGCACGGAAAGCAGTCTGGGTTTTTCAGGAGGAGTCGAGGCATTTGCTGCAGTAGAAGGCGGAAGGGATTGGTATTTGGAGAAATTAGCCAGCGACAGCGATTGGACCGATGAAACCGATCAAACCGGGATAGAGCTTGGCTCAGGAACTTTTGACATAACAATTAATAGCGCCAGCGCAAACAATGTTTCGTTTACTGTGACCGGAAAAGTATCGGGTTATTCAGGCCAGATCATCCAAAGACAGATAAGCTCGACAGCCAAAAAGACTCCGAAGGCATGCCTGTTTGCCGTGTTTTGGCAGCTTGACGGTCCGAGCGCGAGACTCGATTTTTCGACAACAGGCAGCGGGACACAAATAGTAGGCGACTATTGGTCTGTGGGCAGCTCGCGTATAAATACCCCGTGTTCTGTAACGGGAGGTAAAGTGTATTATGGCTCAGGCGAGACAATAGACGGCACAGGTACATATTCAACCGAAGCAATTCAGCCGTCATTCCCGGATATGCCCTCTCTGGATACGGCTTACTATGATAATTTGATGTCGGGTTGGAACACCCGCATTAACGATGCAAATATTAATACCAGCCCCGGCGCAGGCGATCTTACCTTGACCGGCAACGTAAACTGGACAAACCAGAATATAAGCCGAAGAGATATAAACACCAATGGGTTTTCCATCACCGGTACCAATTTTACTGTAAACTGCAGGGCTTTTAACCTTCAAAACGGCTCGAGCATAGATTCGAACGCCTCAAATTTCACTATTAACACCAGCACTGATTTCAATATGACTGGGAATGCCCAGATAACCGCGCGCGATTATCGAATAAATTGCTCCCGCACATTTAATCTGGAAGGAACAGCAGCTATTAATTCAAATAATTTTGAGATCTATATACATACTGATTTTGACACAAATGGGACGGTTAACGTGGGCGGTTACGGCTATATAGTTACTTCTGTCAAAGGAAAGATATTGATTCACAATGCGAACGCCGATGCCGGGACCTTTACGGCTGCGCCGTCCGGAGGGAATATTTATTTCCTGTCGGGTGGCGATATGAATTTAAACTCAAGTCAAGCTGACACATCCGTAACTTTAAATCGAAACTGCTATTTATATTCCAGGAGCCCTAGCGGGACAGGCGATGCGTTAACGATAAGAAATTCAACTACCAATATTAACGGTGCCGTGATCATCGCGCAGCGGTGCCTTATCGTTCAAGATGGGGCTTATGTAACAAGTAGCACCTTATATGTAGACTATGCAAGTTCGGCTTCTAATAATCTGCTGCAGATAAAAGATTCCGGCACAACGGTAAGCGGGGCTGTCATAAGCAGGGGCAGAAATAACCAATCTCTGCAGATAAATTCCGGCGCGTCTGTTTCAGGCATAGTTTATCAATATGGAAACTCAACCGAGGGGCTGGCCCAAGTTAACGGAAACTCGAGCGTTACCGGCTCTCTTTTGGTACGCCAATTCTTCTCCGATTCACTAGGCCCTGCGACAATAACTTATGATGCTTCAGCAGTGGATTCTTCCATACCACAGGGTTTAAACGGTGTTTCTGTAGAAGAGAATTCCTGGAACGATAATTAAAAACGGTCCGGGTCTTAAACGGAAAATATAATAAAGTCGTTGTTAATATCGGGGAAAAGTTTTATAATGTGAGAAAGGCTAAAAATATTAAAATATAAAAATGATCTCAAGTAAAAGATTCCAATTGCCAAATGATCCTGTGCAGATAATCACTAAGTTGTATGACCAGTTTATTAAAAGCTACGGTAATTTGTGTAAACGTAAAAACCCTGAGCTGACAGGCATCTTTTCTAAAGAAAAAGGTAAAATTTTATCCTTAGACATAGGAAGTCGCACCCTTAAAATCGCTCTCTTTTGCCTGTCAAAAGACATGCCTGAACTTCTGCAGTATGATATAAAAGAGTTGGGCTCATCCGATTCAGAGGATAATAATAAAGCCATTCTCGATTTTATAAATAATTTTATAACTGTTAATTCCATATTAGATAAAGATATTATAATCAACGCACAGGATTTAGATTCGGTGATAATGAAGAGGATATCTTTGCCGAATATGCCCCAGAGAGAGATGGAAGAGGCCATCAAATGGGAAATTAAGGGTGATGCGCCGTTTGATTTAGAGCAGGCTCAAATCGATTGGCAAATCATAGGTGAATACACCGATAAAGACGGAGCGAAAAGAAAAGATATAATGGTGGGGTGCGTAAAAAATGATTTTATAGACAAGTACGCCAAGCCTATAAAAGAAGCAGGCCTAAACGTGGTAGACATAAAGTTAATGCCTTTTAATTTCTCGTATATCTTCTCGTATGTTTTAGAGAAGCTCGAAATTCCGAAAAGCGGTACAGCCTCGGTCCTTGATATAGGAGCAACATTCTCTACATTTTTGATTTACAAAGAGTGCAAATTGAGTTTCCTGCGAAACCTGCCTTTCAGTTCAGATCAGCTTACTATGGGTATGAGCGGGACGCTAGTATCGGACGCCGGCAAAATAGAATTAACAACCCAGAAGGCCGAAGAAATGAAAATAGAGTTCGGCATCCCCCGAGACCCGGAAGAGGTACTGAAAGACGGTATTAAAGGAAGCCAGATCATATCTTTGATGAGGCCCGCCCTTGAGAGGCTAATATCGGAAATAAATAGATCCATAAATTACTATGTTTCAAAATTCGAAGACGAATTTCCGCAAAATTTATTTCTTACAGGCGGAGGCTCAAATTTAAAAGGCCTGGATGTATATTTGCAAAACGAATTAAAATGCAATGTGAGAAAACTATCCTTGACGAATATTATTGCCACGAAACAAAATATAGATAAAGATGCGCGAAATAAAGGTATGGCGCAACTGAACAACCTCACAGGCGCAGCGATAGGCGCTGGCAAAAGCCCGAGCTTCTTGCCTAAAGAATACAAGACCGAGAAAGCGGAAGCCCTGCAAAAAATGTCCCTAAGGGTCATAGGCGTGGTGCTCGGTGTTGTATTTCTGTTCTCCCTAGTAGTAGTTAGGTCGGAAGTGAATGACTATAAAAATAGGCTTAAAAATGCGAGACTTCATTTAGAAGCTATAGGCGCGATAAGCGATTTAAATAATAAAGTTGCTTCAAAACTAACTCTTGTTGAACAAATAGAACGCGATAAGATGCCGCCCGACTGGGTGTTGAAGGAGCTCAGCAATATTACGCCTCCGAGCTGCTTATTGGAATCATTAGAGATCAATCAGGAAAAGAATTTATTGATTTTAAACGGATATGTTGTTACGGCGCCGCAAAACTTGGAAGGCGATCTGATGGGATTTATGGAAAAATTAGAAGCATCCCCGTTTTTTAATGCAACGAGCCTCTCTTCATCGAGTAAGGCAAGTTACGATGGAAAAGATGTTCTGAAATTTGAAATACGCTCAGTTTTGGCGAGGTAAAAATGTATATCACCTTAGGACAGAAAAAAATATTAATTGTCATTTCAATAAGCGCGACCTTGTTTATAGTATTTCTGGTTTTTGTATATCTGCCGGCAAAAAATTCGGTTGAGGTACTTATGACTGAATTTAAAGAAACAGAAGGTGAGATTAATGCAGTTGAATCCATGACAGGGAAAGGGAGAAGCATAGACGAAGGATTTTCTATTCTGAAAACTAAACTCGATGAACTGGATGCCAAATTTCCTTCGGATGAAAAAGGCGCGCTTCGTTCCATTTCGGATATAGCGCATAAATACGGATTGAATGTTGTATCGATGAAGCCCGAAGTTAAAATTCCGTTTTTGAGTAAAAACGGGAAACCAATAATGATAGAAGGAAAATACTGCCAAAAGAGCCAAGTTTTTGTAACCGCCTACAGCAGCTATAAAGGATTGGGTAAGTTTTTTTTGGCCTTGAAAGAAAATCTGCCGCAGCTTATAACGGTTGAATATCTAAAAATGCTTAAAGAATCAGGAAAAAAGGAACTCAGGGCAGATATAAATATGACGATGTATCTTTTAACAGAAGAAAAATAAAATTCTATGAAGAAAAATACGGTTGAGACAGTTGTAACTATAGCTTTAGTCATGATATTACTGCTTGCCGTTGCAAGTCTTTTTGAAAGACAAAAGAAAGCTGTAGATAAAACAAAAATTACTAAACCCAACATTTCAAAGCAGAACGACCAAAAAGCGAACATCGCCCCGGCAACTCCCGATTTTAAAGATTTGGAAGCGTGCTCAAAAGCATTGGCTTGGGGTGCTGATCCATTTACGTATAGGCCGTTACATCCTATCGACGCGGTAGGAGATTTTAAACTGGATGGTGTCGTGTGGGATAAGCAAAGCCCAAAGGCTATTGTAAGCGGAATGATAGTAGGTGTAGGCGAAAAGGTCGGGGAGTATACGATTGTAGATATAACACCCGACAGCGTAATTCTTTCAGACGGCATAAAGGAAATAGAGCTGAAAATATAGATTTCGTTTTGTAGAGATTCCCACCGGGATAATAAGCATTGCTCGATATTCTGGCGGGTTTTGTTTTTTTCTTGATAAGAATGAGTGATTAATGTAAAATAACACCTGGAAAAAGGAGATAAGGTTGAATAAAGATATAAAAGTTTCAGTAAGTATATTATCCGCAGATTTTGCTCGGTTAGGGGATGAAATCAAAAAATGCGAAGATGCGGGAGTTGACATTATTCACATAGACGTTATGGACGGCCATTTTGTTCCCAACATAACCATAGGGCCCGTAATTATAGAATCGGTAAAACCGTATACAAAAATTCCGCTGGACGCCCACCTCATGATAGAAAATCCGGATATGTATATAGAAACCTTTACCAAGTCAGGGGCTGATATAATTACCGTGCATGCCGAATGCTATGGCGAGTTAAAACCGTTTTCGAAAGGCAGAAATAAGTTCCCGAAAGAAATAGAAAAGATCAATCCGGAAAAGGTAAGAAAAGATCTAAATAAAATAAAGAAATCAGGCGCAAAAGCGGCCATTGCTTTGAATCCCGGTACGCCTTTATGCATTCAAGACGTTTTGAATGACGTGGATATGGTTTTAATCATGTCTGTAAATCCCGGATTTGCAGGCCAGGCTTTCATGGACTCTGTTCTACCCAAGATAGAAGCTTTACGAAAAATCTATAAAGGTGATATAGCGGTAGACGGCGGCATAAATAACGAGACCGCCAAGAAAGCCGTGCAGGCAGGCGCCAATATTTTAGCGACCGCAAGTTTTTTCTTCAAATCAAAAGACCCTAAAGAAACCATAAAGAGCTTAAAAAGACTAAAGGGTTAAGCAGGGGAAGGGAAGCGTATGAATCCTGTAAAGAAATTGTTAGAGTTCGGACAGAGCCCATGGTACGACAATATCAAAAGGTCTCTCTTGATCGGAGACGGGCTTAAAAAATTGATACGCGATGACGGCATACGCGGCGTTACCTCAAATCCGTCTATATTCGAGAACGCCATCAATTCCTCTACGGAATACGACGAAGAGATTTATGAACTGATCAAATCCGGCAAAAGTGCCAGAGAAATTTATGATGAACTGACCATTCGTGATGTTTCTATGGCTGCAGATATTTTGGACGACGTTTTCAGGAGGTCAAAAGGTGAAGACGGCTATGTCAGTATCGAGGTGCTTCCGGAATACGCGCACGATGTATCTAAGACTATAAATGATGCTAAAAGGATATTTAAGCGCATAGGAAAAGAAAATATAATGATAAAAGTCCCGGGCACAAAAGAATCACCGGAAGCTATCAAGACTTTGATAAGCGAAGGCATAAACGTGAATGTGACGCTGCTTTTTTCAATGCAGCATTATGAGGCTATCGTTAACGCTTATATTGACGGCCTTAAAGATAGGTTAAAGAGGGACGAGGACCTGGACAGAGTTAATTCCGTGGCAAGCGTATTTATAAGCCGCCTCGATACAAAAATAGATAATATGCTGGAGAAAATACTGGTTATCGAAAAAGATAAAGCAAGATCCCTAAAAATCAAGTCCTTGATAGGCCGCTCAGCCGTTGCGCATACTAAAATGATATATCAGCGTTTTAAAGACTTGTTCTCTGATGAGAATTTCGGCGAATTGCAGGAAAACGACGCGCGCATACAGAAAGTTTTATGGGCCAGTACGAGCACGAAAAATCCATCATACAGCGATGTCAAGTACGTTGAAGAACTAGTGGCGCCCCAGAGCATAAACACTATTCCGGATTCGACCTTGGCAGCGTTCAGGGATCATGGTAAACCGGGTGTTAGGATTGAAAATGATCTAGAAGGGTCGAGAAACGTTTTAGAAGATTTGGCGTCTTTTGGGATAAACGTAGAAAAGACCTGCCAGGAGATCCAGGACGAAGGCGTTAAGGCATTTCAGGTTTCATTTGATAAGCTTATTAGCTCCGTAGAATCAAAAATCAGTCAAACCAAAAAACACAATAAAGTGGTGCATAAATAAGATAGTTTTTTGTCCCTTTTTGTGTTATAATATACAACTGAAAATTAAGGAGGTGTTAAAATGAAGAGGTTTATAGTAGTCGTATTTGTCCTAGCTTTCGGCCTTGTCTATTTTACCGTGCAAGCACTCGCCGCAGATCAGAATTCGTCAAAGATTCTAAGAGAGGGGCTTCTCGGCGCCGGCACAGGCGCGATAGCAGCTGGGGCTAGCGGCGGAAAAGCAGGTAAGGGCGCTTTGATAGGGGCAGGAACGGGTATTCTCGGTAACGTTCTTCTGGATGTGATGACGGAAGGAAACAATCCTCCGGTTGAACCGACCCCGCGACAGGTGCAAAGAACATCACAGACGGTCGACTTGTATCAAGAGGCATATCAAGAAGGCTACGCATCAGGTTTTAAAGATGGTTATCAAGAAGGTTTGAAATCAGGAACCCCGAGGTAATAATCCCGTAGGGATATAAAAATAAAAAAGGGTGAGATATGCGAAAGATATGAGAAAAAACATTCTCACCCTTTTTCTTTAACCATAGGCTAAGCATGGAAAATATAAAAAACATTACAGATGAAAATTTTGAAAATTTAGTTTTAGGGTCAGGTAAAGTTTTTGTGCTTGATTTTTTCTCGGATTGGTGCCAACCGTGCAAAAGGATGGAACCTGTTCTGAAAGATATAGCGGAAGATTTGAACGGAAAGGCTGATTTTGGCAAGATCGATATAAGCGCCAATACTCAAGTGCCGTCAAATTACGGGGTAATGTCCATACCTACCTTTATAATATTCAAGGGCAAGGAAGAGGTAAAAAGAATAATGGGCATTACGCAAAAGGAAAAGTTCAGATCTGAGATAGAGAGTGTTTTGTGATACAAGGTCTCTTGTCTAACTTTGAAGTGTATATAGAAGGAGCTCCGCTTTTAGCCTATTTGGCAGCTTTTGCGGGAGGAGTAGCAGTAAGTTTTACCCCTTGCGTTTATCCTATTATTCCCATAACTATTTCCTACATAGGCGCCTCCGGAGTAAAATCAAAAGGCAAAGCTTTTTTATTATCCCTATTCTATGTTTTTGGAATGGCTTTCGCTTATTCCGTATTAGGCGGCATTGCCGCATTGACGGGGAGCCTGTTCGGCCGAATAGCGACTAACCCTTTGACCAATTTTTTTGTAGGGAACCTTTGCGCTTTGCTGGGGTTATCCATGCTTGGCGTATTTGAGATACCAATACCAAAATTTTTGACCCAAGGCAAATTCCTTTCAAAAGGCAAAGGTATTGTGCCGAGCTTTCTTGTCGGCGCGGCCTCAGGTCTCGTAGTCGGGCCATGCACGGCTCCGCCTTTAGCTGTTATATTAGGGTATGTGGCTACGAAACAGAATGTTCTATTCGGCATGACGCTTATGTTCGTATTTGCTCTTGGCATGGGCTTTCTTCTAGTAGTTCTAGGCACATTTACGGGTTTAATAGCGTCGATGCCAAAGGCCGGCTTATGGCTTGAACGGATAAAGAAGGTATTTGGCTGGATCCTTATACTTATAGGCGAATATTTTTTAATTGCAACGGGAAAATTAATGGTTTGAACGAGAAGGTAAAATGAAAAAGAAAATCATTTCCTATATTCTGGCTACTTTTATAGCTTTCGCGTTTCTATATCAAACAGGCTGCGCGGATGGTAAAGGCGGAAATGCGTCGTCTGGTCCAGCTCCAGATTTCACGCTTGCGGATATAAACGGCAAGAATATTAGTTTAAATGATTTTATAGGCAAGGATGCGGTGCTATTGGTTTTTAGTACTACGTGGTGCCCTTATTGCAAAGAGAAAATTCCGGGTTTGAAAAAACTATACAGCGAGTATAACGGAAAAGGTTTGCAGGTGTTGGCTGTTTATATACAAGAAGGAAAAGACAAGATAGCGAGTTTTATAGGCAAAAATAGCATGCCATATCCCATATTGATGGATACGGACGGCGCGGTATCCCAGAAATACGGCGTCTTTGGGGTCCCTTCGCTCTTCGCCATAGATAAAAAAGGTAATGTAAGAGAAAAGGGTTCTAATATTCCGGATGAGTCTTTGCTTAAGACATTGATAAACGAATAGTCAGAATAAAGAGTTAATGCGATTTTTAAAACAGGAGGTATTAATATGGCAAAGGTTACAGTAGACAAAAGCTTATGTACGGGTTGTGGCTTGTGCGTGGATACGTGCCCGGATGTTTTCGAAATGGGCGACGATAGCGTAGCTCGCGTGAAAGATTTTAAATCCACGAGTTGCGATCTAAAAGATGCAGCTGAAAGCTGTCCGGTCGAGGCTATATCGGTTAAATAATATATATGTATGAGGTAGAAATAATTTCAGAATTTAACAGCGCCCATCGCCTGCGTCATTACAAAGGTAAATGCGAAGCGCTTCACGGCCACAACTGGAAAGTGAAAGCTATTGTGCGCTCGGATGGTTTAGATGACCTTGGCATGGTCATGGATTTTAAAGAACTGAAACACTGCTTAAAAAAAATATTGACGGTCCTGGACCATAAATATTTAAATAACGTGCCGTATTTCAAAAAAGTAAATCCTACCTCAGAGAATATTGCCAAATTCATTCACTATAATTTGAGCTTGAAGCTTAAAAAGGCTGAAAGTTTAAAGGTAGCTAAGGTTACTGTTTGGGAAACAGATACGTCCGCCGCTTCTTATTTATAAGGAATAATAGCTTAACCGAGATCGTGAGAGATGAAAAACGCGATAGTGCTTCTTTCTGGCGGGATAGATTCATCCACCACTTTGTATATTGCCAAAAGTTTTGGTTATAAGTGTAGTTGCCTTATTTTTGATTATGGGCAGAGGAATAAAAGAGAGATAGTTTCGGCTCGGAAAGTCGCAAAAAGAGCCGGATGCGATTTTCAGGTCTTAAGTTTTAAGCTTCCATGGGGTGGCAGTTCTTTGTTGGATAGGAATATAGATATCCCGCAGCATAAAAAACCAATCATAAAAGAGATACCCTCGACTTACGTTCCTGCCAGGAACACGATCTTCTTAAGCTTTGCCCTTTCATTCGCTGAAGCAAGTAGGGCGGAAGCGATTTTTATAGGGGCGCATACCCAGGATTATTCGGGATATCCGGACTGCAGGCCGGTTTATTTCAAGGCCTTTAAGAAGGTGGCCGATAGCGGAACAAAGGCCGGAATAAAAGGTAATTCAATAAAAATATTCACGCCTCTTTTACAAAAGGATAAAACCGATATTATAAAAATAGGATTAGCGCTCAAGGTTCCTTATGATCTAACGTGGTCTTGCTACAAGGGCGGCAGTAGACCTTGCGGAAAATGTGATAGCTGCCTTTTTAGGATAAATGGTTTTAAAAAGGCAGGCATTGAGGATCCCATAATATATGGAAAAAGCAAAAATATCTGAAGTTTTTTATTCGATTCAGGGCGAAGGTGTGTACGCAGGGATCAAACAAGTTTTTGTGAGATTCTACGGATGCAATTTAGGATCATGCCGTTTCTGCGATACCAGGATATCGTCATACAAAGAGTATTACGCAAAAGATCTGCTGGATGAAATAGTGCACTTTAATGACGATTATCATTCGATTTCAATTACAGGCGGAGAGCCCTTGGTTCAAAAAAAATTCTTAAAAGAATTTTTGCTGGCGCTGAAGGTTATCGGCAAAAAAGTTTACTTAGAAACCAATGGGACCATGCCGGGTGCGCTTAGAGAGATTATAGATTATGTAGATATAATAGCCATGGATTTCAAGCTTCCCAGCGCTACGCGCCTCCGTGATTTCTGGCGCGAGCACGCAGAATTTTTAAATATAGCGCTCGCTAAAGAAGTATTTGTCAAAGCTGTCGTTACAGCCGATACCCTAGAAGACGATATAAAGGTCATGCGCGATATTATTGCAGAAATTAATCCGAAGGTTGTTTTGGTTCTGCAGCCTGTCACTTATATTAACGGAGCCAGGGAGCCGGAGGCAGGGAAATTGGCTCGTTTCCAGGACGCATGTCTTGACAAGCTCGAGGCTGTAGAAATAATTCCTCAGATTCATAGATTGGCGGGAATAAGATAAAGAACGTACAGCGAACGGCGAACAGCGTACAGTTTAAGCGGAGGCAAGAAAACGATGAAAAAGAGATCTTCTTACGAGGGATTACAGGAGAATATTCGAAGGCTTAAAACACCGAAACTTGAAGTGTGGCAGAATAAGTATCTGGATAGGGACTATACAATAGAAATAGAATTTCCTGAATTTACATGTATGTGCCCCAAGACAGGCCTGCCGGATTTCGCCAGCATTAATATCAGATACATTCCTGATAAAGTATGCCTTGAGCTGAAATCCTTGAAGCTTTATATGATATTTTACCGTTCTGTAGGTGTATTTCACGAGCACGTTATAAATAGGATTTTAAATGACCTAACTGCGGTAACCCGCCCCCGCATGATGCAGGTTACGGGCGAATTTAACGTACGCGGCGGCATAAGAACTACCGTAACGGCGGAATATAAGAAGCAATAACATAGTTTTGATGAGCATGATTAGTGTGTAATTACAAATGATTCTTGACAGTTAGTTTAAAGGCTGATACAATTCCTACAGCATATACTAAAAACGGAAACTTAAATGCAGGATAAGAAAAAGATTTTAATAGTCGACGATGAATTAGATCTCGTGACATTGATGAAGATGCGCCTTGAATTTCACAATTACGCAGTCGTGCCTCTTTACACGAGCAAAAGGACCATTGAAATAGTGGAGCGGGAAAAGCCCGATCTTATTTTGCTGGATATAATGATGCCCGATATGGACGGTTACCAAGTTTGCGAGAAATTAAAGGCGGATGAAAAAACAAAAAATATACCCATAATCATATTTACCGCAGATAAGGATGAGGCCGAAAAGATGATGAAGATTTATAAGGACATAGGGGCCGTCGACTATGTTAGAAAGCCGTTTGAGCTAAGAATCCTTTTGGAAAAGATAGACGAACTGATCAATAAATGAACCGGGGAAAAAAACATGTTTGCTATAGGGCTGGATAAATTATCGCAGAACATAGACGGGCTAGATATGGAAGAATTAAAAAAGCGGATAGTCAGGCTTTCTTTGGCATATCAAATAAGCCAGGAGTTGGCTACTATATCCAATGTTGAGAAATTGCTGGATATGCTTATAGAAAAAGTAGTTTCTATTTTAAAGGTTGAGATAGGTTCTATTATGCTCGTAGATAAAATGCAGAATGAATTGAGGATAAGAGCGTCTAAAGGGCTTGAAGAAGAAATAGTTAAGCAGGCAAAGGTCAAATTTGGCGAAGGTATTTCGGGGTGGGTGGCGAAAGAATTGAAGCCACTCTTAATAGATGATTTGAATAAGTATCCGGCATTTCAACGGAGACCCGGAAGGTATAGCACTAATTCTTTACTCACAGTTCCCCTTGTGGCAGGCGGAGAATTACTGGGTGTACTTAACGTCAATAATAAAATGACCAGGGAAATATTTAATCAAGACGACATGGATATGCTGGTGACTATAGCTAACCAGGCGGCCCTTCTTATAAGAAACTCGCAAGAATACGAGAAAATGAGGAAACTCAACGAAGTAAAATCAGACTTTGTTTCTATCGTGTCGCATGAGTTAAGGATGCCTTTAGCAACCGTAAAAGAGGCCATAGCGCTTTTATTGGACAGGATCCCTGGTAAAATAACAAAGAAACAGGAAGAAATCCTTTCTCTGGCTAATCAGAACGTGGAAAGATTAAATCGCCTCGTGACAAACCTTTTGGATTTATCTAAAATGGAAGCCGGAAAAATGGGGATGAAGAGGGAATTAGTAGATATAGCAAAGATTACAAATCACGTGGTAGAAGCGCTCAAACTAAATGCTAATAAAAAAAGAATTTCTGTCTCGGCCCATATAGGAAGTGATATCAAGGGGTTATGGGCAGATTCGGATAGAATAACCCAGGTGCTGAATAATTTGATAGGGAATGCGATTAAATTTACACCGGATGGCGGTAAGGTTGATGTGACCTTGAGGGAAAAAGATAAGGCCATAGAGGTTGTCGTGAAAGATACGGGAAGAGGAATAGATAAAAAAGATATCGACAAGATATTTGAAAAATTTAGCCGTGTTTCTTTCCAAAACGGCAATATTGTCAGCACAGGCTTAGGTCTTGCCATAACAAAAGAGATAGTCGAATTGCACAAGGGTAGGATTTATGTGGAAAGCAAACTTGACAGGGGCAGTATTTTTACCGTGAGATTGCCTATGGACCTGAGAACAAGGCCCTAACATATTTTTTTAGTTTATCAAGACCGCTTCAAGAAAAAAATCTTGACAAAAAAACTCCAAGAATGTAGAATGAAAACATAAAGTTTATATTTAAAGTAGGAGGTGATATAAATGGGTAAAGTATTGAGCGTAGTACTAGGAGCGCTGGCAGCTGTAGTGGGACTTGTACTGCTTATCGTATGGCGCGTATGGTTCATAAGAGGCCTGCAGGCAGTAGTTCCGGCAATGCTTATTTTCGGAGGCGTTATAGCATTGATCGCGGGCGTTAGCGAATTGAAAGACGCCCTTCAGGCGAACAAAGAAGAGAAGAAAAAATAGGATAAATTTTTATTAAGCCCTTGTTAATGTCAAAGCCATCTATAAACATATATCAAGATAGTGAAATCGAGGAAATAACAAGGGCTTAATTTTTTTTGTTTTCATCCGGCATAATATATAACTTATAAAAAATGATTTCCTCGGGTAATCCTCAAAAACCACAACAAATAGTATTTTTAAAAAATTCAAAATACCATATATTGTATTTTTTTTCTTGACTGCTTATACTTTATGTGGTATGCTTTGCAATTGGTACACGATAAAAAACGAAATAATCCTTATATAAAAAGAGAATGGGAGAAAAAATGGAGACTTCTGCTCAGCAAAGGCCGGAACTTACCGACAACGCCATGAAAGTTTTGGAAAAACGATATCTCAAAAAAGACGAAAGCGGTAAAGTGAAAGAAAGCCCGCAAATCATGTTCCGCCGCGTTGCAAATAATATTGCGCAAGCAGACCTCCTTTATAATAAAAGTGCAGATATCAAGAAAACGGAAGAAGAGTTTTATTCAGCAATATCTAAATTAGAATTTCTCCCCAATTCCCCGACTCTTATGAATGCCGGGAGAGACCTTCAGCAGTTATCAGCCTGTTTTGTTTTGCCGATCGAAGATTCTATGGAAGGGATCTTTGACGCGCTTAAATCGACAGCGTTAATTCATAAAAGCGGCGGGGGGACAGGTTTTGCCTTTTCGCGCCTTCGATCAAAAAACAGCGTTGTGAAAACGACAGGCGGTGTAGCTAGCGGCCCGGTTTCGTTTATGAAAGTTTTTGACGCCGCTACGCAGGCTGTTAAACAGGGAGGGACGAGGCGCGGCGCTAATATGGGGATTTTACGCATAAACCACCCGGATATCCTGGAATTTATACAATGTAAAGAAAAGGATAAGGAAATATCAAATTTTAATATATCAGTCGCGCTTACGGAAGAATTTATGAAACAGGTTGAAAACAATGAAGAATACGATCTTGTCAATCCTCGTACAAAAAAACCGGTAAATAGAATAAAGGCTAAAGAGGTATTCGACCTTATCGTAAAAATGGCGCATAAGAACGGTGAGCCCGGAATAATATTTTTAGATAGAATCAATAAAGATAATCCTACGCCAAGCGTAGGGGAGATAGAGTCGACGAATCCTTGCGGCGAACAGCCGCTGTTACCTTACGAAAGCTGCAATCTAGGCTCAGTAAACCTGTCAAGAATGGTTGATGAAGAAAAAAAGAGCATAGATTGGACAAAGATAGCTAAAACGGTTAAAATAGCTGTTCATTTTTTAGATAATGTAATAGATATGAACAATTACCCCATACCGAAGATCGAGGAGATGACAAAAGCGAACAGGAAGATCGGTTTGGGCGTTATGGGTTTTGCGGATATGCTGCTGAAACTGAGCATTCCTTATAATTCAGAGGAAGGCGTAAAGATCGCTAAGGATCTAATGAGCTTTATTCTTAAAGAAGCCCAGAACGCATCTTCAGAGCTGGCAGCCAAAAGAGGCGCATTCCCTAATTTCGGGAAAAGCATATATAATAAGCCTGCAAAGCCTCGTTTCAGAAATGCGACATTGACAACCATAGCGCCTGCCGGGACATTGAGCATAATCGCTAGCTGCTCGAGCGGGATCGAACCGTTGTTTGCTATAAGCTATACAAGGACCGTAATGGACAAAGACGCCCTTCCCGAGACGAATCCTTATTTCGAGGAAATAGCGAAAAAAAGAGGTTTTTATACAGTGGAGTTGATGAAGCTTATCGCCCAAAAGGGCTCTATACAAGAGATACCGGAAATTCCCGAAGACGTGAGAAAGATGTTTGTTACGGCGCATGACATCACGCCCGATTGGCATATAAAAATGCAAGCGGCATTTCAGATGTATACAAATAATGCCGTTTCAAAAACAGTAAACTTTTCACACAATGCCACAGAGGAAGACGTAAAAAAAGTATATATGCTTGCTTATAAACTGGGATGTAAAGGTGTCACCATCTATAGAGACGGCAGCCGCGAAGAACAGGTCCTGACTGTTTCAAAAGACAATTCGTCAGGTACGAAGACTGATAGCAAGAAGGAAGTGCATGATAATGAAAGAAAGATTTATCCCAGGCCAAGGCCGTCAGTAACAAGGGGTACGACAACCAAGGTGACGACAGGTTGTGGAAATCTATATGTAACAATTAATGAAGATGACAAAGGTCTTCCGTTCGAAGTGTTTATGTCGATGGGCAAGGCAGGCGGCTGTGCGATGAGCCAGCTTGAGGCTATAGGAAGATTGGCATCACTTGCCTTACGAAGCGGTATTGATAAGAATTCTATAGTAGAGCAATTGAAAGGCATAAGATGTCCTTCTCCAAGTTGGGAAAAGGGCGGCAGGATATTTTCCTGCTCTGATGCCATAGCAAGAGCTATAGAGAAACAGCTCATTAAGGTAAAAAAGGAAGACGAAATCCCTCCTGAGCCAAAAAACGAGCACGCTTCTAATGATTCCGGAAATCCAGGAGGTTCAGTAAAGACAAAACTCGGCAGCGTTGTCGGAGTATGCCCGGATTGTGGCGGCGCTCTTAGACATGAGGAAGGTTGTATGGTATGTCATTCATGCGGATACTCGAAGTGCGGGTAAGGCAGTAGTTAGTAGTTAGTAGTTAGGGAGAAGGGGATGTAAAAATGAAGAAGCTTTTGTATGTGGTATTAGATGGGCTTGGCGATAGGCCGATAAAAGAACTTGGCAATAAGACACCGCTTGAGGCCGCCAATACGCCGAATATGGATAATCTTGCCAAAATCGGAAAACAGGGCATTGTTTATACGGTAGGAAAAGGGATTGCCCCTGAATCGGATATAGCCGTTATAAGTATTTTAGGATATGACGCGCATAAATATTATACTGGAAGAGGCCCGCTCGAGTCGTATGCCGAAGGATTGAAGGTTAACGACGGCGACATTGCGTTCAGAGTGAATTTCGCAACCTGCGAGGTCGGCTCAAACAAGCTCGTTGACCGCAGGGTGGGAAGGAATCTTACCACAGAAGAAGCGACCGCATTAGCAAAAGAAATAAATGAAAAAGTTAAACTTACTGCCTATCCGGCTAAATTTATTTTTAAGAATACAATAGGGCACAGAGGGGTTCTGGTTATATATCGCCAAGGCGGCAAGCTCTCTGCAGAGGTAACAAATACGGATCCTGCGTATGAAAGGCACGGCGTTTTTGGAGTTGCTAAAGAGAAATTTGAAGACATAGCCCTGGAATGCAAACCCTTGAAGGATACAAAAGAGGCTAAAGAAGCTGCAGGGCTTACTAATGAATTTGTAGTCAAATCCAGGGCCGTGCTTGAAGCCTCAGAGATAAATAAAAAACGAATTAACAGTAAAAAAATGCAGGGCAATATAATACTCGCCAGAGACGCAGGTGACGGGTTGCCGAAATTCCCAAAAATAGACAAGCTATACGGTTTGAAATTTGGCTGTTTTGTAGAAATGCCCGTTGAAAGAGGAATAGCCCTCCTTACAGGGATGAATGTGGTCGAGTTGCCGCTTCCTACAGGCAATATGGAGAATGATTATGGCTTAAGGGTGGAAAAGGTAGTAAAACGTATGAAGGATTATGGAGCGCTCTATATACATATAAAAGGCCCTGACGAACCGGCGCATGACGGAAATTTTGCCGGTAAAAAGAAATCAATAGAAGTTATAGATAAAGCCTTCTTTGGCAAACTTCTTCCTAAGATAGATTTGAAGAATACGGTTATAGCTATAACAAGCGACCATTCCACGCCTTGCCAGTTAAAGGCCCATTCAGACGATCCTGTGCCATTATTGGTTGTAGGTGGTAATATAACATCGGACGGCCTTAAGCGCTTTGGCGAATCCGAAGCCAAAAAGGGTTCTCTTGGCAGCTTAGACGGCCCGCAAATAATGCCTCTCCTTATAGAATTAATCAAGTAGATCGTGACCCGGTACTTGTTTTAATCGAAGTTTTACAAGCAAGCATAATGTCAACAGGCTAAGTTTTGAATTTACTTAACAGCTTGACAAATAGATAATTGTAAGGTAAACTTCTTATATCTATAATTTCAGTAATATTATACGTATATATGAAAGGAGGTAGTAAGATGTCAATAGTTATTGTTCCGGCAAGAGAATTTCTTGTGCGAGTAGGAGGCTTTATACCAAACCTTTTAGGGGTGTTAATAATACTTGTGGTGGGGTGGATAATAGCCAAATTAGTACGGGAGATTGTTACAAGAGGATTAAAGTTGATAAAACTGGATGATATCTCGAAAAAGGCCAAGATATCCTCTATTTTGATCAAAGGTGATATAAAATATAGCTTAAGTGAACTTATAGGAATAGCCTTCTATTGGTTCATTATCCTAATAGTCCTTATGGCCGCTATAAATGCCCTTGGCCTAACAGTCACGGCATCCCTTTTGAATAGGGTAATCGCTTATGTACCAAATGTTATAGCCGCGATGTTTGTACTTGCGCTAGGATTATTTTTAGCGAATTTCCTGGCGTCAATTGTTTATACCGCTGCGAATAACGCAGGCCTGCCTCAATCTAAAATGATAAGTCAGATAGTTCAAGTTGTAATTACTGTATTTGTGGTAGTAGTAATGCTTGAACAACTGAGGGTAGCCGTCAGGCTGATAACATTTACTTTGGAGATTATCGTAGCGGCGATCGGCCTAGGATGCGCCTTGGCTTTCGGTCTAGGCTGCAAAGATATAGCGAATAAATCTATGCAGGATTTTCTAGGCAGCTTCAAGAAAAAATAAATAAAAAGAAAGCTAGAAATAATTTTTTCAATACAGAAACGGAGCCTGAACAAGGCTCCGTTTCTTGTCTTAAAGGATTGAGCATGTCAAGAAAAGTACTATTCGGAATTTTTATAATATCTTTATATTTCCTTGGAGGCTGCTCTTCGCGCGTAAACGATGACGAGGTCGGCATGGTTCTTCACCAGGATCCGGCATTCAAGCGCGTCATTGAAGATAAAAAACGCTCCGAGGAGCAAATTTCTTTGCTAACAAGGGAGCTCAATGAGAAAAGGAAAAATATAAATTCAAAAATTGATATTTTAAAGAAAGAGTTAAGAGGGGAAGAGACAAGGCTGGGTTCTGATATAGGAAGGCTTCAGCATAAGTTTGATCCCCTAATAGACGTTATAAAGGAAGAAGCAAAAGACCTGAGGGGTGAAATAAAAGAACACGAAGTTACGCTATTGGATATCGAGCGGACAATGAAAGACCTTAATACCTTGCTTTCGAAAGAGGGCGCTCTTAGCATATCCAAAGAAGAAGCCAATAGATGGCTTCAGAAAATAGACTCGCTCCAGAGTGAAAAGATCAATATTAAAAAAGAGCTTGAAAAACTTAAATTAAGGCTGAAAGTTTTCGAAACAAAACTGAAAATTTTGAGATAAGATTAAGCGTTGCTTAGGAATTCACTATCTTCGTTGTATAATTCTTCCAGCGAATCCTGTAAGACCGGTGCCGCGGGCGGTAAAATTGTCAATATAGAAGTAACGATCCCTTCTCCATCCTCCTTATTTATATACGGTATCGGCCGTAACTCTCCTGTTAATGATGATGCGATTATCGGTAGTATAGGTATATAGTGCAAGTTAGCTGAATCCGTATTCTGCACATTTGCATCATTAACTGCCACAAGACTTATTCTTTCGCTTAATTCCGCTCTATGGAACCTGCTATTATAATTTTGAATATTTCCGTATTTTATTACGCCTCTTACGATCGCATTCTTATTTCTGCCTAAATAATCATAGACTTGAATGAGCAATGCCGGCTCTTCTCCCGCAATAATATCGAGCTTATCCTTAAATCCTTCTTTTTCGGCCATTGCTTCGAGTTCTCTTATAAGAGCGGGCGCGTAATCTCTTAAGTTTGTGATGCTTGTATCCAGAACGATCCCAAGCCTTTGTCCTTCTTCTAATTTTGCGACCTCAGCGTGCACCGAATCCACGAAGGATCTTGCCCATTGTTCTCTTTGAGCGGCTTGTATGGGTTGAGTTGCAATAGCGTGTTTGGTTGAAGAAGGATATGTTCCGGGCTTTTGCGCTTCCAATCCGCGCCTGTATCCGGCAGCTGTTTTCGCGTCGTCCAGATAGCTTATCCCCAGCGCTTCATAAGGATGGGCTGTCGGGTATGCGCGTACCCTTAAACCGTCTTGTGTCAGTTTGGGGACCATACAGTTAGGAAAGCCGAATTCTCCTTTTGCAAGCTGCGGATATTTATCTTGCCCGGGATCGTAGTATTGCTCGTGGACTTCATTTAACGCTCGGTATAATTCTCTGCCTGAAGCAAGGAAGACACCGACATTGTCCTGCCCTTGCTCTATTTTTACCGCACCTTCGAGATGCGTTTCTAAAATATCGGTAGCATCGCCTGTAGTTTCGTCTATGGACAAGTAGGCGTAAGGATTTTCTTTTATTGTTGTGGGTATTGTCATTGCCACATTAGCGCCCGTAGTAGTAGAGCGCAAGCCTTGATGCAGCCATATACTATTCAATATAGTCTCTGGACGAGAGACAGCCATCTTTCCCCACATGACCAAAACATCTCCGTCAAAATTCTGTAATCCCGGGACCTGATCGAAGGCTGTATAAACGGCATTACCTGTTCCTATTGGGTTTGACTGCCTGACGATCACGACGTTATCATAATATCCAGCCTCTTTCAAATATTCTTCGATTTGTTGGCTCTCTTCGGTGCCTTCAGCTCCGAGTACTATAATAGGTTTTTCTATTTCCACGGTCGGGTCAAGTTCTTGTACATACTTAAGGTTATCAAGGATAAGGCCCAAAGAAGGTTTGCCGTCGACTAGGGCTAGATTCTTTGAACCTTGGCCCTGGCTTTCTTTCCAGCGCGTACTAGAACCCGCCGCTGGGATGACAGGCTGAATTTTGCGAGGTTGTCGTATCGCGCGCGCCAAGCCTAAAACTTCCTGTTCGTACGTCTGCCAGCTCTGCCAGTCGCGGCTTAGATCAAGAATTCTTCCGGCAGCCGTTTCGGAATCTGCCACTGCGCGTTCAAGAGGCAAGAATGGCCGCTCCGTGGTAGTGTTATAATTTTCTACACCTGCGCCCCTGGAGGTACTGCAAACGAATATATCCTTACCTTTTTCGAGGCTTATGCCTCTTCTTCTCTCATACCCAGCGCGGACACGCTCGATGAATTCATCAGTGTTCACATTTGGCGGGATTATAGCCACTGCCACTCCGCCCCAGCCTTTGCCGGAAAGCCTTGCCGATATAGCGCCGCTTTTAAGCGCGATCTTAGTTATAGCATTTAAACCGGGCGAGCTATTTTGTATGCCGTTCTGCGCCCCGCCGTCTGTTTTATTAGTTTGGCCTTCATTTATAGCCCTTGCGAACGCTTCTATATCGCCGTCAATTAAAGCCTGACGCGCAGCCAGGACGCGTGCGTTTTCCGCAGTCTGATATCGGCATCTCTGCCGGATCCGATAGTAACGCCTCTTAGTTTGGCGCTCTGAGAATATTTTGTCCAGAAACTCTTGGTCGGTTTGTCCGTATTCTGATTCAAGAATTTGTTTCTTTGTCGTCTTTAAAGGCAGCAGATTCAAAATCTCGTTTATTTGCGCTTCTGTTATGCCGAGATTTTCAGGTGTTATGTCCCTCATTCTTTTTATTTTACCTATAGTCTGGGGATGCTGCTTTGAAAAGAAGTATATAAGCCACCGTGTTCCTATTTCAACGCAGGAGCGTCTTTCATTATATTCAGAAGTTACCTGCGCCGATTCTTCTTTTGTGTTCATAGCTACTAATTTATAACCTGCAGGTAATGGTAACGTCTCAAAGCCGAATGCGTCTTCAGGCGTTTCAGCATTTTCGACGCGTCTGCAATCCAAGAATATTGAACGGCCCTTCTGGCCGTTTATAGACGCAAACTGGTCCATCATGCCGCCGCCTGTCTGGTATCTTTCCCAGTCGCATGTAAGCTCTGAAAGTTGAACAGGGCCTATTGCAATATCGTTTGCGCTTGCTAGGGCTATGGCAGAAGCTACTGTCAAGGCAGAAGAGGAGCTTACGCCTGCCTTCTGGGGAATGCCGCCGTAATCCGAGCGGCCTTCGATAAGCATCTGGACGCCTTTTAAAGGCCGGTTCGCAAAACGGCGCAGGCCTTTAGCAGAGCCTATAATATAGGTAAAGGTTTTACCGTAAATCTCAACTTCCTGGCCGGCCGGATCCCCTATTCCGGCTTGGCCTATACGTAATGTATCCGGAGCCTTTTCGACATCTGCTCCAAATTCGGTTTTTGTAACAAAAGGAACATCGTTCGCGTTGAATGGCGTTAAGTCTACGCCGGCCTGGCCGTTAGCGTATTGATTTTCATCAGTACTGTGCAAAGTCACGGTTCCGTCATTAGTCGGTCTAAAAGCGATAATAATATCCTTATCTATAGCAACAGGAAATACGAAACCGTCCTGATTATCCGTGTGTTCTCCTATCAGATTAACCCTTCCGGGTGCTCTTGCTAAGCTTACAGCGCCATCGCCGTAGTGCTCTTTAAATTTTTTAACAGTATCGAGCCGCCTCTCGAGTTGCATCAAAACGAAGTCTCTAGTATTATTTTCGTATATATCCATTATTTCCCGCACAGCTGCTCTAGCAGCAGGGCTTGCTTGATTTAAATTATCAATGTTGGTGATCGCTTCATTTAAAACCTGCTCTAATTCCGATGCGTCATGGCTTGTTTGGCTGAACGGAACAGGCACGCTGTTGGCATATTCTCTGGCAATATGGCTGCGATAAAAATCTATTGTTTGCCTCAAACCGTCTTGTAGCGGAACTTTTGCTTCAAAACCCAAACCTTCTTTAGCGCCGGCCGGGTCAAATAGCGAAACTGCTATATCGCCTTCTCTCGGAGCCCCGGGTTGCGGCGTTATATTCTCGCCTGTGAGTTCATTTATCAGGTCCACGAGCTCGGCAGTTCTTGTCCCGTGTCCTGTGCCGATGTTAAAGGCTTGGTTATTTCCGTTCCCCAGGCACGCGAGAGTTGCTGCCTCGGCTACATCTCCTACAAATACATAATCTCTAAGCCCGCCTTGAGGATTTAATGCGCCTTCCTCCGCAGCGGCTATTACTGTCGGCTGCCTGCCTTTTAGCATCCTGTCTAAAAACGCTGGTATAACGGCTGCTTCGCCGAGCTTTACTGATTGTCTCGGACCATATACATTAGCGAAGCGCAGAACAGTGTAGGGAAGGCCGAATTTTTCATGGACGAGCCTTGTGATAGTCTCGCCTTGCGCCTTATTTCTCCCGTAATTAGAAAATGGCCGCATAGGCGCATTTTCTTTTAATGGAAGGTCTTGCTGGGTGGTCATGCCAAAGACCGCGGCGCTTGATATCGGAATGAATTTATCAGCGCCGAACCTCACGCAATTTTCAAGTATATTTGAAAGCCCGTCGATATTTATTTCGTAATCTAATTGAGGATCTCTTTCGGATACCGGGACGCTTACTTGCGCCGCGAAATTTACTACTATATTAGGACGGTATTCTCCGAAGATCTTCGAAATGCTCTCGTTGTCCCTTATATCAGCCCTGCAGAAAATTACATGGTCGTTTTCTGTTGCATTCCCATGCTCAGCATAGCCTTGCGGAAGGTTTTCTCTTGAGCCGGTCGGCGTTCCGTCCAGAGTTAAACTATCTACAACAACTACTCGTAGCGACTTTTTACCGTATTTTTCCAGAAGCCTTCTTTGATTTTCCGGAGTGAGGATATGGTCTACGAAATTAGAACCTATAAATCCTGCCGCACCCGTTACCAATATAGTTAAGGTATCCGATTCTACTCTAGCCGCGCGCTCGATGTCTCCCTGGAAACGCGCCTCAAATTTTTCCCTGGCCAATCTTTCCAATTCGTCCTGCGTCGTTATGCTTGGTTCGGCGGCTTGAGCGTAGTAAGTCTGGCGGATAGCCTGGAATGCATCGTAAACAATTCTGCCTTCTTCGGTTTGCTGGAAAACATCCCGGCCCCTTTCTATGGTTCTATTGACGCCTTCTCTGTCTTCAGGCATAAGGCGTCCGTATTTATACCGTATGACCTCTATTCCTTTTCCTTCTCCTTGTTCACGCTCAACTCCGACAACAGAAGTGATTAAAAGCTGAGGGATGAATTGAGAAATTGCGTCCGCCCGCTGCAACAGATTCATATCAGAAACCAATTCTAGAGGATAACCTCTTTCTCTTGCCAATTGTTCCGTGATGCCGGTTTCATGATGCAAAACAAATATTCCTACGTCATGCAAAACTTCAGGACTTACTCCTACTTCCCGAAGCCATTTTGTAACAAATATCGCCGCTTCTTCAGAGTGCTGGTGCGCTTTATAATCGAGGAAAGCTTCACTGCCTACGGGAGGCTCGTCCGCAACGTGGGTATAAAAACCTTCAAAAAATCTCTGTATGTCATGGAATGAGGCAGCAATAAGAAGGGCCGGAGGAACCCGCGGATTTAAATCGCGGATGATATCCGGCATGAATCTAAGATGCGGAGGCATATTTCTTACAAAAAGTTCCTCTCTGCAATTTTTATTCGCATCCATCCAGTCGAAAAGCCACTGGGCCTTTTCTAGGTCATTCATTTTGTCCAAGTCTGCCCTGCGCGCTGCGATCTCATTGCTTAATCTGGCTAGTATTTCTTGAGATTCCGGCAAATATGTATCGTCAACTCGCGCCCTCACATGCGGGCCGCTGCCTTCGTTTGGGAACACGACTTTTGTGAGTACAAGTTTTTCGGTATCGTTTAATGCCAATTCCTCGTTTTCTAATATTTCGGTCAATTCCTCGTCGGTTAATGATTCTCCGGTCTTTTTTTCGAGTAATTTGTCTGTTAACATATCGAACGCGGTTCTTATGCTTGCTGCATCGTCAGGCAACATGCTAGTTACCACTTCTATTGTTGTCAATGGATCCAGCGCTTGCTTGGCTACAACTGCATTTTTAACCATTCTTCCGATGGTATCCATAAGATAAGTGCTTTGATTTTCAGCCAGATGGCCAATAGCGGGTGCGCTTTCAGGTTCTTCGCCTAGATTGCGCAGAGCGAGTTCGGCAATTCTTTGCATATTTCTTAGGTATCTATTTATTAGATCAGGTCCTAGCGAAAAATCACTTATTGTGCCATTAATGGCATCTCTTAAGGCTGTGTGTCCTTCGGGATCAGGTAATAAAGATCTTACTTCAGGGTCTGTTAATAGTTTTAATTTTTCAAGAATTTCCCGTAAATCACTACCCCATGTCGGATATGATTTCTTGACTAATTTGCGCCTGTCATTCGGTGTAACGCTAGGTTTTTGAGCGTCTTTCAACTGTCTGA
>PEWV01000077.1 GCA_002780005.1 Candidatus Aquitaenariimonas noxiae | reverse complement strand
AAAAATCTGACGAACCCTACACCCAGGACGATATGGATATACTTTTACCATTAGCGAGAACTTTGGCAATAGCCATTACGAACGCTAAGCTTTTCGAGGAGTTGTCTAAAACACAGGCAGAAGCAGCGCAAAGAGAAAAAATGGCTGTAATAGGAACTCTTTCTGCGGGTATAAACCATGAGATATGCAATCCTCTTGGTATAGCCAGGGGTCAGTGCGAGGCGTTTCTCCTCAATTACAAAGAAGGCCTTTATAAGGATAAAAGCGAGAAGGAATTATTAGATAAAGCCGTAAATATAATGAATAAGACCATAACTGAAATAGATCGCGCAACAGCAGTTACAAAGCGGCTTTCCGCCTTTGCTAAGCCCATCAAAGAGCTAAAAGCCGATGAAGTCGTAGTAAAAGATGAAGTGCATGAAGTAATGACTCTGGTTGGCCATGAACTGAAATTGGAAAAGATCGATTTTGTAGAAGAGATACCGAAAGATCTGCCGCGTATTTTGGCTGACCGTAAACAGGTGCAGGAAATATTTTTTAATCTTATCCGTAACGCAGGCCAGGCAATAGGCGAGAACGGTAAGATAATAGTCAGGGCCAAAAAAAGCCCGGGTAATAAAGTGCTCGTAGAGATTGAGGATACAGGACATGGTATACCCGAAGACAAATTAGATGTAATTTTTAATCCTTTTTATACGACAAAAGAACCCGGAAAAGGAACCGGTTTAGGTCTATTTATAGTGCGTCAGGTTATTGAAAAAAATAGAGGCAGGATTTCAGTGAGAAGCAAAGTGGGCGTTGGAACTACATTTACATTAGAGTTCCAGTCTACTTGAAAACGAAAGAGCAGGTTTGCTATGGAAAAAATAAAAATATTGGCCATAGATGATGAAATTGAGTTCACAAATATGATCGTAGAGTATTTTGAAACGAGGGGGTATCAAGTATTTTCTGCGTCGAAAGGGGTAAATGGATTAGATATGGCAAAGGAGAAAAAGCCGGACATAGTTCTTATCGATCTGAAAATGCCGGGAATAGACGGAGATCAGGTGGTGGCGCAGTTGAAAAAAGTTCACCCGAAAGCAAAATCTATCATAATAACTGCTTATATGGATGAGGGCAAAGCCAAGAAAAAACTCGAAGAAATGGGCGTACGCGCCTATTTTGAGAAACCTCTGGCATCGTTGAAAGATCTAGAGGCCGCAATTCAAAGAATAGTGAAAGAAAAATAGTAATGATTACAATGATAAAACGTAAAGATGATTGTGATGGAAAATGATGAATTAACAGAAAAAATTATAGGAGCATGCTACAAGGTTCACAATGAATTAGGGCCAGGTTTTATTGAGAAAGTATATCAAAATGCTTTAGAATTGATATTGCGGGAAGAAAAGGTAAAATATGAAGCACAAAAGAGCTTCTCTGTAAAATTTAAAGAGGAAATAGTCGGAACTTTTAGAGTTGACTTGCTGATTGAAGATAAGATAATTCTTGAACTCAAAGCGGTTACGGGGCTAATGCCAAAGGTTTTTGAAACGCAAACGATTTCTTATCTCAAAGCTTCCGGTTTGAAGGTAGCGCTTTTGGTCAATTTTGATGATAGAAAATGTTACGTGAGGCGTATTATGAATTAGAAGTATCCCCGTATCACTGTAATCATAACGTATCACTGTAATCAAGTTATTATGTATAACAGAAAGGGTTGAGAAAATGGTTAAGATTTTGGTTATTGATGATGAGACAGATGTCTGTGAGTTTACCAAAAGTTTCTTTAAAAAAAGAGGATTTGAGGTTTTTACCTCAACAAGCGGCGAAAAAGGCATATCAATTGCGCAAGAAATGAAACCCGATATAGTCCTCCTTGATATCATAATGAAAGATATTGACGGGATAACTGTTTTGAAACGCATAAAGGAGATCGGTTCGTCCGCTATCGTTATTATGGTAACAGCGATTGACGATATAGGTAAAATGGAGGAAGCCAAGAAGTTGGGGGCAGTGGCGTATCTTACAAAACCGCTTATTTTAGCGGAATTAGAAAGAAAAATAACAGGCTTAGCCCAAGAAATAAGTAAAAGGGATAAGAATTATGCTTCAACAAATATTTAAACCGCTCTTAGCCGATTACCAGACACAGCTTGAAATAGCCGCGAAAAGCATGATCAGGTTCAGAAAGCCCGAGCATCTTATCCGCATGATAATACGTATGATCAGCGAGCATATTAACGTGACTCACGCCGCGATATTACTCTATAAGCAGGATAAAAATTATTATAAACTTGTCGAGAGTAAAGGGAAAAAGGGGATGAAGATACCGGTTGGATTCGCTAGACTGGACCCCGAGAACCCGCTTATCCGCGTGTTTGCGGACAGAAAAAACCATTTCATAAATGGTGACGGAGTACTAAGTTATAAAGATCTAAAAGCGAAAAATCCAAGCGGATTATTGGAAGAAGTTAAAAGGCAAATGGAAGTGCTTGGGGCCGAAATTTGTATCCCCAGTTATTTCAAGAACCAACTGTTAGGCATTTTGATCTTAGGCGAGAAGATATCAGGGGACCCATTAAACAGAAAAGAAATAGGCCTGCTTCTTACTTTAGCAAATGACGCGGCTATGGCTCTTTCAAATGCCCAGCTTATAGAAAATTTAAGGCATAAGATAGATGAGATCGAAGAGCTTTATAAAAGAGAACACAGGTTATTTATCAATACATCGATAGCGCTCGCCGCAGCTATAGACGCAAAGGATCAATACACGCGCGGTCATACTGGACGTGTCACCAAACACTCATTAGAGATATTTAAGGAGATAGATAATAAGGAATGTTCGGAAGTAGATCTACATATAACAGCGCTTTTGCATGATATAGGAAAGATAGGTATCCCGGATGTTGTCCTGCACAAAAAAGGGCAATTAAATGGGGCTGAACGTATAAAGATGAACGAGCATGCTGCCATAGGCGCTACCATATTAACTCCTATAGGTGAGTCCGGAGACATAGTGAAAGGTGTTCGCCACCATCATGAAAAATTTGACGGAAGCGGGTATCCTGACGGCTTAAAAGGCAGCCAAATCCCATTCATAGCGAGAATTATTGCCGTTGCAGACGCATTCGACGCGATCACGACCGATAGGCCGTATAGAGAGAAGAAACCCATTGAAGCGGCAGTGCAGGAGATCTCAAAGAACTCGGGCACTCAGTTCGATCCCGAAGTTGTCGCTGCGTTCTTGAGAGCCTATGAAAAAGGAAAATGCCCGGTGTGATGATATGAGTTATACGATTTTTGTAAAGGAAGGCAGGGAAGGGAACGAGGATAGTGCGGAGTTTTGGGTTGGCGAAGATATAGAAGAACACGCGAAGCTTTGTGAGTGCCAGACCATAACTCCTATTTTTTTAAAATACTTACCCAAAAATGGGCGTATTTTAGAGGCCGGTTGCGGGTTAGGAAGATGGCTTATTTATTTTTCTAAAAGAGGATATGATATAGAAGGGATAGAATTAAACGAAGATGTTTTAGGAAAAATAAAAAATTTTAACAGCAATCTAAAAACCATCAGGGGTAACATTTTAGAAATGCCTTATGAAGATAATTCATTCAACGCAGTCATATCGTTGGGGGTTATAGAACATTCTAAAGAAGGGCCGCAAAAAGCATTAAAAGAGATGTATAGGATCTTGAAGCCAGGAGGCATCCTTCTCGTTACTGTGCCGTATCTTAATCTTATGAGAAGGCTCTTGCACATACCTTACCAGGCATTGATAGTCAGGATCAGACGCATACAGGGTTTTAATATGAAATTTGACTCATATGTGTATACAAAAAAAGAGATGCAGGCTTTCCTGAAAAATACGGGATTTGAGATTATTGATGTCGCTCCGGATGATTTTATTTACCCAAAGTCATTAGGGCTATATACTGACTGGACAAGATATCTGGGGAGTAGAACGACTAAATGGGAGCTGAACAAATTTGGTAAAGTAATTCAGAGGATATTAAGCTTATTTTCTCCCTGGATATGGTCTAACGGCATCCTTTTTGTAGCACGAATTAGAAAATAAGATAAAAGAAGTATTGTCTACCCTTTCCCGCATACGCCATTATGCACAATTTCTTATATAATAAAATATCCTAAAAATAGTTAATCTAGTCGTAAAATTAATGTTAAAGATTAAAAAAGTTAATTATTCACATAGTAATAGCTAGGGACGGTTCTCTCCAACCCATTTCAAATCAACAAGTTATAATTAATTTTTCAAGTATTTTTATTTTTTTTGAAAGAAAATCGCTCCTTTTGGTGTCATGTGATATAGGGAGATGTATTTATATCGAAAGGGGGTTTTTATGCCAAGAATAGCAAGATTGAAGCACGCAGGACTTACTTACCATATAATTTCTCGTGGAAATAATAAGCTGAAAATATTCCATGAAGATGTAGACTATGTTAAATATCTGGAGATACTATCTAAGTATAGAGATAAATTCAAATTTGAGCTCTATAACTTTGTTCTTATGCTTAATCATGTGCACCTACTCTTAAAAGCAGAAGATGACATATCTTTCATTATGCACAGAATAAATTTATCTTATGCCCAATATTACAAATTCAAATATAAACACATAGGCCATTTTTGGCAGGATCGTTTTAAAAGTTATATTGTAGAAGAGAATAGCTATTTGCTTGCTTTGGCCAAATATATAGAAACAAATCCTATGAGAACGCTGTCTTGTATTTCTCCAGAAGACTACCCATACTCAAGCTATCATTACTAAGCATATGGTAAAAAATGTGATATAATAACAACTAACCCTTTATATAACTCATTCGGCGTAGATGAGTTGGATCGGCAGAAAAGATACCGGGACTTTATCTTTGATGCTAATATTCAGAAACCAGAGCCAATAAGATCTCAATTCATAGCTTCACCCGAATACATAAGAAATCTTTTAAATATAAAATTGAAGGAGAGGGCAAAACCAAAGAGGGGAAGGCCAAAGAAAAATCAGGAAAAATTAA
>PEWV01000046.1 GCA_002780005.1 Candidatus Aquitaenariimonas noxiae | reverse complement strand
CGACATTGAACTTAATGAAACCTTTATCTTCGGGCTTAATGATATAATCGCCGGTTTCAAAACCGGCTGGTAACATAGTGATCCTAGCGGAGTATTCCCCGCCTTCATTTATAGTTATCCCCGGAATATTCAAAAGCGCGGAATCTCCGGCATTTATCTTGATATGCCCTGTAACCTCTTTTGTAGAACCGGTTGTATGATTTTTAATTTCAAGCGTATATACAAAATCGCCTGACATATTTCCGGTATTTTGCACCACAGCCCCAAGATTGAAAACTTCGCCTGCGTTAAAATTATTCCTGATCTTTCCTTCGTTGTCATATAAACCTACCTTTTCAACCCTGCTTCTTTCTCCCCCAACGCGTATCAGAGGAGGCTGGTCCTGTATTCCTACTAAGGTCGCAAACTGTTCATCTGATAACACCCCAAACGTTGCTTCCAGGAACGGGTCGCTTGACTCACTAAGTTTTCTCCCTAAGCTCATATCGTTTATAAGGTCTTCGGCCCTTATCCTGAATTCATTTATCCATGCTGCCTCTGGATGGGTATATTCCACATCTCTTCTTAAAATATCTTTTGCGCCTTCCATCGCCAGTTTCTTAGCCAACAATCTGTAGCCTCTTATCTTCTTTAATTCCTCAGCTGTATATTGTTGGGGGAATTCTTCGGGATCATTCGCGTGCACTCTCACTGCGAATTCTCCGCCCCTCTGCAGATACCTTATCATCAAAGTATACACATCATATCGCCCTATTCCCTCTGTCATAAGGGGCAGGCCGTAATTTCCCTCATAAAGTTTAATGCTCCACGGATGCCTTCCCGGAGTTAGTCCTTTTACCGGTATTTCAAGAGGCGGCACACTGCCTCTTCCTATGCCTGCAAGCGGGGCAAGGTAAGCCCTGCGGGATTGATCCATGGAAGAGGATAGTTGTGTATTCTGCCAATAAATATCGACTGTGTATTTAGTTCCGCCCGATTCGGGATCTAGGGCTATATTTTTTAGAGCTCTTTCTTTGGCATCGTTATCTTTTGGACCTATAATATTGTCAAGAGCAACCTTTTTCGCTTCGTCATAGCTCAAACCTCCGATCGTAACCGCGCAAAGAATAATCGTGTTCGCATCTCCATTGTTCGTAAGAGAAACGCTGACTTTCGCTTCGGCACCAGGCTGTATATCGATATATTTATTTCTGTCTTCGACACCGTAACGCTTCCTGCCGGCTTTTGACCAAAGAACTCGTCCGCCTGATGCTATCTCGCAGTTATCTATCTGAATATTTCTTGAAATAAATAATTTCTTTTCTATCTCCTTTAAAGTTGTATTTGTTACGCTGATCAAAGGTGTAGCGTATTGAGAAAAAGGGGCCCAGCCGAGCCATTCGCGGAATCTCCACATCACGTCTTGCAGCGTGACTCCTGTCCTTTGTAAGTCGAAGGTGCTTTTAATATTCCCTATAAGGCCTTTCGGCACGTCCTGCCCGAGCATGCCCCTTATACTATCCCAACTGCCAAGGGCAAGAACCCTAAAGAAGCTTTCTGCTTCATTTGGTTTAGGCTTTTTGGCCGCCATAATATTTTCCCAAATCTGAGGCGGGACATTACTAAAATCGGTTAAAGGAGGTGTAGCTGCCGGGATCTCAGGTATAACAATCGGATCGCCGGTTGCGCCTGTTGATATAGGTATTATGTGGGCCGGGCCTTGGGCGTTAGGATAATATACTGCAGGCTGAACAGTAGCTCCTCCTTGGGCAGGAGTCCACGCAGCCGTTCTCACGCCTCCTGCAGCAGGGTGCCATCCAACAGTTTGCACTGTACTACTATCAAAAGTGCCGGGACGCCATGCCGCAGACTGTGCTGTTTGACCCACTCCGGGCAACAATCCAATAGGAAGTGCCGCACTCCATTCACCCATCTCTATGCCTGGGGCTACGGGTGTAGATCTATCTGGTTTCTTTGGTCTTTCGTCCCTGGAAGGAGCCCTTCTCCCGGGCGCTCTGGCCGGAGGTGTTCTTCGCGGTGCTCTATCCGGAGGCGATACCTGACCTTCGGGCGCCCTCAACAGTTCTCCTTCTGCTCTTGCCCTGACGTGTTCAGCGGCAAGCAACGCCCTAAGGTTCGCTAAAACCTGCGCTAAACTTTTAACACCCGGTTCAATATTATAGAGTAATTTTGCCCTTTGAATTTCATGCCGGGCGATTCGCGCGTTTAATCTGACATCGGATAATTCTAAGAGCAGCCTTTCTTCCTCAGGCGTGCATTTCACTAGCCTTGTAAGACGTTCTTTTATTTGTTCCCTAACAGCAGCTTTTTCACTTTCTTTTAAGCGAGGTGTGCCGTCAGGAGTAGTTTGCGCAAATACTTCCGTAAGGATGAATCTTGCCCTTTCTATTTCACTTTGAGGAATGCCTATAGCCTCTGCCCTTGTAAGCATATAATTATCCCTTGTTTCAAGAGGTACAGGCGTTATCTCGACTGCTTCTTCCATGGCCACATCAAGCAATTCTACTCCTAACGTATTAGGGTCTATACCCTGAGGTATCTGAGCAAGAGGTATAGCGAGTTCTTTTCTGCCGCCTGCCGGTATCATAAATGGTTCGCCGTGCGTATACAATTCTTCTCCTTCATGTCCGGCATCGGTGCGGACTATCCTCACCTTTACCGTAGCAGAGGCTGTGCCGCCTATATTGCTTGCTACCACTCTTATTGCCCCATCTCGATATTCCTGGCTATCTACCTGCAGATTCCTGTATGATTGAGGATATTCGGGAATAGGCCGGGCCGTCTGTATGCGTTTCATTGGTGTAGATTGGTGGTAATTTTTATCCACAACCTGAGCTATAACCTGATTGGTGTCGGCGTCGCGCAGCACGTATTGCATCCAGTAAGTGCTGCCTGCCGGCAGATCCATCGGAACTCTAAACTGTATATCAGTAGGCGCGCCTGCCTCTAAACTAACTACTTCAGTGGGACCAAAAGATCTTATCTCTTTTTTCGGCAAACTGCCCTGTGGTGATTGCATCAAAGTAGGTGTGAGCTTGACTCTTCTTGCCCTATCGCTCGTAACTCTTATGCGGCCAACAGGGCCGGGCACTATATCTAGACTTATTCCCTTCGTAACAGAGGTCCATCTTGCGCGCGGATCCTGATCAGTCTTTATAAGCGCCATTCTGGTACCACCGCCTTGCAATTCTACAGGAGCACCTAACTCAAACGCATCATCCATCATGGCGCAGGAAACACTATAGTTTCCTGCCGGCAACCCTTCCAAAGGAATAACAACTGGAACTGTTTCTCCGGGGCCAACCCAAATCGCATCCGCAGCAAAAGACCATTGCCTGTTTTCATTTTTAACGTCGGTAACAGTGACTTCCACATCCAATAATCTTCTGTCTCTGGCATCCCTGCTGGTATTAGTTACCCTTGTTATGATCGCGTAACTTCTCTCGCCGGCTGTGCCAGGTTTTATCCAGGTTATGAGTTTCGGAGGTTCCATGTTAAGATATTGCACGGAGGAAAGCTGTCTTTGCTTTTCGGCTAACTTCCCAAGTAGTTCTGCCATTATTTCATTAACGGATCTTACTCCGTCATATATGCCATAAGTCAATTTTGAAACTTTTATTTCATATCTTGCTTCTCTGGCTTCATCTACAAGGCCCGTGTTGGTCGCTTCGCTCAAAATGCCTTCTTCCCTAGGCGTAAGCACCACATGTTCTGCCAGCATGTCAACAGCCGCTTTCCTCAATGCCGCCTTCTCTTGGTCATTCAACAGTGGAGTGCCGTCAGATTTTGTCTGGAACATGACTTCTGTAAGCAATCTTTCTGCCCTGCCAACCACATCCTGCTTGTCTCTGGGCAATAATTTCCTTGCTCGCTCGATCAGTTTTCTGTCGTTACCCTGCAGAGCCTGCCGGACCGGCGTTCCGTATGCTTCAGGTATTGTGTAAGCCACAGCGATTTGTTTTGCAACTTTACACTGGTGTATATTCTTATCATATAGATCAACTAATACCTCATTAGTCTTTACATCCCTAATCACATAGCGCAGCCAATAACTATTACCTAATGGGAGATTAGGCACTCCAAAAGATATAGGTATATTTCTGCCTGCGGGTACAACAAATGTGCCGGCTGGGCCGAATGTTCCTTTTAATTCTTTCCTATCATCGGCTGTACGCAATTCAACTACTAATTTAAGCTCTCTGTCCTGCTGCAACCCATTCCAAACTCTGACTCGTCCTATCGGACCCGGTAGTATATCAAAAGGAACATCTTCAGATTGGGTTTGCGCGTATCTATTATTCCTATCATATTGTGTTCTTATGAGCACGGTTTTCGTGGTCCCGTCCGGCATAGTGATCGGGGTGCCCAACTCAAGCTTGGGATCCGTAATTGTGCACGAGGCGTCGTAACGTCCTTTAGGGTCGAGACCCTGCAAAGGGATCTGTATTATTAAAGACCTCCCTGCTTCGACCGTAAAAGTCCCGGGATATGCAAATGTAAATTGTTTGGTCCTGTCAGCTATGTCAGTAAGAGTTACGTCGGCATTTAAAGTAATGGGCGTATTACCCGTGTTTTGAACAACTACGGTAGCTACTCCATAGCCATTTCCGTCAATTGTGCATTTAAAGCTATTAGGTTGGATCTTTACGCTGGAAGCGATTTGTATAGCCTGCTGCATTTTATCTATTACGCGCTGTTTAAGTTCTCCTAGTATCACCATTGGATCGCGGACCTTAGGCTCTATACCGTACAATAATCTAGCCTCTTGTAAATCATATCTGGCCTGAGGAACTTCTGCTATCAACCCTACATTAACCATTCTTTCTAGTATATCCTCATCGGCGTCAGGCAGTTTAACATTAGTTATGAGTATTTCGCGAACTGTCCTCTTTAGATCTGCTAACTGGCCGGCAGGTATCTGGGCAGGCACACTTGTTAAGAGATTTCTTACCTGCTCTATCACTTGTTCCGGAATTTTACCTGCCGCGGCATTGATGAGGGCGGTATCAGTCCTGTCCAGCGTGCGCCTTTCGTATGCGCCCATTCTCCCGACGATCGTGTGGGCTGTATATAATCTTCTAGACAGATGTCCTTCATAAGGATTTTTGTCTACTAAATCCAGGACCAGGGCTTTATCTCTTGCGTCTCTTACCGTATAACGTATCCAGTATTGGCTGTTGTCATCCACCCTAAGATTCGGGAGATTAGGCATAACAATTGAAACAGGCGCGCTTCCATTCGCAGGCACCTTAACAGTGCCCGGGAATGCGAACGTTCCAACAGGAGGATTATTTAATCCGTCTTGCATAAAGACGGATGCTACGATCTCAAGTTCCCGCTCTGCCGCACCTTTATTATCGACTCTTAAAGTACCTAGCCTTCCGGCTAAGACATCAAGCGTTATTTCAGGGGATGGGGTTAATAACTCTATATTGCGCGGGCTAGAATCCTGTCTCACGAGTATTTTTATGGGCACACCGTCAGGCTTGCCATTCTCGGTATTAGGAGTGCCTAGCCTAAAATATTTATCCGAAGGATTGAATGAGGCGTCGTAATTTTTTGTAGGGTCTAGACCCGAAATCGGAATAGTTACAACTACTTCCTGGTTTGGTTCAATTACAATTACCCTGTTACCCGGCAGGGAGAACGCAAATTGATTGTTCCTGTTAGCGGCATCGGTAAGTATAAGCTC
>PEWV01000026.1:5292-7965 GCA_002780005.1 Candidatus Aquitaenariimonas noxiae | reverse complement strand
AAACTAATATTTAGGCATGCATGTGCGGGATCCCGCTATGAGTTGCGTGAAGTCAAGTATAAGCGGGAGAAATTTTGAAACTTCACTTAGGGCAGGCCAAAAACAGGAACCAAGAGCACCTGCCGGTAGCTGCTACAAGTTAAAGCAGCTGGTATTCCTTTCAACATATGGTAGCAATATGGGGTGAGCGGCGAAATTGTAAATTTTTACCAAATGTGGTTTTAGGACTTACGACGAGCGCCGGAAGGGGTGTGCCGAATGAATAGCTTAGCAGGCGCTAGGAGTAAGTTCAAAACCACGGGAAAAATTTACTTAAAGCCGCGAACCCCTATTGCTACCATAACGTCAGCAAATTTGTGGATTTATAGAAACCTCAGTGATATAATTAAAGCCGAAAGGCGTTAAAATAAGAATATGATAGAAGCCAAGCCGATCATAGAAGAAATAAGCATACATTGCCCTCCTCAAGAAGTCTTCGAAATCTTCAAAGACGAGAAAAACAGCGTTTTTCTGGATAGCGGTATGGACCATGAAAGATCCGGAAAGTTTTCTTTTATAACCGCAGATCCGTTTTTAATCTTTAGATCGAAGGGGAATAGAATAGAAGTTATAAAACAAGGTAAATTAGAAATATTAAAAGAAAATCCTTTTAATGCGCTAAAAAATATTTTTTATAATTACAAAGTAAAAAAAATAGATACGCTTAAAACCTTTACGGCCGGCGCTATCGGTTATTTTGGGTATGATTTAGGATGGCAATTGGAGAAGCTGCCACGCATAGCAGTTGATGATTTGAAATTAAACGACATCTATTTAGGATTCTATGATTGGGCGCTCGTATTCGACAACAATAATAAGAGATGTTATATTACATCAACGGGCTTACCGGAGAAAGATCCTAACCTAAGGCAGGTTTTAGCAAAGGAACGTATAAAGAACGTAAGGAATAAATTACGAACAATAGAAGGTTATGACAGCGATGATTTCTCAAATCTTATAGACACCCCGCTATTATTCTCAAACTTCAAAAAGACATCCTATTTGCAGGCCGTGGAGAGAGTTAAAAAGCACATAACAGCCGGCGATATATATCAGGCAAACCTTTCTCAGCGTTTTATGACCGAGCTCAAAATTAAGCCGTATGAATTGTATAAAAAACTGAGAACTATAAATCCGGCCCCTTTCGCGAGTTTTCTTAACTTCGAAGATTTAGTTATCTTAAGCGCTTCGCCAGAACGATTTTTACGCATCTCAGATAGGAATGTCATAACAAGGCCTATAAAAGGGACAAGGCGCCGGGGGGATACGGCCATCGAAGACGAAAAATTGAAAGAAGAACTTTTATCAAGCGAAAAAGATAGGGCAGAGCTCATAATGATCATTGACCTGGAAAGAAATGATCTAGGAAAGGTTTGCGATTACGGCTCGGTAAGGGTCAAAGAGCTAATAACGCTTGAGAGTTATGCTACGGTTTTCCATCTTGTCTCAACAATTCGCGGCAAATTGTACGAGGACAAAAACCATATAGATTGCATAAAGGCATGTTTTCCTGGAGGTTCCATTACGGGCGCCCCGAAGATAAGGGCCATGGAAATACTGGAAGAGCTCGAGCCTACAAAAAGAGGCATCTATACAGGTTCGATCGGTTATTTAGGTTTTAACGGCGAGACAGATTTGAACATCGTGATAAGAACTATGATCGTCAAAAATGATATGGTGTATTTTCACGTAGGAGGCGGAATCGTAGCCGATTCTATCCCTGAAAATGAATATCAGGAAACGCTGATCAAGGCAAAAGCCCTGATCGATGCGTTATATTTTAAAAATGGCCAACGGGTTTCAACGGCGCAGGTCGCTTAAATGAAAGATAAAAAAATTATTTGGATTAACAACAAAGTTATTAGCGAGAACAATGCAAAACTTTCCATATTTGACAGAAGCTTCCTTTACGGAGACGGTTTATTTGAGTCTATGCGCTCTTACAGAGGTAAGGTTTTCTGTATAGACCAACATATTGATAGGCTTTTTACGAATTCAAAAATTCTTAGGATAAAAGCGCCTTACAGCAAAGTGTTTTTAAAAAATATTATTTCTAAATTAGTTAAAACGTTAAATAAAAACAATGTGTATGTGAGAATTGCAATAACAAGAGGAAAGGGCAAGCCCGGGTTAGATCCGAGCTTCTGTAAGAAACCAAATGTTATATTATTGCTTAATTCATTTGCCGGTTACCCGGGATCTTATTATAAAAAAGGCGCAAAGACCATAATATCTTCCACGAGGACGAATAATTATTCGCCCCTTTCAAGTATGAAAACTAACAATTACTTAAATAATATACTGGCATTTATGGAGGCTAGAGAAAAGGGTAAAGATGACGCGATCATGAGAAATACATCGGGATTTATTTCAGAGGCCACTACAAGCAACATTTTTATGGTAAAAGGCAAGAGTTTAATTACGCCCCAGGCAAAAGAAGGTCTGCTTCCGGGCATTACTCGGGGTGTAGTGATAACACTAGCGCCGGCGATTGGTTTTAAAGTTTTAGAAAAAAGGATTACCGTATCAGAACTTAAAAAGTCCGAGGAAATATTTCTTACCAATAGCATCGCTGAGATAAGGGGCGTAACAGAAGTTGATGGCGTAAAGATATCCGGGGGCAAGGTGGGGCCG
>PEWV01000026.1:0-5256 GCA_002780005.1 Candidatus Aquitaenariimonas noxiae | reverse complement strand
ATGGCCTGCCCGATAGAAGGGCCAAATATGCCTAACAATAAACTTTGGAAAACAGACGTGCAAATTAATTCTATGTTCGGCGCGGACATGAAAAAGCCGGGAGGGAAGCTTGAAAGCACGCAATATTTTTTAACAAGTTCTTACGGCATAACGAAATATCTATGTTTTGACGGCAAGCTTGGTGTAGGAGATGTTACGTTTGACATAAAGGATTCCCAGAAAATACATTATCCTACCAATTTTGCCGGCGGATATGGCGGGAGACTATTGCTCTATGATAATAAAGAAAACGGTGTTAATTGCATTTTTGGTATGCATCACATAAGCGTTCATCCGAATAGCGTGAAAATAGATGGAGTAAAACATGAGGCGATAGTAGATGAATGGCAAGGATCGTTGCTTGTTTCCAAAAAAATAGAAAGATTTAGACCCTATGTCGCCGCTAAATTCTCAAAGATTTATCTTATTCGTAAAGTTGACGGAGCCCGTAAAAGAATACAACCCGAAGACGATTTAGGCCTTGTTTTAGGGCTTGCTTTTAATATAAAAGATAATGCGCGATTAAATTTAGAAGGCAGGTTGTTTGACGAAGATAGCCTTACCGTGGGATTCAACTATGCTTTTTGAGCATGCATGAGAATAGGATTGATTTCTTCAGCAAAAAATGGTATAATATATGTATAAAGAGGTGAAGAATTGAAACCGATAGACAGGACAGAGATATTCAATAGGTTTCAAAATAAATGGGTTGCCCTTACCGATGATGATAAAGTTATCAGTTGGGGTTTCGAATTGGACGAGGTCATAGAAAAGGCAAAAAAGAAGGGCATACCCAATCCCATATTCACTAAAATTCCTTCCCAAGAGAAAGACCGTATATTATAATGGCCCGCTTTCCTTACGGATACCATTTCAATCCTCACCGTTGCGCGGAGTTGGTGAAATGCAAATTTTATCCTATACTTAAGATAGGCCTTTTTTATAATGCTAAGTCAATATTAGTAGAAAGTTATATCGACACAGGTTCACAGTGGTGCCTTTTTAACAATAATATATCGAAACACTTAGGGATAGTTGATTACAGGGCCACTAAAGAAGAAATAGACATTTCCGGGGCAGGAGGTAAGCATCAAGATAATATTGCTTATTTCCACGATGTTCTTTTAAAAGTATATAAAAATAAAAAAATTAATTCAAAAAATTACTGGGAAATAAAAACCAAAATAGGGTTTCTGAAAAAAGAAATCGGCTGCGCAGGCATTCTGGGGATGTATGGTTTTTTGGACAAGTTCACTTTCAAGTCAAATATCTCGAAAGGATATTTTGAAATAAGCCGGGTTTATGATAAGAAAGAAAGGATGGTGCGGAAATGAAGAAGATTATACTTATAGTGTTGTGTGCTATTTTTATTATTAGTATATTAAAAGTATGCCTGGCAGAAAATAAATGGGATAATTTATTGACCGAATCGGCAAAGGTTTTTGAAGAAATGACCAAAATGCCCGAGGATGGGATACCGGGAACTCTTATAAAAAACTCTTACGCTGTAGCTATATTCCCTTCAACGGTAGGCGGAGGATTTATTATAGGCGGTAAATATGGCCAAGGCGTTATTATAGCTAAAGACAAACAAGCCGGCGGTTGGAGCGCTCCAGCAGTATTTAATTTAGCCGGGGCAAGTTTTGGCTGGCAAATAGGCGGTCAGGCAACAGACATAATACTTTTGATCGGCAATGAACGAGGCCTCGACGGCCTTCTCCAAAGCAGTTTCAAGCTGGGCGGGGATGCGTCGGTTGCGGCAGGCCCTGTGGGAAGAGACGCGGAGGCAGCTACCGATCTTCAGCTAAAAGGCGGTATTCTTGCTTATTCGAGAAGCAGGGGGGCTTTTATAGGGATAAAATTAGAAGGCTCTGTCTTATCATTTAACAAAGAAGCCAATACTTCTTTGTACGGGGTGGATGTGACAGCTAGTGATATACTCATCAAGAAAAGCGTGAAACATACCGAATCAGCCCAGAGACTAATAAAAGATCTAGGGAAATATTGATATTGAATTAAAAGCCTACAGAGGGTTTTAATGCTTAAGAGATACCAGGTTTTACTGGATGATTGGCTTGCGGATACAATTAAGGCGCTGGCTGATAAATATGATATAAGTTTTTCTGAATTGATAAAAGTAATCCTATGCTTGGAGACGATGCAGCTCCTGAAAAAAACGATATCCTAATATTAAGTTTAATATTAAAGACGTGGAAATAGATCATATCATAAAGAAGAGAAATAATAACACCTTGGACCTGGATGATATGCATAAATTTTTTTTCAAAAGTTTATTTTGAAACTCGAAAAGTAACTGAAAATTGGGGCGAAAGAGAAAAGGGTAAGAAATAATTTTAAGTATCAAATCTGCTTAATAGCCTAGAGGGCCAAATTTAGTCTTGCGTTATAGAATAGCTTAAATCCCCTGATTTAATATTTGCGTAGGTATTCCTGTCGCACTTAACGCTTCCCGCATAATCAAGCGATTCGTATTCCCCGCCCTTACTTGTTTTGCGCGTCATGTCGACCAATGGTATGGGCTGATAGATAAGCTCGAAAGAATCTTCATCGTATAATTTTAGGATTATAACCGGATTCTTTCGCTCTTTACGCGGGAGGGAAATCTCTCTTTCTTGTGATTGGAAAAGTTCGGATGTCCGCGGGATTATTTCTACCTCGTAATACAATTTATCGCTTATCAACTTTATTTTTATAGTTACGTTTGAGTTATACAATTCTCGGCTCTGGTAGCGCCACCCCTTCGGCTCCAGCGCTGCTTTTTCCGCGTAAGTGCTTGCCCGGATCTCTTCTTCAGTTGTTATTTTGCCGTCTTTTATTATAGTTATTTCACCGGTCAGCCTGTTCATTTTTATAATAGCGCCGTCTTCGTGCCGGGTTATCTTATACAAACTCATATCGTCGCAACCCGTAAGAAAAAGGCACAATAAAATTAGGAGAATAATCTTTTTC
Source organism: Candidatus Aquitaenariimonas noxiae (assembly GCA_002780005.1). GTDB lineage: Bacteria > Omnitrophota > Gorgyraeia > Aquitaenariimonadales > Aquitaenariimonadaceae > Aquitaenariimonas > Aquitaenariimonas noxiae. The sequence goes on along the minus strand of PEWV01000026.1, from coordinate 2,247 downwards.
ATATTTTTTTGCTCCATTCAACCCCCGACAGCCTTGTGTCCCTCGCGGCCTTCCGTAAACTATTGCCGCTCGGAACAAATTTTTACCCGAGTTTACTTCTGGTAAAAATTTGGTGCGGAAGGGGGGAGTTCCCCGCCTTTACAGCACTTGTTACAATTCACGTGCGGGGTCCCGCACATGAATGTGCAAAATTGGGCGTAGGCGGGAGAACCCTTCTAAAGTATGGTGCGGAAGAAGAGATTTGAACTCTCAAGAGGTTTCCCCCATACGGTCCTGAGCCGTACGCGTCTGCCAGTTCCGCCACTTCCGCATGAATCCTATCAAGTATACTAGAAGAGCACCCCATTGTCAAACTTCCAAATTAGAATTGATTACCCTGAAGAAATGCTTCAAAATTTCTCCCGCTTATAACTTTACGCAACACATGGCGGGATCCCGCACATGCATGCCTAAATATTAGTTTAGACGGGAAGCTTTTTGCGAGGAAGAAGCCTATTTGCTTTTTCTTCAAATAAATATTGATAAATCATCAAATATATGTTAGAATGTTCTACATGGTAAAGGAGGGGAAAATGGGAATGTTGGTGAAAAGGATATTCTTGATGATTTGTGTTTTAGTTAGTATTGAATGTGAGGCTCTGTGCGAGGAAGCATGGCAGGATATGACAAGGGGTATAAAGGATACGGATCTAAAGGATACGGATCTAAAGGTAATAGCCGTAGATCCGGCGGAATCGACCGTTGTATTTGTCGGCGCACGTGACAAATTATACAAGTCTATCGATGGCGGCGTAAATTGGACCGAGATCTTTACGGTATACGGGGATGGGGAGATAAAATCTATCGCTATAAGTAGAAAAAATCCAAAAATAGTTTATATTGCTACCTCAAACGGATTATTTAAAACATTAGACAGAGGAGAGAATTGGGCAAGGGTGTTTAAAGGCATAGGCGATAGAGAAAAAGGAATAAATTTCGCTGCTATACATCCTTTTGATTCCGAGATGATCTATATAGGTAGCGCTAAAGGGCTTTTCAGTTCCAAAGACGGCGGCGGTGCTTGGCATAAGACCTCAGGCCTTGCCGGTAGTGAAGAAATCAATTTTATAGCAATCGATCCCGCCAAAGCTGATACCATGTATATTTCAACCGCGAAAGGTGTCTTTAAAACAACTAATATGGGAAAGGACTGGGAAAGGATATTTGTGACTATTCGAAGCGGCGAGGCAGGGGAACCGGTAGAAGAGGATGATTCAGAGATTGAGGAAGAAGAAGTCAGCGCTATCGAAGTGAATTGCATATCAATTTCGTCTTTTGATCATGATAAAATATATTTAGGGACGAAAAAAGGAGTTTTTCTAAGCAGCGACTCAGGAAAAAGCTGGAAAAAATTATCTTCTACGGGCCTTGAGAGCGAGAACATTAAGCATATCGTTTCATCGAGAACAAGCCATTTCATTTATGCCGCTACAGACAAAGGTGTATTTGGATACGACGAGAGTAGCGAGGCTTGGCAGAAATTTTATGGAGGAATAACGACTAATGGTATAAATATGCTCGCTTTCGATTTTAACCAAGAGCATTTGTGGGTAGTAGGGGATGGCGGTGTTTTTAAGATGTTTTCACAAGAAAAAGATGTTAAGGGTAATGTGCCAAGCCTAGAGGCTATTTTCAAGAATGAACCGGCGATCAGGGAAATACAGGAAGCAGCGATTAAATATGCCGAAGTAGAGAACGGCAAGATCAAAAATTGGAGGATAGGTGCGGCGTGCAGAGGGCTATTCCCCGAGTTTAGTGTAAACTATGACAAAACCATCAGCTATTCTAAAAACGATTTTTGGGTAGGGCCTTATGACTGGAGCGCTGACTTGACATGGGATCTTGCAGATATAATTTGGAATCCTTACCAAAAGGATATAGATGTAAGATCGCGCTTGATGGTACAATTGCGAGATGACATTCTTAACGAAGTGACGCATCTTTACTATGAGAGAAGAAGGCTTCAGGCAGAGCTTATAACATCTCCCCCTAGCGATGCGAAGACAAAGTTCGAAAAGGAATTACGCCTCGAAGAACTGACGGCTAATATAGACGGCCTAACAAACGGCTATCTTTCAAAAAGGCTCTGCAATTTGCAATAAATAAGCATCCTACCGGTAACTACCTGTTGCCAGGTTAGGGTGTCTCATTTTTTTTGTAGATAATCCTATTACGGTTATGCAATAAACGGATAGTGTAAAATATTTT
>PEWV01000002.1 GCA_002780005.1 Candidatus Aquitaenariimonas noxiae | reverse complement strand
TATGGCAAGATCCGGATTGACTGTAATTTTTCTTAATTCCTCGCCGTCTACATCCACTATGATTTTTTTTGCCTTCACTGCAAAACTTTTATAATTATAGCCCACGATTTTAAGACTCAGCCTGGAGCCTATAACCAGGATACAATCGGAGTTTTGTACGGCGAAATTTGCCCTACGCTGCCCTATAATACCGGGTTTCCCGATCAAGAGGGAATGTTCTTCGGGAATCAGGTCCATTCCGTTGAACGAAAGCGCTACCGGGATTTTTACCCTAGTGAGAACTTGACTCAATAAATCTTCGGCCCCGGCAATACGCACCCCGTATCCGCACAACAACAAAGGCCTTTTTGAATTTTTCAGCATTTTTACGGTCTTACTGACCTGCGCTTTTAGATTGGCTTTGCCGCGGGATGGCAGGCATTTCACCGGTTTAAACGCGGACATTTTATTTTCATCTACAAAGCTGCCCTGGACATCAAGCGGTATATTTATCCAAACCGGCCCGGGCCTCCCGTCCTTAGCCATATAAAAAGCACGTTCTAATTCATATCTGATTGTATTCGGCTCAGTGATCGTCTTTGCGTATTTCGTGATAGGCTTTACCATATCTATAATGTTGACCTCCTGTTCACCTATCTGTCTTAACTTTGAATAATTCGCTATCAGGCCTCTTTTTACCTGACCGGAAATGACCAGCATCGGCACAGAATCGACCCAGGCGCTCGCAACGCCTGAAATCGCATTTGTGCTGCCGGGCCCTGTAGTAACCAGGCAGGCGGACATATCGCCCTTTAGCCGCGCATACCCTTCGGCGCAATAAGCCGTCGCCTGCTCATTATAATTACAGAAATAGCTTATTGCCTTGTTATTCCCCAAAGACTCCACCAGATGCATGATTCCGCCGCCTGAGATCGTAAAAATATCAGAGATGTTCTTTTGGACCAGAAAATTTATTACGTAATCTGAAAGTTTTATCATCGCGGTTTTAATCCTTGTTTTGCCTGTTGTGATGTATTTTAAAATAGCCTTTATACCACTCCAGGGTTACTTCGAGGCCTTTTTCCAAAGTATATCTAGGTCTCCAGCCAAGCAGGCTTCTCGCTTTTTTAGACGACAAATACTGGCGTCGGATCTCATTTTCTGCCTTATCCAGGATCCTATAATCCGGCTTTTTTCCAGCAATACAATAGATTTTTTTAACCAATTCTAATACGGAGATTGGCTTGTCGTTGCTCAGATTGAACGATTCGCCGAACAGCCGTAATTTTTGCATCTTTTCGGCCAACAGAATATATCCGTCTACCGCATCTTCCACATAAATATAATCGCGTATGAATTTTCCGTCGCTGCGGATCAAAAGCTTCTTATCGCGGATCGCGGAATATATAGCATCCGGCACTATTCGTGAAAAGTGGGGATCGCCGGGGCCATATATATTTCCGCAGCGCGTCGTACATACGGGAAGACAATAGGTTCGAAAATATGCGTAACTCAACAGATCCGCGCAGCTTTTCGAAACATCATACGGGGCATCGCCCTTTAATCCGCAATCCTCTTTATAGGGAAGGACATCATGGTTTCCGTAGGCTTTATCGCTGGAAGCTACTATTATGGCCTTAACAATTTTTTTCCCTCTGCACACTTCCAGGATATTCCACGTGCCTTCTATGTTGGATTTGAATGCTGCTATCGGTTTTTTAAGCGCTGTACCAACTATGGTTTCCGCAGCCAGATGAAAAACTATCTCAGGTTTATATTTTTCTATGGCTTGTTTCACAGAAGCCAAATTAGCAATGTCTCCTTTTACCCAAATAATATTATCTCTCAAATCTCCGGACAGTGAAAGCGACTGGTTTCTAACCTTATCAAAACCTACGACCTTAGCATTGCGGTTTAGCAGTTTTTTTGCAATGTGTGACCCCAAAAACCCTTCGTATCCCGTAATCAAAACCGTTTTATTCTGCCAAAAATTATTTGCCATATTATCTCCACATCTTCCATGGGGCTTTTGTACTTTCCCATAATTCATTTAGTTTTGCGTATTCCCGCGGAGTGTCGCAACAATACCAAAATCCGTCATGCTTATAAACACCAAGCTGTCCGTCCCTTGCGATCTGCGCAAGGACATGGCCCTCTAATATCAGGTCTTCCCCGTGCCTGAAATATTTCCATACCTTAGCGGCATCGAACACCATAAAGCCGCCGTTTACATAGCCGGAACGCACATTTGTCTTCTCGCTGAATTCGGTGACTTTATCCTTCTCTATTACCAATTCGCCGAACCTTCCTTCCGGCCGCACACCTGTTACAGTACATACTACCCCAGACTTTTTGTGTACATCTAATAAATCGCTTATATTGATATCGCTTACGCCGTCACCATATGTAACGCAAAAATATTTTTCTCCCTCAAGGTACTTTCTCACATTCCAGATACGGGCTCCCGTTTGTGACTTCTCGCCCGTTTCCGCCAAGGTGACGTTCCAGTCGTCTTCGTCGGTTGCGCTATAAAACTGTATGCAATCGGATTTGCCCAAACTTACCGTAACGTCTGAAACTTTTGTGTGATAATTTAAAAAAAACTCCTTCACCGTCCAACCCTTATAACCGAGGCAGAGAACAAAATCCCTTATGCCATAATTTGCGTATATTTTCATTATATGCCAAAGTATGGGTTTATCGCCTATCGGTAACATTGGTTTAGGCAAAATTTCCGAAACATCACGGATCCTTGTTCCTATGCCGCCGCATAATATCACTGCTTTCATATTACCCCCTTCTTGAAAAATTTTTTGTATTTTTAAGCTACGGAACTAACACTTTAGTAACGAGAACTACGCCTTTAACAGTCGATGATTCTTTCTCTTTTAAAGAAAGCGAAATCTTTTCGGCGCGCAGCAACAGGGCTGAGTGATTTATGCCATATAAAAAGGTTGCAAGGTTTTCCATTCTGCCTTCCGCCTCAAGCTGAACCGCGTATTCTTTGTAATAATCTATTTGATGCGTACCTTGCGGTTTTATATCTACCAAATAAACATTGGAACTTCGGGCCAATTCTTCTATTTCAGCAAGTATCCTTGCAATTTCTTCTTCATCAGAACCGCCCTTTCTTACATATTTCAAATATTGCTGATATTCACCCGCTATTATTTCTTTCTGATGAATATTGCGTAAATCGCCGCTCAATTCTTTCTCTTTTATTTTGATATCTTGATTGATCTGTTGCACTCTTCTAGAGATCGGGCTCAAGGCCAATCTGTCTAAAATAGCCAAAGATAAAAAGGCGACGCCTATGATCATGCCTATCTTTTCTTTCCTAGAAAGTTTTGCAAAAAATTCTTCAAGCCTCATCCTGCCCATCCTATAGAGCCATAACCCCGATAAATAATCTATTTTCCAAGAGACTCATATACGCAGACGATATCGAATTCGGTATATTCGGCATCTTTATCTTTTTTGGTTGTGGTATGCGTAGCTTTAACATTTTCGAAATATGACGAATTCTCAAGCGAAGTAACGAATTTAAAAACATCCGACATGGCAAGGGCCCGCCCTTTTAGAATCACCTGTTTCCGCTCTTCTATATCGATGCTTGTAAAATGTATTTCCTTCGGGGTAAGTTCGCATATTTTACTCAACATATTTAGAGACGCGCCTTTTGCATCCAGCCGCCCTTTTACAAGATCGATTCGCGTGCGCATCTTTTCGATGTCGCCTGCCTCGCCTCCCACTTCCGCAATTCTCTTTTTTAATTGCGCAAGGTAGGTGTTTTTATTGTAAATGTTTATTAGCAACAAAAGCGATGCTAGCATAATGATAGACGTAAACAATACGCCTGTAAGCGTGAGCTGTTTTCGCTTATTTTCCATTTGTTTTTGTATCCGTAGTTCCGCAGGGGTCAAGTCAAGCTTCAATTCCTCGCGTCCCATGGCTATGCCGATAAGCGGAGAAAACGAAATAAATTTAAACTTTTCTTCCCTTAGAACACTTAGCTCGTTTGCTGCATGAAGATTTTTAAGAGGATCCGTAATTTCTGTGAATATATCCAATTTTGTGTTTATGGCGCGATCCAAGTATTTTATATTGGCGCTTGCACCGCTTAAAAATATCTTAATCACTTTGGTGCCTTTTTCTTCATTTTGATAAAGCTCGATCGAGCGCTTCAGTTCTTCAATAAATGTATCCTGCCATTTCGCCGGTTCGATAAGCAATTGATTCGCTCCGATCAGAATATTTCTCGTAAACACTAAAGCGCCCTTGCGAATTACGATAAAATCAGAATAATTGGAATCAACATCCATTATGCCGATAGCCTGGGACTCAAGTTTGAGCTCATTAGCGTAGGCCATTTTAAACCAGCTGTAGACTCCCTCCGAACTCAAAAGCACTTTCTCTACCTTAAGGCCTGCCTTTTCCAAAACTTCGATGCGCTCGTTAATCAGATTTCGCCTCGCTATTGCCAAAATTACCTTAGCGTACCCCTCCCTTTCTGAACCTATAATTTTATGAGCCGAAACTATTTCCTCTTTTGAGTAAGGCGTTTGTTTGGCAACTTGAAGATTAACTATATCGCTTATTTCCTGCGGGTCGAGAGACGGGAATTCAAGGATCCTGGCAGTAACAAGATGCCTGGGAATATATGTGATTACGGATTGCGTATTAATATCTAAATTTTTAAATATCTTGGATACGGCAAGCGAAACCGATTCTTCTATTTGAACAAGTTTTACGCAGCTAACCTTGACCGATGATTTTTCGGACAAAGAAGTTTTGTTTTCTAACAGTTTGAGCCAATCGTTGCCTATTTCAACAACAACGGTTGACTTGTTAAGCGCAAGTTTACCCAAAATCGGTATTTTTAGCGGTAGTTTTATCATTAGCTCTCGATAAATTCTACTTATCTAAATCTATATCACCCTGATCAACTCTTCCGGAGTCGTGATGCCGGCTGACACTTTATCCCACCCGTCCTGCTCCAAGGTCTTCATTCCTAATTCAATAGCCTTAGTCCTTATCGAGTTCGGTGAAGCCTTTTCTATGATCATTTTTTTGATGCCTTCGGTTAAGGGCAAAATCTCGAAAATGCCTGTCCTCCCGAAATACCCCGTATTCCTGCAAATATTGCAGCCTTTACCTTTGTATATCTCCATCTCCTCATTTACAACGAATTGATCTATTTTTAATTCCCCGCCTTTGACCTTTAGTTTTTCCTTGCAGCTATGGCACACCATTCTTACTAATCTCTGATTAATCAGCGCCTGGCTTGATGACGCGATTAAAATCGGTTCTATACCCATGCCCATGATGCGGGTTACGGCACTTACGGT
>PEWV01000066.1 GCA_002780005.1 Candidatus Aquitaenariimonas noxiae | reverse complement strand
TCGTGATAACAAGCGCACTTGCCGGAGAAGGCAAAACAATAACAGCTATAAATCTCGCCATATCAATGGCGCACGATCTGGACAATAAATCCATACTTCTTATAGACGCTGATATGAGGAAAGGAAAAATAGCCAAATATTTTGGTTTAGGTTCGCATCCCGGCCTATCTGAGCTATTAAAAGGCAATGCTGATCAGGAAGGCGTTTTAATTAATCCCGGTATTCCAAACCTTACCGTTGTATTAGCCGGCAAGACGCCTAAAAATGCTTCCGAGTTACTTAACTCAAAGAAAATGGAGCAGATCCTATCTTATTTCAAGACAAGGTTTGACTATATCCTTATAGATACACCGCCTGTTATGCCATTGACAGATGCCTGCATTCTTGGCCCTGTGGTTGACGGGATAATAATGGTCATCCAGGCAGGGAAGACCCAGCGCGACATAATAGCTCATGCGGAACAGCGCCTCTATCAGGCAAGAGCTAAGACGATAGGATATGTTTTAACAAACATAGAGTATCACTTGCCGCAGTATTTATACAGATATGTCCATCAATACGATGGCAACTACTCATACGAAGAGAAAGCCGCAGCAAAAACGTAGTGTATAGCGTATAGCGACTAGCGTCTAGAAAGCAGCGTATAGCGTCTAGCGCCTAGCGTCTAGTAAAAGAAGCACTAATCGCTAATCGCTAACCGCTAAACGCTAGCCCCTAAAAGGAGATATGAATAAGTGTTAAATAGCAAGAAGATGTTTACAAATAGAAAATCACTTATATTGGCACTTCTCTACATGTTACTCATCTTCATTCTGTCTTCCATTCCGGATTATACGAGTCCTGAGAAGGCAAATGTGGCAAGGAAGATAGTACAAAATATTTTACATATACCAATGTTCGGTTTATTGGCGTTTTTGTGGTTACGGTCTTTTAATATAAAGAATATAGGTATTAATAGATCTATTCTTTATAGTCTAATTATAACAATAGCATACGCGGCATTTGACGAATTTCATCAGAGCTTTGCTCCAGGCAGATTTTGCACATTTAGCGACTTCTTGCTGGATGCGTTTGGTTGCGTCGCGGCGCTGATGATAGTGAAACGGCATCTTAGTCCACAGTCAACAGACAGAACCAAAGGTTAGTCATGAGCCGTGAGCAGAGAGTAGATTTAGGAGGTTACTTTAGGTTGCGGGAAGTTACGGAAAGTTTCGGGAAGTTGCAAAAGAGTTTTAGTAACCTTAAGTAACATCACGTAACATTAAGTAACGTTAAGAAACCTTACGAAACATCCGGAATGGTTAGCGGGTTCTAGGTGTCTGGCCCTAATTTATTATTTATGAGCATGATATTGACATTTGCCTCGGGTCATGGTATACTTAGTATCATTAACTTAACAATAATGTAAGGTTGATAAAATGGAGTTTGAGGAATTCTTAAAAAAGGTATCCAAGCTTGCGGTCATTGAGGCTGAAGCGCTTTATTCCGGGACGGCTAAGCGCGCGTCCGTCGAAGTCCAATTGAGCCGATGGCATAAAGCAGGGAAACTGATCCAGCTAAAGCGAGGCCTGTATGTTCTGTCCGAAACCTACCGCAAGACCGAAATTTACGGGCTTGCTGTGGCGGCAGTTTTGCACAGGCCATCGTACTTAAGCCTTGAGAAAGCCTTGGAATTTCATAACCTTATCCCTGAGCAGGTGGCGGCATATACTTCAGTTACTTCCAATCGTCCGGCGGTTTTTAAAACCGGCCTTGGTGATTTTAAATATACTCATATCCAGAAGAGTTTCTTCTGGGGGTACACCGCGGCTACGCTTAACGGCCAGACTGCCTTTGTGGCTTTGCCGGAAAAAGCCTTGCTTGACTTCTTTTACCTGCGGCATGGACCGGCAACCGAGGCGTATATTGACGAGCTGCGGCTGCAAAACCTTGAAGATTTAGATGAAAAGCGCCTGATTCAATTTGCAAAAAAGATGAATAAACCAAAGCTGTTTCGCGTCGCGGAACAGCTTAAGCAGCGTATTATCGCGAAAAAGAGGCTTGAAAAGAAGAAATGAAAGATCACTGTTTAGCCCTGGTTGCCGCCAAATCCGGTTACAATGAGAAGCTTAATGCTATGCGCGAATACCTCCAGGCGTACATCTTAAGTTTTATGTACGAAGGTGGGGTGTTCAGGCATACGGCGTTTGTCGGGGGCACGGCGCTTCGTTTCTTACACGGCCTACCGCGTTTTTCAGAAGACCTTGATTTTTCTAAAGTCGGCAAAGATAAAATTAATTTTGGCGCGCTGATGAGTAAGGTCATGCGTGAGCTTGAGTTGGCAGGATATAGCGCTGCCGCTTCAGTTAAGGAAGATGAAACAGTTAACAGCGCTTTTATTAAGTTTGAGGCCTTGATGCATGAAGCAGGCATTTCGCCTTTGAAAAGCCAGAAGTTTTCCGTCAAAATCGAGATTGATACCAATCCCCCTCAAGGGGCAGTATTGGAGGAATTGCTGGTAAACAAGTATTTCCCGATTAATTTTCTTGCGTATGATCCCGCTTCTCTTTTTGCCGGGAAAGTTCACGCCATTTTAATCCGGAAATACACCAAAGGACGCGATTTGTTTGATTTAGGATGGTATCTTATGACCTGGAAGGGCATTGAGCCGAATTTTACCCAGCTCAATAACGCTTTGGTGCAGAGCAAATGGCAGGGGCCGGTTATCTCTAAAGTGAATTGGCGGGAAGTGGTAAGTGATGCGGTTGCTAAGGCTGATTGGAAGAAGCTGAGAAGCGATGTTGAGCAGTTTCTTGAGCGTCCGCGTGATATTGAGCTTCTTTCGAAAGAAGCAGTGTTAAAGATGTTATCATGAACCGTTTTCATAAAGCGTCGTTAAACCGTAGTGGTAGGGCATTCGGAAGTTCAGGGCTGACTTTAAGGAGTCCGAGTTGCTCCATTGGAGACTGTAACAATAAGTCGTGAGCCGTGAGCAGAGAGTAGTGAGTGGAGAGGTTTAGTCCACGGTCGACAGTCCACAGACCACGGAAAGAAATAAAAAATGAGTTTTAAATTTGAAAAATTAGATGTCTGGAAGAAAGCGATAGATTTTAGTTACAAGATTCATCAATCAAAATGCTCCAAGCTTTAAGGAAATCGCTTCCTTAACTGTGGACTATGGACCGTGGACTGTGGACAATTTATAATAAATAAGGAGATTCAATGAAATCAAAGCATAAGTTTCTAGTTACCGGCGGCGCCGGTTTCATCGGCTCGCACATAGTGGAGCGCCTGCTCAAAGACGGCCATTTTGTCCGCGTTTTGGACAATTTCTCATCAGGCAAGAGAGAGAACTTAAGCTTCGTGCTTAGTCGACAGTCGACAGTCGACAGACCACAGAAAAAGCGATCCGTGGTCCGTGGTCTGTGGTCCGTGGACTATTACAATAATTTCGAACTCATCAAGGGCGATATCCGTAATTCTAATACTTGTCTAAAGGCCACGAAGAACATCGATTTCGTCCTTCACCAAGCCGCCTTACGCAGCGTTCCAAAGTCACTCGAAATGCCTCACGAATATAACGAAGTCAACATTGACGGCACAGTTAATATGCTCGAGGCATGTTTGAAGAATAAAGTTAAGCGCTTTGTATTTGCGTCATCAAGCTCTGTTTATGGCGATGCAAAGACTTTTCCTCAAAAGGAGACCGATCCAAGCTATTTGATTTCACCCTATGCACTTACTAAATTAGCAGATGAATATTATTGCAGGATATTTAGTGTAAATTACGGCCTTGAGACAGTCGGCTTGCGTTATTTCAACGTTTTCGGCCCAAGGCAGGCGCTAGACGACGAGTATGCCGTAGTAATACCTAAATTCATCCACTGTATATTGCATGACGAACAGCCTCCCATCTTCGGCACCGGAGAGCAATCGCGAGATTTTACCTACATCGACAACGTTATTCAAGCAAATATCCTGGCGGCAACAACGAGATTAGACCACAGACCACAGTCCACAGACCACAGAAAGCACCGTGGACCGTCGACCGTGGACCGTGAATTAAAACATGCGAGCAATAAGGGCTGTGGACCGTCGACTGTCGACTGTGGACTAACTAATCATACTGTTCTCAACGTCGCCAACGGCAAGGACTGCACTGTTCTTGACCTCGTTTCCAAGCTCAACGCGATCATCGGTAAGAATATAAAGCCAAAGTTCCTGCCTGTACGCGCAGGGGATGTGTTCAGGACACTTGCAGATATCTCAAAAATTCAGTCCGTACTCGGATATAAGCCGGTGGTGGAGTTTGAGGAAGGATTGAAGAGGACAGTGGAATATTTTAAGAATATAGTTTAGTCGACAGTCCACAGTCGATAGACCACAGAAAAACGATCTGTGGACTGTGGTCCGTGGACTATGGACTGAAATAAATAAGGAGGAATAGCAAGTGAATATTTATAAGGAACTAACTAGCAAGCGCACCAGCATCGCCGTTGTCGGTCTCGGTTACGTCGGTATGCCGCTTGCGATTGAGTTCGGCAAAGTAGTAAAGACGATCGGTTTTGACCTCAATTCAAAGCGCATAGCTGAACTTAAAAAAGGCATTGACCGAAATGGCGAGACAAAGACGGAAGAAATTAAAGAGGCAAAGCTTATAGAATTTACCGATAAGCCCGAGAAGCTTAAAGAGGCAAAGTTTATTATCGTAGCTGTTCCCACGCCTATAAACAAAAATAAACAGCCTGATCTCTATTGTATGACGAGCGCTTCAGAGGTGGTAGGCAAAAATCTCACAAAGGGAAGCATTGTAGTTTATGAATCTACGGTTTATCCGGGTGTCACCGAAGATATTTGCATTCCTATATTGGAAAAATGTTCAAAGCTTAAATACGGCAAAGACTTTAAAGCCGGATATTCGCCTGAGCGAATAAATCCGGGCGATAAAGAGCATAATGTGCGCGACATAATAAAAGTTGTTTCAGGTTGCGATAAAGAAACTTTAGAAGAAGTGGCAAATATTTACAGCATAGTAGTGAAGGCAGGCGTATTTAGAGCGGCTTCTATTAAAACAGCCGAAGCCGCCAAAGTTATAGAGAATACCCAAAGGGACCTTAATATTGCCCTGATGAATGAGCTTTCAATTATTTTCAATAGAATGGGCATAGATACGCTTTCAGTTCTTGAAGCCGCAGGTACAAAATGGAACTTTGTTAAAATGAAACCGGGCCTTGTTGGTGGCCATTGTATCGGAGTAGACCCTTATTACCTTACCTTCAAAGCAGAAGAACTTGGCTATAACCCTCAAGTTATTCTAGCAGGCAGAAGGATTAATGACAATATGGGTAAGTATATAGCTGAGCAGACAGTCAAAAAGCTCATTGAAGCCGGCAAGGCAGTAAAAGGCTCAAAAGTGATGGTAGCCGGTATAACCTTTAAAGAGAACGTGAGCGACATTAGAAATTCACGCGTTATAGATATTATCAATGAGCTTAAAGAATATGGTATAGACACGATCGTCTTCGACCCTTTGGCAGACAAAGAAGAAGTTAAGCACGAATACGGCATAGAATTGGTCGAATATAACAAAAAAATCAAAGCCGATGGCCTAATCCTTGCCGTTTGCCACGATGCTTTTAAGAAGTTACTGGTAGTAGATATGCTTGAAAAACACCTGGTTCATAACGGGGCCAAAGGTGTAGTTGTGGATGTTAAGGGAATGATGAGTGTGGCGAGTTTTAAGGGTTCAAACGTGCTCTACTGGCGGTTATGAGGTTTAGGTCATAGCTGATAGGTCATAGCTCATAGGGAATGCCTAAGAGCTATTAGCTAAGAGCTATGAGCTAATTCCGCTAAGCGCTGTCTTTTATGTATTGGAGATTGTAGAATGTCACTAAACGTTAATCGCTATACAGTATATGTTCTATATGGGAGATTATAAGATGAGTTTCTTGGTAAAATTCAAACAATTTCTTTCAAGAAATATTATACTTAAAAAAACAATTCATTATAGAAAAGATTTAAAAGCGACGACGTTAGATAATCCGAATGGGCTGAAAAAAGAGTCAAAGCTTGGTACAGATTTGAATTTTAAATACTGCTTAACTGTTCCAGGAGACTTGCTTCAAAAGCTTGGGATCGAAAGGCATCACAAGATAGATGCTGACGCAAGTTGCTTTATAGCTTCTTATAATAATGAACCAGTAGGGTGTATATTGTTTAATCTTCAAGGCAAAGCCGCTATAGTTAGAAGCTGGTTTCCATTTGATTGTGAGATAACGTTTGGGAATAGGCATTGTTATGCCCACGACGGCTTTGTTAAGCCTGAGTTTAGAGGGAATAGCATATTGGAAATGCTATATTTAAAATCATTTGAGATACTAAAAAGCAGATTTGATTACTTAGATGCTCTAGTTTATGATGGGAATTTTGGAGCCAACAAAGTAGCACTAAAAGCAGGTTTTACTAAAGTTAAAAATATAGTATTTGTTAAACTATTTTTTTTAAAACTTATATTAGTTTTAGATAATGGTATAAAAAACAAAATGTACGTTTTATTTACTGCGCTATTCAAACTTTCATTAGCGATATGGAACTCTATTAAAGCTATTC
>PEWV01000035.1 GCA_002780005.1 Candidatus Aquitaenariimonas noxiae | reverse complement strand
TGAGTTATGCCCATCCCCGATTTCTGACCAGTCAAAAAGCGTTAAGAAATTTTGACTGAACGAAGGGCAGGTGAAAACAGGAACAGGGAGTCGCGGACCCCTTATGGCTACCATGAAATTAGATCTCTCGGGCGCTCCTGTTTGTTGCGCCTTCGGGATGAAACTTACGAAGTAAGTTTCACGAGTTTTTAGCTTTACAAATAATTTGCCTAATAGTATAATTATATCCTATAATTGATATAATATTGTGATATAGGTGTCACACAAAACCTTAAGAGGAGGAGTGAAACATGGCTAAAGCAAAGGAAAAACTTGAGAAAAACGAGGAACAGCAAAAGCAGTCTAGAGATAGAGAGAAGGCATTGGACCTTGCCCTTACCCAGATAGAGAAGCAATTCGGAAAAGGCGCGATCATGAAATTGGGGAAAGATTTCAAGCTCGACATACCGGCAATATCTACGGGCGCCCTTTCTGTTGACATAGCATTGGGTGTAGGCGGGTTCCCCAGGGGTAGGGTGATAGAAGTGTTTGGCCCTGAGGCCAGCGGGAAAACAACCCTTACGTTGAGTGTGATCGCCAATGCCCAGAAGGCGGGCGGGCAAGCCGCTTTTATAGACGCAGAGCACGCCTTCGACTCTACATATGCCAAAAAGATAGGCGTTGACTTGGATGAGCTTTTGATCAGCCAGCCGGATACCGGTGAACAGGCCCTTGAAATAGCCGAAACCCTCGTCAGAAGTAATGCCGTAGATGTTGTAGCTATAGACTCTGTCGCAGCCCTCACCCCAAGGGCGGAGATAGAAGGTCTCATGGGCGACTCACACATGGGCTTGCAAGCCAGGCTTATGAGCCAGGCTTTAAGAAAACTTACCGGAGCTATAAGCAAATCCAAGACGTGCGTCATATTTATAAACCAGATCCGTGAAAAGATAGGGGTGTTCTTTGGAAATCCTGAAACTACACCCGGAGGAAGGGCGTTGAAGTTCTATTCCTCCGTGCGAATAGACTTACGCAGAGTTACATCGATAAAAAAAGGCGAGGAAATTATAGGAAACCGGGTCAGGGCGAGTATTGTAAAAAATAAAGTAGCCCCGCCTTTCAAAAAAGCGGAGTTTGATATTTATTACGATGAAGGGATCTCCAGGCACACGAGCACCATCGACGAAGCCGAACGTCACGGAATTTTGAAAAAATCAGGCACTTGGTATACTTATGGCGAAGAAAAATTAGGGCAGGGAAAAGAAAGCGCAAGGGATTATCTAAAGCAAAACCCTAAAATTTTAGATAGAATAGAAAAAGAAGTAAAAGAGAAGGTTCTTGTCGGAGCTTGATTTTTAAGAGTCTTGGCAACGCCATAAAAGAGCTAAAAAGGAATACCAGGTTTGCGCTGACAGAGGCTTTGCCGTTGTAAAGGAAAAATAAACCTAATATCTTTTGAATCTATTGATGCAATTAGACCCCGATTTCAAACAGGCCCTGGGATTTTCCTACCAACTCTTAAGCTATCGCCCAAGAAGCATTTACGAGATAAGGATAAAACTTGAAGAAAAGGGCTATAAGGGTGAGTTGATAGATAAAGTTATAGAACGCCTCAAAGGGCTTCATTATCTGGATGATAAAAATTTCGCGAAATTCTGGGTAGAAGCAAAAATGAAGTTGAAGCCCGTGGGGTCAATGATATTAAAAAGAGATCTGGAAGAAAGAGGAATAGAAGAAGCACTTATAGGCGAAGCCATTAAAGATAAGGAAACAGATTACGATGAATTCAAAACGGCATACGATGTGGCAGAGGCAAAACTGGCTACCTATGGAAAAATCCATAAATTGAAGGCCATGAAAAGAATATACGATTATCTTGTTAGAAGGGGTTTTAAGTTTGATATTATCAGACAAGTATTAGACGAACTTTTCAAGAAATGAAAACGAACGAAGTCAGAAAAAAATTTCTCAAGTTTTTCGAATCAAAAGAACATACGATAGTCATGAGCGATTCGCTCGTCCCAAAGGATGACCCGACGCTTTTGTTCACCAGCGCCGGTATGAATCAGTTCAAGAACCAGTTTATGGGGCGTAATGTTACCTATCGCCGTGCGACGACTTCCCAGAAATGCTTAAGGACAGGCGACCTGGACAGGGTCGGCAAGACAGCCTATCACCACACGTTCTTTGAGATGCTCGGTAATTTTTCATTCGGCGATTATTTTAAGGAAGATGCTATTTCATGGGCATGGGAATTCATGACCAAGGTATTAAAAATACCCGAATCAAAGATTTGGGTCTCTGTGTATAAAGATGACGATGAAGCCTATGACATTTGGAAAGAAGATATAGAGATACCTGAAAAAAGGATCGTAAGATTCGGGGATAACGATAATTTCTGGCCTTCGAATGCAAAAAAAGACGGTCCGAACGGGCCTTGCGGCCCATGCTCGGAGATTTTCTACGATTGGGGCGCGAACGTAGGATGTAAAAAACCTACATGCGATCCGAGTTGCAGCTGCGGCAGGTTCGTGGAGGTATGGAACCTGGTGTTTACCCAGTTTAACAGGGTCGGCGTGGATAAGCTGGAACCGCTCGCGAGTAAGAATATAGACACAGGAATGGGCCTCGAGAGGCTGGCGTCCGTCATGCAGGGTGTGTCTATAAATTTTGAAACGGATTTGTTCGCCCCTATCATAAAGTCGATAAAAGAACTGGTCAAGCAGTATGGCCAGGGACCCGATATCGAGATCATAACGCCTATATACGCTATAGCGGACCATATCCGGGCGATAAGCTTCGCTATCCTGGACGGCGTGATGCCTTCTAACGAAGGCAGGGGCTACGTGATAAGAAAACTTATACGCACGGCATTTTTGCATGGCAGGACACTTGGCCTAAAAGAGCCGTTCTTATACAAATTGACGTTCAGCGTCGCCAAATCCATGGAGGAGCCATATCCTGAGCTTATGCGTAGACACGCCGATATCGCGAGTGTGATAAAATCCGAAGAAGAGTTCTTTGTTACGAACTTGGATATGGACAGGGCAGCGGCTTTATATGACGAACACTTTAAAGAAATTACAGCCAAATTTAAAGAAAAGATAGCTAGTTATACGGCATCGGCAGGTACTGTCTGTTTTTTAAACGATACTTACGGGATCCCTCCCGAGATAACAAAAGAAGTTGCCATTGAAAAAGGCCATCTAAGCGAAAAAGATAAAAAATTGTGGGATGAGAGTTACGAAAAATATACCAAGGAACTAAAGGAGCGTTCAAGAAAAAAGAGCGGGTTCGTAACAGACACTATATTTGCCGAGACAAAGGCATCAAAAATAGTAAGTTCTGTCCAAAAAACCGAATTTGTAGGCTACGCCACAGATAAAGCGACGGCAAAGGTCTTAAAAATATTCAAAGGTGATGAAGAAGTTAAAATAGCCGAGGCAAAGAGCGAATTAGAAATAATTCTGGATAAGACGCCGTTCTACGCTGAATCCGGAGGACAGGTCGGAGATTCGGGTGTTTTTAAAAAACAATCAGCAAAGATAGAAGTACTTGATACGAAAAAGGTAGAAGGCGCATTCGTTCATATATGTAAACTTGTGGAAGGAAATATAAAAGTCGGCGATGAGGTCGAGGCGGCGGTTGATTCCGAGCGAAGGGAGAATATCGCGAAAAATCACACAGCAACGCATCTATTGCAAAACGCACTGCGTAAAGCGCTGGGCGAGCATGTCCATCAGTCCGGTTCGGTTGTTGACGAAAATAGGCTAAGGTTCGATTTTACCCATCCAAAGAAACTTTTGCCTGAAGAGCTGGAAAGGGTCGAAGATATAGTGAATGGTAATATACAAAATTCCGATGATGTTAGCATAAAGAATAATGTGGAAGTCGGAAAGGCTATGGACGAAGGCGCTATAGCGCTTTTCGGAGAGAAATACGGGAAAGAGGTTAGAGTGGTGGCGGTCGGGGCCTATTCTAAAGAGCTCTGCGGCGGAATACACGTAAGAAGTACATCTGATATAAGGCTCTTTAAAATAATAAGCGAGGGCTCTGTGGCAGCAGGTTTACGAAGAATAGAAGCGATAACGGATAATACCGTGGAAAAGTATGTTATCGAAGAAGAGAATAATATAGCGGTAGAAATTAAAAGCGCCTTGTCCCAATTGGATGAGAAAAAATTAGATGAGCAATCGTCTCAGGTTTTTTTAAAGGCGAAGGAAGTAAGACCGGGTATTAAGACGCCGCTTACTTACGCGGCATATATTAAATGGGATAGACACCAAAGACTGGAATTGGTAGAATTGATGGAGTCGCTTAAAAAAATAAGGTCGAAAATGGAGAAGGATACGTTCTCTTCAAAGCTTAAAGAAGCCAAAACGCTCGCTAGTGAAGCGATAAATAATGCCGTAAAAATAAAGGATACACTTATAATAGTGAAAAAAATAGAAGGAATAAATGAAAAGATCTTAAAATCCTTGGCAGATGAAATAAAGTCAAAGGTCAGTTCTGCCGTCATAGTCCTGGCTGCGGTTGCCGGTGACAAAATTTCTTTCGTTTGCGCCATTACTGCTGATTTGGTTAAAAAAGGATTACATGCCGGGAAAATAGCGAAGAGTGTCTCGGCTATCACTTCAGGCAGCGGCGGCGGCAGGGGAGATTTCGCTCTGGCTGGAGGAAAAGACCCGTCAAAATTGAAAGAGGCACTGAATTATGTGTATGCGATATGCAAAGAGGAGCTTGAAAAATGAAGACCGTAAAAGTTACAAGTAAAAGTTTCCAAAAACTTTGCTCGAGGAGTTTGGTCGGCAGAAAACGAGTTTACCTAACGGTCCAGCGGATCATAGAGGATATACGACTTCACGGCGATGATGCCCTGATAAGATACACAAAGAAATTTGACGGCGTTAAGTTAGCTCCTAAGGAATTGAGGGTTACCGAAACCGAGGTAAGCGGCGCATACCAGGATATAAACCCGGAATTCGTGAATACGCTTAAAATGGTAATAGAAAACGTTAATAAGTTTTATAAAAAAGAAACCAGAAAGTCCTGGAAGATCATGGACGGCGACGGCGTAATGTTAGGAGATAGCTACAGGCCGCTTGAAAGCGTAGGAGTTTATATTCCGAGCGGCACGGTGCCATTGATCTCTTCCGTTTATATGACCGTTCTTCCGGCAAAGATAGCCGGCGTTGAAAGGATCGTGCTTGTCACGCCGCCTAATAAATATAAGAGCGTTGATCCTCATATTTTGGTGGTCGCCGATTTATTGAAGGTCAAAGAGATATATAAAGTGGGCGGGAGCCAGGCGATAGCGGCCTTAGCGCTTGGAACAAAGACCATTCCTAAAGTGGATAAGATCGTAGGTCCGGGAAATGCTTATGTCGCAGAAGCGAAAAGGCAAGTTTTCGGCTACGTTGATATAGATATGATCGCAGGCCCGAGCGAGGTAGTTATT
>PEWV01000001.1 GCA_002780005.1 Candidatus Aquitaenariimonas noxiae | reverse complement strand
TTCGGACAATGCCCATCCTTTTGGAAACCGATTTCTTCCTTGTAAAAAGTTTCCCGTCTAAACTAATATTTAGGCATGCATGTGCGGGATCCCGCCATGTGTTGCGTAAAAGTCAGGCATAAGCGGGAGAAATTTTGAAACTTCACTTTAAGGGCAGGCCAAAAACAGGATCTAAGAGTACCTCTCGGTAGCTATTCCAAGTCAAACCAGATGGCATGCTTTACCACATATGGTAGCAATAGGGGTGAGTGGCGAAATTGTCCCGCCTACGCCCCACTTTTTGCTCTCTATGTGCGGGATCTCGCACATGTATGCTTAAAGTCAGGTTTAGGCGGGAATAATTTTTCCCAAATGTGGTTTTAGAACTTACGACGAGTGCCGGAAAGGGTGTGCTGAATGAATAGTGCAATAGGTGCGAGGAGTAAGTTCAAAACCACGGGAAAAATTTACTTAAGCCGTGAACCCCTATTGCTACCATGCCTAAAATAAAATTGCCTTAACCTGTTATGAGAACAAGTTAAGGCAATATAGATATCGTCTATTATTTTAGACGTTACTCCGTCGGTTGAGCCGGTTGAGCCGGTTGATCCGGTTGAGCCGGTTGAGCCGGTTGAGCTATGCGAATATTGATAGCCCGCGGGCCTTTGGGTGACTTTTCAACTTCAAATTCAACGGGTTGATCTTCGCTTAGATTTTTAAAATCAGCTTCCACAAGACTACTCTGATGGAAAAATATTTCTCTGCCGTCAGTAGCGTCGATGAAACCGAAACCTCTATCGCGGACTAGCTTTTTTATCTTTCCAGTATGCATTTACTACCTCCTCATCATCTACCTATAGGCAGATCAAAAAAATAAAGACCCGGAACAATACCGGGCCTGTTTTTGGTTATAACTTTACTACATTTACGGCTTGCTTGCCTTTAGGGCCGTCTTGAACGTCAAAACTAACTTCCTGGCCTTCATTTAAAGACTTATAACCCTCACCCTGAATCGCGCTATGATGCACAAATACATCGGTGCCGTCTTCAGAAGTAATAAATCCATAACCTTTACTGTTATTGAACCATTTTACTTTACCTTTTGCCATTACCTACTACCTCCTTTCTAGAAAATTGTAGCAAATAGCGGCAGAAATAAAAAAAACCGCACGGCGAGTTTCTCTTTGCCTTGCGGCTTAAGACTTTCACTCCCTTATTTACTACGATGTAATATGATACACCGATTTTTACGATTTGTCAACTAAATTATATAGATCGAGAAAAGCTCTTTAAGCCTAATCTAGGTGCTTGGCGGCTTCCTGCAACATCGGAAGAAGGGGGTCTAGTTCGTCCTTGCTAAGCCTGCCTAGCTTAGCAAATCTAAATTCACCCTGAGCGTCCCTATTCTCCCTGGTAATTTGAAGCTTTTTAGGCCCCTTATTGTAAGAATATACGCTTACGGTCAGGCGTTTTGTCTCGCCTTCCCATGATTTTGAAAAAATATTTTCATCCAGATCAGGTTCATACGGCATTTTAATCCTCCTTTAGGTTGTTTTCGATAAAACGTAAAAGTTCTTTAATGCTTATAGGCTTGGCCATAAAAGGATACCCGCCTATTACTCCGTCGCGAGAGCGCGTTTCTTCGGTCGTTACGGCCGCGGTCAAAAATACGATAGGAATATTCTTGAGCGTTATGTCTTTTTTTATCAAGGAAGCGACGTACGGGCCGTCCGTACCGGGCATCATTACATCAAGCAATATCAGGTCCGGTTTAAACGCCTTCGTGGCAGCTAAGCCGTTGCTCCCGTTGTTCTCGGTCAAAACTTCGTATTTGCCGGTATCTTCAAGGGCCGATTTCACAAGCCCCGTCAAATCTTTGTCGTCATCAACTATAAGTATCTTTTTCATAGGTTTTTCTAATGTATAGTATACTATAAATCAGCTATAAATTTCTATATTAAATCGAATGACGATTTTTTAATCCAACCTATCTTTCCATCCGGACGTTCTACTTTGCACCAATCACCATTAGAAGGAAAAACATATACTTTCATGCCTTCGTAAAGAGTAAAGTGCGTCGTAGCCTTTTCCGAAGGTTCAAATTTTACTTCAACGTTTTCGACCGTGATTATAGCTTCCCTGTTAAGCAGGTTTATTTTATTTCTAAACGCGATCGAACATAATATAAAGGTTATTATTAAAACAAGAACTATAAAATTAGCATATTTTTTGAAAGGTTTTAAATATATCGCCGCAATTATAGTTAATATAATAAAAATGTATACGACGGACAATGATACCGTAACGCCGTCGATCGTTAAATTCTCTGTGATATTATACACTATCCTTTCGTAAAACGGAAGCCTGTGGATTATATCTCGCTTGACCGACGATCTGGCGTATTCATAATTTGATCTCAAATCGCTATCTCTGGGCATCAGGCGGCGCGCCCTTTCGTAATTCAGGATCGCTTTGCCTAATTGGTTCGCTTTGAAATAACAATTCCCCAGGTTATAGTACAAATTCCCGCTTTCAAAACCTCTCACGATCAATTCTTCATATTTATTTATAGCTTCGCCGTATTTGGCTTGTCCGTAAAGCGCATTCACTTCAGAGAATATTTGCTTTGGGCCGAGCGCGTCGCTTTCCGAGAAACACAAATTTACCGTAAAAAAGAGGCCCGTAAAAACTATGAAAATCAATGATATTTTTTTCATAGCTTTTGCCTTTCTAAATAATCGATAATTCTTTCAAGTTTCAAAAAAGTATTTTGCATCTTTTCGACGCTCACTTCGGTCGGGGCATATCTTGCCACGTCGCACTCGTTGAATATGCTCCTTAATTCATCAAGTACTCTCTCATCTATATTTTTGTTCTTTAATACTTCATCAATAATATTAGCTGTTATGCCGGCGGAAGGCAGGTGGAATTTATCGCCGAGATATTTTTGCAAAGTGCCGAATATAGTATCATAAAAGTTCTGGATCTTTCCCTGGCTCAAATATTTTTTTGATTCTTTTAAGCCGTTCCTTGCTTCTTTTGGAGCCCTGATCCGGCGCGCGTATCTTATATCTGTCTTTAACCTTTCCCGCCTCTTATTTAATGTTACTATAATAATAAAGCACAAAAGTAGTATCGACTGCAGCAACAAAAACAGTTTGTTCTTATAAAGATACGCGTCTTTTTTCCTTAAATTTCCGGGCAATTCTTTTATGTAAATAATATCCCTGCCCAATGTCTCTTTTTTAACAAGCGGCCTCGAGATCGCATCGGCTTCTACTATTTTCAAACCTTCTCTTTCTGTAGACTTCTCTACTTTTATAGGAATGGGGCCTTTTGTTATCGTTACATATTGTTTTTTTGCGGGGTCGAAAAAATTAAAACTTACCGCGGGAATCTCGGTAACTGTTTCTATTTTTGGTATCACTACCTGTTCAAATGTTTTCGTGTTGCCTTCCTGCTTGAACTGCGGATCGTAGACCTTAAAATTATCTTGGCTGCCTATATTTGGGGTAGTTACGGTGTTAAGGTTGCCGTCTCCCCTCACGATCATTTTTACGGTGACAGGATCGCCTGCTTTCACGTACTTTGGGTCTGCTTCAAGATTAAAATCAAAACTTCCGACAGCGCCGCTAAAATTTTGGGGTTTCCCCTCTTCTGGCAGCGGTAAAATAGTCATGGAAACTTGGTTAGATTTTAAATGAAGCGGATATGCCGTATATTTTCCGAAGAAATCATCAAATGGGTCATCGTCCCCAAATATGCCTCCCGTCCTTCTCTGCTTTTCGAGAAGGACGCAGTCTAATTCTGCCGGGCCCAGGTTGGATATACCTGGCCGAGTTCCAAAAATAACCGTGTCAAATTCCAAAACATCGTAAAGTATCCCTTGGCGAATTTCTTCATATTGCCTCGGCCTGTCTAACGCTTCCGTAGAAAATCCGTCATGGGCGAATTGCGGCAATTGAATATCGCGCACAGGGAGCTTGTTTACATATAATTTTATTTTTAGCGGAATCGTTTCATTTAAATATGCTTGCGTTCTTTGCGGTTCCATAACCACAAATATCTTATCCTCGAATTTTAGCGGGGGAACGCCTGCCGTCCGGATCGGACGGTTATCGCTAACAGGGCCTTCTACCACCTCCACAGTAAGAATATTCGAAGCGTATGTATCGCTTCCATATTTAAATGTAACGGGCCCGACTTGAAATTTTCCGGCTTTCAGCGGAATAAGAACATACTTGTGGGTGATCGACGCAGACATGCTGCCGTTTATTATGGATACCATGGTTGACGGCCCTATATATTTGGCATGAAATCCCTCTACATTAGTAAAATCTGGCGCTGGGATGCTTTGGGTACCAGTAAAGGTCAAGCTAAGAATAATGTCGTCGCCTAGAGAAACTCTGTTTTTATCAACAGACGATTGAAAAGCTATATCTTTAGCAAAACAAGAATACGCATTCAGCAAAATGGCCGCTGTTGTCATAAAAACAAAAATTAAATTCAAAGCATACTTCTTCATTACCAGTCCTTTAACACTTCGGGATACCGAACAGGCACCTTGACTTTATCGTTTATTTTAGACCCTTCTTTTTGTTTATAACCTTCCAAGAGGATCTTCGCCTCTTCTTCGGACATCTCCCTGGACACCTCTCGGCTAGATTCGTTCTGCTCGGTACCAGCTTTTTTTTGGTTTTGTGAGTTGTCGCTTAGTTGTTCGCTCTTTTCTTTTTCTTGATCTTTATTATCCTGCTCTTTGCCCTCTGATCCGTTCTTTTTAGATTTTTCCCCATTTTGAGGTTTTGATCCCTGCTGCGCCTTATCTTTACCCTGAGACCCTTCTTTTGATTCTCCGCCCTGTTGCTGCTGTGAGCTTTTATTCTTTTCCTCTTCCTGCTCCTTATTCTGCTGATTCTGGTTCTGCTGCTCTGTTTTTTTCTGCTCCGAAAGTAATTTTATTTTCTTTTCGACAAATTCATAGTTGAACTTCGCATCCTTATCTTTTTCGTCTGACTCAATAGTCTTTTTATAATACCCAAGCGCCTCTTTATATGAATCTATGGCTTTAGATAAATCTGTTTTCTCCTTAAGCTCGCCTTCTTTATATTTACAATTGCCTATATTATAGATCGTTTTTGCTTCTAAGGCCTCACCTTTTCCGACTAATACCTTAGAGAACGCTTCGTCGGCTTTTTGATAATCGCTTTTCCTATAATAAACGTCCCCTATATTAAAATTTATAATTTTCGAATTCGGAAGTTTCGATAAAGCTTCGCTATACCCTTTTAAAGACTCATCGTACTTTCTGTTTTTATATAAATCATTCGCTTTGTCTACTATGCTCGTAACAGTCTCGGCAAAGCATGCTACCTCTGCTACCGCCAGCAACCCAAAACTAATAGATATTATACACAAAATCTTCCTCACCCCGTTAGAATTTTTTATTTTTTTTAAATCAGTACGCCATATCATATTAAATTGCACCTTTTTCATCATATAACCCCATTAGAATTCTAACGGGGATCATTTTAATCTCTTTTTTTCATTTATAAAAAGCTCAATTATTAAAAGCAAAAACGCCAAAGTAAGCGGTATCTGGAATCTATCTTCATATTTTTTTTCTAGCTTGCTTTCAAACTCCCTCTTTTCCATTTTTGAAAGTTTTTCCTCATAAAGCAAGTCAAGACCGAATTCCGCTCCGGTGGCACGCACATAACTTCCGCCCGTATCAATAGCTATTTTTTTAAGAATATCCTCGTTCAGGCGGCTTTTAACCACATTTCCGGATGCGTCTTTCAGGAAATTTTTTGTACCTTCTTCTTCGGCAATAGGTATCAATTCGCCTTCTTCGGTTCCTATCCCTATACAGAAGATCTTAATACCTTCTTTACCGGCCCCTTCGGCAGCGTTTGAAAGATCACCCTCGTGATCTTCGCCGTCAGTTATAATAACCAAAACGCTATATTTTTTATCTCCCTCGCCGTAAGTTTCTATAGCTTTATATATGGCGCTGGATATGGAGGTACCGCCCCTGGGTATTGTATTTACATTTAGATCATCCAAGGTCGTCATGAAGCCGTCATAGTCAACGGTCAATGGGCACTGTAAAAATGAAGTCCCGGCAAACGCTATCAACCCGATCCTGTCTCCTTTTAGTTTTCTGACCAGATCTTTTACGGCCAGCTTGGAACGCTCGAGCCTGTTAGGCTTAACATCTTCCGTGAGCATGCTTTTCGAGGTATCTATGGCGACCAATATATCGAGCCCTTTTCTTTTTACTTCTTTCCAATGAAAGCCCCATTGCGGCCGCATTAAAGAAATTATACATAATATAAACGCGATCAAAACTAATGACGCTTTAATGTATCTTCTTCTAAAATTAAAAGACGGGACAAGTTCAATTATAAGCTCTTTTTGGGCGAATTTCTCCATATCGTTTTTTCTTTTTTTGAAAGCCCAGATATAAAATATGGCCAGGGCTATAACTAACCAAATTGCGTGTATCAAATCCGGTCTGAAAAATTTCATATCTTTCCTTTAAGGGATCTTTCTAAAAATCGTGTTATCCAAAATAATTTCTATAAATAATAAAAATATAGCGGGAATTAAAAAAATAGGGAATAATTCTTTATATTCCACATAACCCTTTTCTTTCATAGGTGTTTTTTCCATCTTGTCTATTTCTTTATATATATTTTTCAAACTTTCTGTGTCCGTGGCCCTGAAGTATTTCGCGTCGGTTTCGGAAGCTATTTTCATCAGCGTGTCTTCATCCAGGTCGATCTCGATACCCTGATATGTTTTATTCCCAAAAAAATCCTTTACAGGATAAGGAACGACTCCCTTGCTGCCTGCACCGATCGTGTAAACCTTGATGCCCAAGGCCTTCGCCGCCTCTGCGGCAGTAACGGGCGAAATATCTCCCACATTATTTCTTCCGTCCGTAAGTTCGATAACGATCTTTTCCTTGGTTTGGCTATCTTTAAGTCTATTGAGAGAAGTCGCTATCGCCGAACCTACGGCTGTGCCGTCTTCGATCATTCCTATTCTCACCCTCTCCAAATTTTTTAGCAGCCACGAGTGATCAAGGGTCAATGGGCATACCGTGTAGGCCCTTGCCGCAAAAGCCACCATCGCTATCCTATCGTTCGGCCGGTCATTTATGAAATCATCGACTACATCTTTTATAACATCAAGCCTGTTCATTCGTTGTCCGCCGACTTTGAAATCTTCCGCAAGCATGCTTGTGGAACAGTCCAGGGCAAGTACTATATCGATACCTTCAGTGTACCTTTCAGCCTGCTCTATCGGAGACTGCAGCCTCGCAAGCGTCAGCATAACCAAAATAACCACAACTGCCCTAATTAGCACAAATTGCCTGCTTAGTTTCAATTTAAAAGAGGTTTTAAGGCTTTTTATGAGTTCTCCGGATGGAAACCTAAATCCTGTTCTTGCAGTCTTTAATTTAATATAAAATACAAAAAGTATTACAAAAGGTAGCAATACTAAGATAAATGAGTCCCTAAAGTTCATGATTTTTCTTTTTTCTCGTCTTGTTTAGTCTGGTCGATAAGTCTAACCGCCGATTCAAAACTTAAATTTATTTCTTTTTCTGACGGACCATATTTTGCGAATTTTACCAAGTCGCAACGAAATAAAAAATCGCTCAAGAGCGCCCTATGCTCATAAGTTAATTCTTTTGAGTTCGTAACACTGGATAAAAATTCTTCAGTTGTCATTTCCGGCGCTCTTAATCTAAATCTGTCCTCCAGATAACGCCTAATAATGCCCGAAAGTTCTATATAATATTCTTTTATTTTTCCGGCTGCCAACAGATTTTTTTTTCTGAGCTGATCGAACCGCTCGTAAGCTAACTGGTGGGAGGATTTTACCATAGAGGCCAGGATTTTTAGGTGCTTTTTTCTTATCACTAAGATCCCATAAACGATTACTGAACTCAAAAATATAAAAATAAGCATAAGAATAATATATGTTACTATCTTGCTCCGGAGCGAGACGGGTTCCTTTATGTCGCGTATATCTTTGGCCTCCGGGGTCTCTTCTAAAACGCTCTTAACCTTTATTTTAATTTCTCCGGCTTCTATTTCCTGCCAATCTTTATTTTTTTCCTTATATTTAATCACTACTTTTGGGATCGTGTAATCACCCGTAATGTAGGTCTCCAATAAATACCACTGCGTCAGTGTTTTGTTGCTAAAAAATCTTTTTTTCAATACCCCTTTATCCCGAACAGCAAGGCCGCCTAAATTTTCACCGGATCCAGGAAACTCTATTTCTATATCATTTTTAGTCTTAACTATGATGGAATATTTTATTTTATCGCCGATAGCCGCAAGCGGCTTCTCAACTTCTGCTTTTACGCTCACCGGTCCAGGCTTAGGGTTTTCTTTAGCAAACGCTAAAATCGAGCATAAAAAGATATAAGTAAATATAAAAAATAAAAATCCGCGCTTCATATTAGCCTTTGGAACGTTTTCTTTGCCTTGTCTTAAAGAACCTGAGTAAGTTCTCGTAATAGGGGGCGTCCGTTCGCACATCAATATGGTCTACCTTGGTAGAATAAAACAATTCGTCCCTTTCTCTAAAACGTTTTAAGGAGTTTATATTATAGCTTTTCCTTACGCTTTCATCCGAAGTGTCTATTAAGAAACTTTTATTCGTTTCGGCATCGTCCAATTTAACGATCCCAACATTGGGTAATTCAGATTCTCTGGGGTCGGTTATCGTAACAGCTACCACGTCATGTCTTTTGTTAGCTATGGAAATAGCTTTTTTAAAATCTATATCATAAAAATCTGAAATTATAAAAGTTATGGTCCTTCTTGTTGTAACTCTATCTAGATATTGCAAGACGTCTGAAATGTCGGTACCCTTACCTATAATATTTCTTCTGAACGAGGAATCTTTAGAAAGAGATGACGAAAAAGAAAGAACTTCTCTTATCACCCTCAAAACATGCCTCAGGCCCTTTCTCGGGGGTATGAATTTTTCTATCTTGTCGGTGAAGGCGATCAAACCTACTTTGTCTTTATTCTTTATGGCAGAAAGCGCCAAAACAGAACAAAGCTCCGCGGCTAATTGGCTTTTCAGCTGTTTGACCGTCCCAAAAATACACGAAGGCGATACATCAAGAAGCAGCATAACGGTCAGCTCTCTTTCCTCGACGAATTTCTTTGAGTAGGGGTGGCCCATCCTCGCTGTTACGTTCCAATCTATGGAACGTATATCGTCTCCCGGCTGGTATTCCCTGACTTCTTCAAATTCCATACCTTTGCCTTTAAATACGCTTTGATACTCGCCGGCAAAAGCATCCGTAACCATGCGGGACGTGGTTATTTGAATACGCCTTACTTTGTTTAAAATTTCTTTCGGTATCATTTTACGGAACTTCTATTTCGTCAAATATCTTCTTTATAAGGTCATCCGATGTCTTTTCCTCGGCCTCCGCTTCATAGCTTACAATAATCCTGTGCCGTAATATATCAGGCCCTATAGATTTAACATCTTGAGGCGTCACGTAACCTCTTCCTTGAATAAACGCGTAGGCCTTAGACGCGACTGTCAAATATATGCTGGCCCGGGGTGAGGCGCCGTATTGGATCAACGGTTTCAGCTCTTCCAATTTATACTTACCGGGCTCTCTTGTGGCAAAAACTATATCCAAGATATATTTTTCTATTTTTTCATCCATATACACTTCATCAACAACGCCCCTGGCCCTTATAATATCGTTGGGGTCTATTACATGATTTACATATATTTTTTTATTGGTAAAACTCATTCTTTTTAATATTTTATGCTCCTCTTCCATATTGGGATACGTTATGTTTACTTTAAGCATAAATCTGTCTATTTGGGCCTCAGGCAGGGGATAGGTGCCTTCCTGCTCTATCGGGTTTTGTGTTGCCATTACTAAAAACGGGTCGTCAAGCTTGAAAGTATTCTCTCCTATGGTTACCTGCCTTTCCTGCATGGCTTCCAAAAGGGCGCTCTGGACTTTTGCCGGAGCCCTGTTTATTTCATCCGCTAAAATTATATTCGAAAATATGGGACCTTTTTTAGTCGTAAAGGCTCCGTCTTTCGGATTATATATCAGCGTTCCTATTAAATCTGCCGGTAAAAGATCGGGCGTAAATTGTATCCTTTGAAATTTTGTATCGATCGCTTGCGCGACTGTCTTCACAGACATTGTTTTTGCCAATCCGGGCACACCTTCGACCAAGATGTGGCCGTTAGCAAGAAGGCTTACGAGAAGCCTGTCAATAAGATATCTTTGGCCTACTATAACCTTTTCTATTTCAGTAACCAAATTTTGAATGAAAGCACTTTCTTTTTTAACTTTTTCGTTTATCGCAGTTATTCCCCCGCTAGTCATTTTAAGCCCTCCCGTGTTATTGTTATTTTATACTCAATTTTTCTTTTCTCTTCCGGTATTTTTTCGACAGGCATAGATTGGTTTAAATTGTAGAAGCGCAAAGCGGTTAAGATCACTTATTTTTTATCGTAACTATTAAGTCCCCGGGATGGCCGCAACATGGGCACATCTTTCCCTGTCCCTTTATTCTCAGTTTCTGACCGGACCGCATGTTAGGTTTTATGTTCAGCGTTATCTGTTTCCCATTGTGCTTAAATAATATTTCTCCTCCGTGCTTTACGATATTTGCCGGAATGGCAAGCGTGGCATGCGTATCTGAACTTTCTTTTATGATCTCCTCTTGGTCGTTGCCGCCAAAATTATAAATATATTCCTGCTGGCCGCCTTTGCCCATCTGTTGAAAAACATCGAATATGTCATCAAACGCGCCCTGGTTAAAACCACTGCGCCTAGAACTGCGCCTACCTTGGCTAAAACCCGAAAAATGTTTTACTATCTCATCAAAATCAAAGCCTTGCGCCCCGCTAAATTGGTCTTCGTCGCCGACCCCTTTTCTGTACGCATCATATTCTGAGCGTTTTTTCTCATCCCCAAGCACGTAATACGCCTCGCCTATCTCCTTGAATTTTTCCTCTGCCTCTTTCTTATTTTTCAGGTTTCGATCGGGGTGATACTTTAACGCGAGATTCCTGTAAGCCTTTTTTATTTCGTCAAGCTTCGCGTTCTCTGAGACTCCCAATATTTTATAATAATCTTTATCTGACATTAGAAACACCTGCCTTTTTATGGCGAATCCGCCATTTAGTAGCTTTGATGCTATTGTATCATAAATTTTCCTCTGGACAAGCCTTTTAAGCTGTTATTAAAGATAAGTGTTTTTAAAATAATCGCCGAACTTGTGAATATATATATTATAACTCTTTTTTGAATTTTTTGCCTGTTCAGCTATATTTTTTTCTATATCCCGCCAGGTTTGGGCATAAAATAACCTGTTTTTAACCATGTTTTCATATTTGTCACGCAAAGATGGTTCGAATAGAGCTATCTTATTGATTATCTCCGTTATATTATTAATATTAAAATTTAAACATTCAAACTCGAGCGACCCCGCTTTTTCAAACCTTCCGAATATACCGCTCAGATCCGATATCCATGGTATAATCGGCGAAAAATACGGTATAACCGGAATGCTTTCATCCAGAAGCCTGGCGATAGCCTCGTCTCGCGCCTCAAGCGCCGGGCTTTTTGGTTCAAATATTTCTTTAAACCCCGGGCTGAATTTGTTTATTGTGAAATATATATTTTTGCAATATCCTTCTTTTAGCAATGAAATATAATCAAGTATATAAGGCGAACGGGTAAGTATGACATAATTTATTTTATGTTTATTTAAGATCTCAAGCACTTTCCCAGAAATGCGATATTTCCTTTCTATCGGCTGAAAACATTCGGTAGTTGAACCAAGGAGGACGGTTTTTGGTTTTTTTGACGCTATTTCGCGTTCGAGCAATTCCGGGGCGTTAACTCTCATATCAACATATTCCCCCCATGGTTTATTCTTTCTTGCCACGACCCGGTTCGATCTTACATAGCAATAAAGGCAGGAAAACTCGCAGCCCATAAACGGGTTAATAACATATTCGCCGAGGTCAATGGAGGTTTGATTCAGTATGCGTTTTATTTTTACTTCGTTAAACTCGGTCATTTTTTTCTATCAGATTTCCTAAAAACGCGTTTGTATATTTAAAGTTGTTGCGCTTGATCTCTTTGACGAAAACATCCAGCCTTTTTAAAGATCTCTTATTTATTTTATAATCACCGCTCTTATCCGAATCGGTACCGTCATAATAGGTGAACGGGTTGATTTGTTCTATTTTTGGTATTATTTCTTTATTTTGTATAATAAAGTTCAGGCTTTCTTGGAATTCGGCGTCAGTCTCACCGGGATATCCTACGATCACGCTGATCCCAAAAGAAAGGCCCGCGTCTTTTAATTTTCTAAAGAAACCGGCAGCTTGCTTAACGGTAAAACCTTTACGCATGTGTTCAAGTGTCAAATCCGACCCTGATTCAAGCCCGATAAAAAGATTATAACAACCGCTTTTTTTCATCTTTTCAAATATGTCACTTTCCATATCTCCCCGGATAGCCATTTGAGCTTCCCAGTTGATCGAGCCGAATTCGTCGATTATTTTGTCGCAGAATTCCTCAAGCTTCCGAAGATTGCCGTCTATAAGCGAATCAAAAAATACGAAATAATTGATCCCTTTATTTATTTTGTAATATTTTATCTCCTCTATGATACTATCGATCTTTCTTGTTCTGAAGCCTTTGTAGAGCAGCCTTTCCGAACAAAAGCTACACTTTCTTATACAGCCTCTTGAGAATTGCATAGGTAAAGCGTCTCTTCTTGGATATGAGTCAAAATCTAATCCGGCATATTTAGGGAAAGGGGCATCTTCTAAATCTTTTAATTGCTGAAAGCTTGATACTTTATCATTGTTGTGCCCACTAGTTAGGTAGTTATAGAATGATGGCTCCCCTTCGCCGACGACTAAAAAATCTACGGAGTCTTTTAAGTCTTTGCCAAATTTCCCGCGTGTTCTAAAAAATTGCCTGGTGACTTCGGGTCCGCCAAGGACTAGTTTTATATCTTTTCTCCTATATCTAACAAGCCTCGCCACCTCCAGCGTACTTTTAAAATTACTTTTAAAACAAGAAAAACCTGCTACATCATAAGAAGATATTCTATCTATAAGATCATTAAATTTTTTCGGATGATCTGCTTTGATTATCGAAAGTATATTTTTTTCGAGCGGCAAATTGCAGCTTATAAGCCACTCTTTTTTTAACTTATCATTCGAGAGGTTGTAAAAAATATTGTTTAAATCCAGAATTTCCGCATTTATATTTTTTTCGATGAGGAAACTTTGAAGATACCCTAAGCCTATAGGAGGCATCTTTGGCCAAAAGACCGGAAGGATTGTTAAAAGTATTTTACGATCGGGCATTTTTCTATTTAGTTATATTATAATGCGGGTAGGCAGAATGTCAATTCATTACGATTTGGAAGAGCGTCAAGGTTTTTGTGATTTTCTTCACATAAACTCTTATTATAAACCCCCTATTCAACGTGGGGGGTTTATTTAACTGTTTGAATTTTTCAAACGCGTCTGTCTTTTGCTTATTTTTGTCCGCCGCCGAAAGGTAGAAGGTTTTTAATTGCTTCCGTAGTCCCCTTCGTAGCTTCTTTAGCGGTCTCCGTTGCCTGCGCCCCCAACTCTTTGCCTACTTCTAGCGCTTTGGTGGCAGTCTCCCCAGCTATCTTAGTCGCCGCCCCCAGGGTGTTGCCTAAACCTTCTTTCAAAGGCCCCAGATCAAAATTGGCAAGGCTAGCAATCGAGGTATTCATTAAAGCTTTAAATACAATCAGGCTTGCAAACGTGTAGGGGTTTGTAACATTTTCATACCGCTCGTTAATATTCACGTTGAATTCTCGAACTGATGGAGGGGTCCTTGATGTATAATCCTTATATATAACCTTGCCTATTTTAAGTTCTAAAACATCTATCTTCATTTCAGGCATGCCTTTTTTTTCGGCTTCTTTTTGCGCCGCCGCCTGTTTATCTCCCTTGGCTATTTTTAATGAGTCAAGGTTCAGTTCGCCTTTTTGGTTTTTCACAACAATAAATTCCTTCAAATCCAATCTCATTTTTTCCAAATGCACTTTTCCTTTTAAAAAAGCGCCTAAGTCATAATCTACATAAACTTGAGGTATATCCACCATTAATTTGTCAGGAAAATTTGACGGATTGTGCAGCTTCATATCTTTTATATCCACCAGAGTTTTGAATATCCCCACATGCATACTGCTCATGCTTAAATCTAAACCGGTAATAACCTTTACTCCTGCTGATACCGCAGTCTTCGCTATAATATCTTTAGCGAAAGAGAGCGCGACTAATATAATTAGCACTACAACAATGATGCCGAATAGTTTTTTCATTTTTGCCTTTCCTTTCTTTATTAATACTTCTCAAATCAAACTTAATATTTAAGAATATTATATCATAGACAATTTTAAAGAAAAACATTACTTATACAATTCAAAAAACTTGGTTTCCCCTATTTTAGCAAAATTAGTGCGGATATAATACACTACTTCATATCGCTCAGTATCTGAAATAGGCTCAAGCCCGTATGCCAACGAACGTATATCAAACTTCCCAACTATAAAAATAATATCTCCCCTACGATATTTGAGACCTTTTGTAAAATTATCCATTGCTGCCTTATTACCTATTTCGACCGGGCTTACCCAATCTACCCGCAACGGATTTACCTGCTCGGATTTTACCCAATATGCTGCTAAATCTGGAATTATAGCATAGATTTTTCCATTAGCCTTATCAATTGCTGATTTTAAGTCTTCAAAAAACTCATATGTAACTGAGTTCGTCCTGATCAGATTTGCTCCTTTAAGTACTCCGCCTAAACCTGAATTAAGCTCCCATGCCGGCTTATCTCTATACGGATATTTGAGCCTGGCTACAAAAAAACTAAGAGCAAATACTGCCAAAATTACGCAATTAAGTATAGCTGACACGCGCCTCATCGTATACTTCTTGTCGTCTTGCTCGCAAGAAAGAGATATGGCTGCTAAAATTACAAGACCTAGGGGGCCGCTGGCTAAGGATGGATAGTTGTAACCCAGGGATAAAGACGTGCACCAGCTAGCCAGCAATCCTAAAAAACAAATCTTTAAAATATCACTTTCTTTTATTCCTTTTTTTGCAATAATAAAATATATGGCTAAACCAATAACTGCGCCAAAAAGACAGAATGAAAATATATTATATCTATTCCGAACCAGTTCCATGGCGCCAAACATAAATAACGCGTACAAAACAAGTAATCCTATTAATCGCTTAACATCAATGCGCAACGGCGGATTATGTGAAACTTTATGGTTAAAAATAAGATACGTTGAAAAAAAACCTGCTATAATCCCGTATAATAACGATATATTTGCAAAATAAGGTCTTATTACGTATGAAAAATAGAGGATTTTGTTGTAGAATGTTAGTTGCACAAGGGCATCCGGTATAGCTTTTCCCAGCCAAAGATATATAGTATAAACGATCGCTGGGATACTTGCGGCTATCCACAATGAAATACGTCTAAAATCGCCAAGAATTAAAATAGAAATAAAAACGGCTGGCAGAAAGGATTGTTTACATAAATAAGATAAACCTATAATCGCATATCCGAAAAATTTTTCACGGTGTGCCCTTTTTAGACAAAAAATAAATCCTACTGATAAAAAAAATAAACCATCGAGTGTATGCCATGCCATTATTGGCACAATATTTACGGAACACATTAAAGCTATTATGGCATATAAAAATTTTTCTACCTTATTATAAAACAAGCCCGCTGCTTTACCTGTAATCAACATCCAGGCCCATCCTATACACGCGCACTGGAACCATGCAAAAAGTCTAGACAGCCAAAACGTGTAAGATCCTCCCCAAATAACGAAAGGAATATGTAGAAAAAACGAAAATGTCGGACGTATAGATATAAAATCGCGATGAGGAATTTGTCCTTCTACAATCCTTCTTGCGCCGGCTAGGACAGCCCCTTCGTCGGTCGGGTTGAAACCAAAACATGAAAATGTGATATGGAAAATCGCCGGGACAAGGATCAAAAAAATGATAGTTATTAAAATATTATAGGCTTGCGCTTTTCTAATCATTTATTGCCTAACCTATTATACTGCTTTCCAGTATCAAGAATCATCAGGGGAATATTAAGAGGAAAACCGTGGGTTTGCCCCTTTCCCGTCTATGCCCAACTTTTCGCTATCCATGAACGGGATCCCGCACATGTATGCTTAAAGTCAGGTTTAGGCGGGAAACATTTTTCGGACGCAAGTCCCGCCCTAGCTTAAGTTGTTTTGCCCCTCGCAACCTACCTTAGGCTATGGTTGCTCGGGACATTTTTGCCAGTGTAAACCTCAGGCAAAAATGGCGGGTAGTCGTGGACGCCAGGCGAACCCTGCATCTCCAAGAGATTCAATTACTTGTGAAAACGAAAAAAAGTTGCCAACAGCGCAATACTACAAAACTTTTACTCATTTAACAGATTTCTGCGCTATTTGTCCACGTAACCACTTTTCCCCCGAATCAAATAAACGAACACTTAATTGAACCAAATCAGAAACATTGGGATACGTTTTAGCTCCTCGAATGTGATATTCAAAATCTTTTTCCTTGTAATAAACGTTTAAAAGGTTGAGTAACGCCTTATCTGTATCTGACAACGGAAAAAGTGCATATTCTTCAATTTTATTCACCAAGACAATAATATCGTGACCAAATCGCTTAGATTTTAAGTCTGTTAATGGAATGCCGCACTGTAGTAGAATTGCTTTAAAGAGAAGCTCAAACGCATGGCCAATCAGATAGAGCCTAACCTTGTATAACTCGGTATTTGGTAAAGAGGAATGCCTATCTGGATATTTTTCAGATATTATTTCACAAGCTCGTTTAAAATCTTTGCCTGTAATTAGCAAACCCACGGGAAAAACCCGTGAATCTTTTTCTTTGCTTACATTTTTCATGAGTAATCTAAAGAATTAAAACCATTTTATTCCATCTTCTCGACATAAGAATTCATGGGATTTAAAAGATCGAACACAATAAATATTTGATCAGTCGTTACGTCAAGCAGTAGGGCGTTTGGCAACGCTGGATTTGAGTGAATATACCAACCCCTCGGCAATAATTCAATCTTGGTACCAATGAATTCCCCCGTTTTGTGATCGTAAATATAATTTATCACAAAAAGGCCAGTCTCATCTCCTCCAATTACCGGCTTTGGATTTTTTCCTTTATTCAGAATTATCTTATAAAAATCTAAGTTATTTTCAGTTTTATGTACAAAGGCAAATTCATTGGATTTTTCAGTTGTTGCGTGCATGGCAAAAGCATATTCCAAAAGATACTGATATTTTGATTTTGTATCCTCTTTTCCTGAAAGAGCATCAACCCTAGAAAGAGCTACAAATCCACGCTCCTTCCACGCTTGGGTAATTTGTTCAGGTGTTTCAGCAAACACACAACGAGTAATCAGCAATATAAAAATACTAACAAGGACTGTTTTCTTAACCATTGTGCACCTCTTTTAATCGTTTCTTATTTTGGGATAACTTTAAATAATTTTCCTTACTGATTACCCTTCTCCCGCTTTTGCGTTCAAGCTCTCTCCTAGCATTACCCGCAACAGCACCGCCTTCAAAGGCGGTCTGCTTGTTCTCAATAAAACCCTGCGCATCTTTATTAATCGCGATCTCTTTGGTGGAAGCTTCGCCAAGCATCGAAAAAATAAGTTCAAGATCGGTCATATGATCCCACAAATTTTCACGCTTGAGCCCTTTGTGCTTTTTATAAGCAGAAGGCGTCATGTCAAATGTCGCCTTGGATATTTCAGCGGTTAATATTTCGTATTCCTTTTGCTCCTTGATACCGCGTTTCTGCCACTGGTCAGTTAGCTCCTCACGGATAGCGATACCGCGCATCCGTTTCTCAATCCATTCATCGCTATACCCTTTTGCCTTATATAAAGCCCTCGTTCTCTTTGTGGCAAGCTCCGGATTCTCGATTTCCTGAATTCGTTCATACCCGACCCTGGCTAGCCAACGCTTAAACGGCTCGGCTTTCGGGGATGGGATGGACTGAATAATGCGGAAAATACCTTCAGTATTGGCGCAATTAAGCTTTTGATCTCCCCCTGATGTCTTGACAGAAAGGGGGGTGACAAATTGTCCCCACCCTTTGCTAAGCTCAGTATCACGCTTACGCATCTTTTTGATATAATCCTGAACATTGGGCGAGTCGGTAAGCGCTAATACAACATCATTAACTACAAACCACCATTCATTATCATGGATGGTCTTTCTGATCTCTCGTTTCCGAAAAATCGCTATTTTAGTTGTGGTTATTTCTTTGTTCATATTTCCTCACTTCGGCTCACGGCGCCCCTGGCTTATTACGCCTGCCAGGGTTCGCCTGAGCGTCAACAATGGCGGAGAGGCTGGGATTCGAACCCAGGGTAGCCTTACGACTACACATGCTCTCCAGGCATGCTCCTTCAGCCGCTCGGACACCTCTCCGATTTACTATAATTCTAAAAGGTCAGGTAAATCGTCCCCCCTCGTACCCTGCCTAATTGCATAATAGGTATTCGGGACTTCGCTCACTTCGTTCGCTTCGCGAGCCGCTATTGCTAACTCTAAGGCGGCGAGGGACGAAACCGCCTAGAAATTCACTGGTTATATTATATTATAGAAGATAATAATGTCAATATGATATGGCAGGGTTAAAACTTTATCGTGTGTCTACATATAAAAACCCCCTAAGATCTTTATTTCTTAGGGGGTAGTTTGGTAACTATTGTGAAAGCTACTCAGAAAAAGAATCTTCATTGCTGCCGTCACTATACGGATCCTTGGTTAAATCCTTTTCTCGATCGTCCAAGCCGATGCAATCATGATATTCCGGGCATACGGGACAGCACTCATCTTTAACTCGAGAATTTTCCTCGCATTTCTCATATCGGGGGCATTGGTCGCAACACATTATAATGCCTCTTTTTATATATTATTCTGCGGCCGGAGTCGTTGGCTCTATCGGTGCTGCAGGCGCTGCAGGTGCAGGTTCAGCTGCTCCTTCTTTTGCCTCTGGTGCGGCAGCGGGCGCCTCTTCTTCTAAAGCCTTTTCTACAACTATTGCTTTGGCTGTTTTCTTACCGTCTTGCGCAACATACTCGATTTCAACGGCGTCTCCAACAGCGATATCTCCTACGGCAGTTA
Organism: Candidatus Aquitaenariimonas noxiae; assembly: GCA_002780005.1. Taxonomy (GTDB): domain Bacteria; phylum Omnitrophota; class Gorgyraeia; order Aquitaenariimonadales; family Aquitaenariimonadaceae; genus Aquitaenariimonas; species Aquitaenariimonas noxiae. The sequence continues at coordinate 405 of PEWV01000001.1, read as the reverse complement.
CGTTTTCGAGCTCAACCTTAGGATCGATCAGATAGGTAACTTCCACCTCAGCATCTTTATCGTAATCATATTCACTTACTACGATCTGGTCAGCTGCCATTTTGCTGACAGTACCGTAAGAATATTCCGTCCCTTCTTCCTGGGCTATTGATATACCGACTGAAAAACATACCAATAAGCTAAGCGCCAACACTGTCGCTATTCCGAAGTATCTATTCATCTCTTATCCCCTCCTTTCGCGGGTTAATTTTTAATCATTGTTATATATATAGCAAAAATATATGGATTGTCAAGGTTTTTCTTATTTTCTGTTATTGCAAGGCAAAAATGTCCTGTTTCTAGCAAAGCAAGAATGTCCGGTTTTCATGTTTCAATTAGTAGTAGTTCTTTTTCTTTTTGGTTACC
>PEWV01000015.1 GCA_002780005.1 Candidatus Aquitaenariimonas noxiae | reverse complement strand
AGTGCTCTCCTCCTTGAAGCTTCTGTGGTGTTTCAAACGATTCAGCATTAAGGGAATGGCGTCCCTTAGAAGCATGGCTCTCTCGCCGCGCCTAAAGCTCTTCCATACGTTATTAAATTCAACGGCATATTCCACGATTTTGGCTGCCTTCTTATGCTACTTAAATATTCTCCGCAAATAAATGTTCTACTTTATGGAACCACATTAAACCTATGATAAGCAAACTAAAACATAAACAGATGGGTATGGCGATATTAGCCGGATTAGGCCACTTACCAAGCAATATAGCATCCCTGTAAGAGTCGATTATGGGAATCATTGGGTTAACAGCTGTTAATAAACCCTGAAGTTGAGGCGACTTAACTTTTATAGGATAAATTACGGAAGTAATAAACATTAAAAGAGGCATTACGCCTTGCACTATATAGCCGACATCGCGATAAAAAAGATGGCCCATAGAAAGAAAAAAAGAAAGCCCTGCGGTAAGAATCAATTGAATAAGCAATATAATAGGGACAGTCACAATGGCTATGTGCAATTTTACATGGTAAAAACCCATTAATCCGATCAACACGGCAGACGCAATGAAGAAATCGATAAGTTTTGATAAAATGGCAGATACGGGAAGTATTTCCCTTGGAAAATATATTTTATTTATAAGATGTCCATAATCAACCAGGCTAGTCGTTGCGGAATTTAACGAACCGACAAAGAACATCCATGGCAGAAGCCCGCAATACGCAAATATAGGATAAGGTATGCTGCCCGTATCGACATTGATTATTTTCGCCTTATTTATGAAGGTAAAAATCAACATTGTAGAAAGAGGTGTAAAGATAGCCCATGCTATCCCAAAAAAAGTCTGTTTATAATGAACCTTTATACTTCTCGTAGAGAGAGTAAACAATAGCTCTCTATATGCATAAATTTCTTTTAATGCATCTAATAAGAAATTGATCTTATTTCTTCTTCCTCGCGCCATAATAATAGTAATAGTAGTAATGGCTTCGTCGCAAATTGACTTTATTAAAAACAATACCCAATATCTTGCCTTTTACATCCTTAAGCATGCTAATTGTGCGCATAACAGCTTCTCTTGGGGTCTTTTCAGCCATAATCACATTTAATACGCCATCAGCCAATGAGCTCAGTATCAAACCATCGGTAACGGCAAGAATACAAGGAGCATCAAGTATAATAACGTCGAATACGTTTTTTACCTCCTCCAAAAATGCCCTTGCCTTGTCAGACCCTATTATCTCTGAAGGGTTTTGAGGTATAGTCCCGCTTGTAATAATATATAAATTTTCTATACCGCATGACTTTAAAACCCTGTCCCACTCCTCGGTTCCGTATAGCACTTCACTCAAGCCTGGCGTTTTATCCATTCCCAAAATGCCATGCACCGAAGGACGCCTCAAATCGCAATCAACCAACAGTGTCTTTTTTCCTATTTCTGCCATAACTATCGCAAGGTTTACGCTCGTTATACTCTTCCCCTCTTCCGGATGCGCGCTTGTAAGCAATAAGACCTTTGGCGGACGATCTAAATTATAACGTAATATATTTGTGCGCAGAGAACGGTAAGACTCCGCTTCGGGAGAGAGCGGATCGAATAAAACTATAACCTTTTTATCGAAATACGGTATATATTCTTCTAAGTTACTCATTCGTATTGCCTTTTGTTTTTACTTTTTTATTTTTTTCCCGGTTTTGATCATAGGAATCACGCCGATTATTGGATAATTAACGTAATATTCCACTTCTTCGATAGTCTTTAAAGAGGTATCCATATTTTCTTGCATAAATGCCCCCGTGAGACCAAGTATTAAGCCCAGTGTTATTGTAATAAAGGCCGCTGGCGGACCTTTAGGTTTTTCTGGCTTTTTAGGTTCTGTCGCCTGCCGAAACAATCTAACCCTGGTGGCATCCAGCAAAATATCTACGCGAAGCTTCTCTTTTTCTTCTAACAATCTTTCATATGTTTTTTCTTGAAGCTTTAGTTCGCGCCTTAACCCTGTCACCTCGCTTGATACACCTTCTTTCTCGGAAGGCACATCCGGAAACCGCAGCTCTAAAACGCTTTTTATGGTCTCTTCTTTATTCCTAGCTTCTAAAATCTGCGTTTTTAATTCTTCGAGGGGTTTTCTGGTTTCCTTATTGATGGCGTCTTTAGCGTCGTCTATCTTGGTCTGCAATTCAATGACATTCGGATGCTCCTCGGTAAACTGAGTCAGTAAAGTAGCTTTTCCCCTTTCTAGCTCTGCTAATTTATCCTTTAGCGTAAGAAGATTTCCGCTTTTCGACATGATCGGAAACATAAGATCGTCTTTTTTACTACTGCCTAATTTCTCTTCCAGCACTTTTAGCTGTGCCTCTGCCATTTGCCGTTCCAGTTTTGCATTGATATAATCCTGCTGAAGCTTCTCCATCTCACGCTCTTCTTCCGGAAAGGCGCTTCCTTTAGCCTCTGGCAGGGGGGCATATCTTGCAATGGCTTGTTTTCCTTCATTAATTTTTTGTTCTAGAGTCCTCAACTGCCTCTCAACATAGTCAAGCGATGCCTGAGTCCCTCCCGTTATTCCTTTGAAACTCTGATCGACTACAACCTTAGCTATGCTATTTGACAGATACATCGCCTTCTTAGGATTATCGGCCAATACGCTGATACCTAAGTCAGTGCTGCTTTCATCTGACTCAACCGAAACGCATGCTACTAGTTCTCCGATCGTTATATTGAAAACTGACTGGTCGGCAAGCTCTCCGCCGACTTTTAAAGTTTCAGCTTTTTCAAATTCCATAGAACGAATTACTTCTTCAGATAAAGTATTGCTTTTTATAAAGCGCTTTAAAAATTCTACTAGATTCGCGCTGTACGAAGAGCCTTCTACTGCAATATAGGAAGTGGCTTTATAAACCAATGTTTTCGGCGGAGAAAACACAAAACCGGAAATAGTCACAACAAGCACTGAAATAAATATTATTCCTTTTCTTTTTATTATAACGTCTATATAGTCGCGCAGCGTTATTTCTTTTTCTCTTTGGGCCATAGTTTTCCCCTTACATGCTTAGTTCTTCGAGTTTTGCTTTTGCTTTATCTATAATGTCGGGTTTCGCCTTATCGTTTGTAAGGACTTTTTGGAACATTATTTTCGCTTTATCCGGCTGTTTCAATTCTAGATAACAAAGCCCTGTCTGATAGTACTCAAAACCGTCTGAAAAAAATTCTTTTTTGTATAGTAAGTTTTCGTAAGCTGTTATTGCTTCATTAAATTTCCCCTGTTGATAATAGCAGTCTGCTATTTTCTGCAGCGCAGTTAACGCCAAGGGGTGCTCCGGATAATTCTTTTCTACCTTCTCATATTCTTCTAAGGAGTTATTGAATTGGTCTAGCTTTCTATAGATTTCGCCTTTCCAGTATTGGGCGTAAGCCGCCCAATTACTTCTTGGATATGCTTTTAATAGTTCGTCGTAGGCGTTTAAAGCTTCCACGTCGCGCCCTAAAATTTCCAAACAGGCCGCCATGTAGTATTGGGCATCGTTGGTTTTCTCGTTAGAAGGGAATCTTTTTATAAACTTAGAATATGCCTCTATTGCCCTAAAGTATTCTTTTTGGCTGTGAAATAGGGCTGCTTTCTGATATTGCAGCTGAGGGTCATTATTCCTAGCTCTCTGAAGGAAGCTCATAAAAAAAACTATAAATAAAATTAAACCTGCTGCCGCTACTCTCAAAAACATTTTCCTCGCTCTAGCTTTTTCCGGCCGGTAGCGCCTGCTTTGACTATGCTTATGTTCTTTAGTTACAAAACGTCCCGAACTCTTAAGGTCGTCGGGTAAGCGCGTTATCTCCTGCGGGCTTTTTGTCGGGCCTAAAACCTGTTGCGCCCTGATAACTCTGGTATGCGTTTTAAATTGCGATACCTTGTCAACCGGCCCATAGAGGGTCAGTATAAAATCTGTTCCTGTATCAAAAAACCTCGGCTCCCTTAATCCGTTTTGTTTGACTGCGATCTTTATGCGCCTGATACCTGTCCCGAGTTTCTCCATATACTGCCCCGTACTCACAAGTATCTCCGTGAGAACCCTATTTCTTGAATATTGCGTGTACATCATATTCTCTACCGTAACCCCATTGGGAAGGCCTCCCGGCGTATATATTTCGATCCTGTCGTCGAATATAAAAATACGCACTTGAGAGCTGTCAATCGTATAATCCCTGTGAGCAATAGCGTTTGTTATAGCCTCCCTCACAGCTACTATCGGATATTCGGCTATATCATCTCTTTTCATTCCTTCTATGGTTGAGGCTACACCTATATGTTTTATGATAAACTGGCCGGCCTTTTCTATCATCTCCGGGATTACACCCCTCACTTCTTTCTGGTCTATTATTACGCTTCCCGTATCCTTGCCTTGAAATCGCGCGAGCCTTACTCCGCTGGATATCAGAAAACGTTGTGGATTTTTACCGAACATTAAAATACCTCCGGCGGTCGGCACGAGCCTCCCGGAAACTTCTGTTAAGACACCCATATCGCGTAAGTATTTCTCCTCCGAACCGTAAACGCTTTCTCCAAACTTATCTTTTACCTTATTTAAATAATCTTTTATTTTTTTAGCGTCAAGGTCTTCATAGGTAGCGCCTTCCACAGGCCATTTATCGTTGCGCTCTGCCTTGAAACTGCTTTTCTTCTGATACATTTCTTGCATCTCGCTGTGGCTGGCAACATATACTTCTCTTCCTTTCCTAACATAACAATCACCATCCGCGTAATACGGCCTGTTATTACCGCGTTTTATATTTATAATGACAATCTTCTGATTATTTATATCTCCGAACGTAACCTCTGGAGCTACCGGGGGGCTGCAATAATTTTCATCTATTTGCATTACCTCGCGTTGATAATCCCGCTGCTGGCCGATTCCGACAACCGTCCTAGTCTCTTCGTCTGCGCCTAATATTATCATGCCATCATTTGTATTCGCAAAAGAGACCATTAATTTAGCGAATTCCCTCTTATCCATTTCCCTGGCGGGGAGGTCTTTTTTAATATCAACGTTTTGACCTGGACCTTTATTTATATATTGTATAATATCCGTGTCAACCACTTGTTTCGTCTCCATATATTTGAATAAGTTAATAATTTGCCTGCTCTACGCTACTGCGGCAGGCTGCTTTGCGTAGCAGCCTCCCTTGACTCTCTTGCCGCTTCTACTGCAACACTATCTTCTACATACTGCTTCCACGCGTCTGATATTTCCTGAAATAATCCGTAGATCTTGTCTATTGTAATAAGGCCGCTTTCTGCGCTTGCAGCTTGCTGGTTAGCAGTTGTAGTAGTCTCTTCTGAGCCCGGAGCTCCGGGCTGTCCCAGAAGAGTTGTGCCGCCTTCAACAGATAGGGGTTGCGGGTATAAGCTGCTCTTAGAAAACGCCTTATATACATAACCGGAAGACACCCCTGTTATTACACCTATCGCAATTACCATGAAGTATAAAATAAATACAAGAAATCGTCTTTTCTTCTCTGTTCTATGCCCCATTTTTCACCTTCGTTTTTTATTTTTTTACCTTATTTATAATACTTCGAGTCCTTTTCAATTCTAAGGCCCTGCTCGGTATGCTTTTCCATCCAAAATTTTAATTCATTTAAGGTATTATAAAAATCATATACGCTGACCTTTTTCTTCTGAGCGGCCTGTGCGTATAAACTTTTGCTGGAAAACGTGCCGTATATATATCCAAATATGATCCCTATCACAATTCCTACTGAAATTATAATAAAATAGAAATTGGTCAGCAATCTTTTAGTATTATGCGCTAAAGCCGCCAACGGAGATAAAGACATATAATACATACTTATCCCCTTATCTACAAACTTATGTATACCTTTAATAACCTCGGCCCTTTCATCCAGATCTTTTTTAAAAGAAGTCAGCTTTCTCTTCCTCGCCTCTTCTAAGGTTAATTCCCCAGTAAACACCTGTTCAAGGTCTTTGGCGTATGGCAAGATTTGAGGGCGGACAGCGGCTACAATATGCCTTACCAAATGCTTTATATAATCCAAGTCAAAGGGTTTTGTTATATAATCAAAAACTCCCAATCCTGTCGCGTCCTTTACCGAAGCCATTTCTCCAAAAGCAGTTATTACGATAAAGGCCGCACCACTATTTACTTTTTTAATTTTGCGGATAGTCTCTATCCCGTCTATTCCCGGCATTTTTAAGTCAACGATAACGAGATCCACGGGTTTCCCCGTAGCTATCGTTACAGCCTCTTCCCCGCTGGCTGCGCTCAAAACTTCATAGTCTTCTTTTGTAAAAACTTTTTCGAGGAGCCTTCTGACCGCGGCTTCATCATCTACAACCAATATTCTTGCACGCGCCATGCTAAACTCGCTCCTTATTTTACGGCAATTGCTGGAAACCTAATTATAAAAGTAGTCCCTTTTCCAGGTTCTGATTCGACTTTTATGCTTCCCTTATAATTACTGACTATCCTCTGGCATATGGATAAACCTAACCCTGTCGATACGGGTCTTTTTGTAGTAAAGAATGGATCAAAAATTTTATCTATTATCTCCTTCGGAATTCCGCATCCTGTATCGGAAAATATGATATCAATAGCCCCATCCGATTTCATATCTTTTGTCGCTATTGTTAAAGTCCCTCCTGCAGACATGGCTGATTTAGCATTTAGCATGATATTTAAAAAAATTTCCTTCAATTCGTCGGGGTTTATAACAACCTTGGGTAGTGATGGCGCTAAATCAAGATTGATTTTTACATTTTGTTTTATAAATTGATTATCTACTAACTCTGTCACTTTTTTTGCAATATCACTCACGTCTACGGGTTCTTGGTTATAATTTGCCGGACGACAATAATTGAAAAGCCTTTCTATTATTCGCGAACACAGCTCGGCTGCTTCTTTTATCTCCTTAAGCTCGGTCCATCCGTAACTATTTTTTGACATGTTTTCCATAAGATACTGCACATTTCCGATTATTACCGTTAAGGGATTATTTACTTCATGGGCAATTCCGGTAGAAAGCTGCCCTAACGCTACCATTTTCTCCCTTGCTATAAGCTGTTGCTGCGTCTCCAAGAGCTCCTTATTTGCCTTTCTTGCATCTTCGTATAACTTCACGTTCCATATGGAGATGGCCGCCTGGTTGGCTAGAAGCGAAAGTACTTTTAGATCTGATTCCGAAAACGGAAATTCGGAATATACGTTGTTGAGATTTAAAACTCCTATTACTCTATTTTCCACTTTTAGCGGAACTGAGATGGCTGATTTTATCTCTTTCTTCCCATCCAAATGACTGAAGCGAGGGTCATTTTTTAAATCTCCTATTAAAAGCAAAGGCTTGCCTTCTTTTGCCACCCAGCCCGCAACCTTTTCTCCTATCTTAATGCTTACATTCTCTACAACCTGCTCGTTCAGGCCTCGGGCAACTTTTATCTTCAAGTCTTGCGCATTTTCATCTACTAACATCACTGAGCCTGTATCTGCTTTTAAAAAATCGATAGAGGTATCAAGTATCTGTTTCAATAATTTATCCAGATTAAAGGCGCTTAACATTTTGGTTGTTATCTCAAGCAGCTCAGTTAAGTACTTCAGGCTTTCTTCGTTAAACTCTAACCTGCTTTTTAAGGCTTTGTCATTTTGTGGCATTTTCTAACCTACTTTCAAACAATTACTTGCTCTGTTGGCCTTGAAAAACATCGGGGGATAAACCACCGATCCCACTGGATGATTGCGGGAGGGCATCTACTATCTTACCGCTTTGAACATCTTGATAATAATACCCGCCCGTGACGCTCTTCTTTAAATACCCTCTTCTTATGCCTTCGGCATCATAGTACGTGTAAGCCCGTCTCGACTTCGTGCTTTTTTTAAGGGTCCCTACCTTGTTGCCCTTGCTGTCATAAAAGGTATAGCCGCGTCCGGTTGACGCTGAAGAGCCTTTTCTTTGGCCTGAAGAGTTATAAAAATCATAACCGCCTGATGAGTTCTTTCTAACGCCTCCGGTTCTTTGATATATGGTCCCAGAAAAAGCTTTACTTGACAAAATAAAACAAAAGATTATAATCGCCGCAATCAAAATAAAGCTGCTTTTTGATAGTCTCATCTCTTATCCCATTAGCTATTCGATAATGAACCCCATGTCTTTAGCAAAGAATCTTCGTTTTCATCATTCTTTGCCTCTGATTTTGCCTCTTCTTTTTCTGTTATGTCAACGGGTCCTTCTATGTAAAAATAAGATTCCTTCATAAAATCGACTATTTTTCTATTCTTAATCTGCTCACTTAAATGGTTAAACATCACATGAACCTTAGGACTTAGCGGATACCCTTTATTCGCTTCTATAACTATACCTATTTCACCGGTGCTCAGCTTAACCCAGCTGCCTACAGGATATACGCCTATATTATTTACGAATGTCTTTATAACATCTGCTTGAAAGCTTAGGCCCTCTTTTTCTATGATCTCCCCGATTGCCTTATGCGGCGCTTTTGCCTTTTTATACATCCTAGGATGTGTTATGGCTTCATATATATCGGCAAGACCGATAATATGCGAAAACCTAGGCCTTGGCCCCCTATAATGGTGGGTCTTTACTGACAACAACCCTTCCTCGTTCAGGTAGTTCGTGGTTCTTAAAATTTCTTCACTATATTCCGGATGTTTTTCAACTTTCATACGCTCTGCCATGCCGAGCCTGCCCTCTTTCTGCACTATGTCTTCTACTTTAATCATACCTAGATCATGAAAAAGCGCAGAGGCGATCAGTTCGGTAAGCTCTGATTTATTCAAACCTAACCACATGCCTATTTTGGTTGATAGAATACTAACATTCATAGAATGACTTGGTAAGTAATTATCAGCTGAAATTATCTCATAAAATCCTGACAGTTGCTCGTCGCCTTCTATCAATATGGTATCCAATAAAGTCCTGGTAAAGTCCAAGGCTTGACTAAAATCAATATTTTTGTTCTCTCTGATTTGATTAAACGCATCTGAAATTAAAGTAATACCCCTATTGTATAATTTGGCCATTTCTATTCTATTTGCTTCGACTTTTTGTGCTATATTGGTTATGTCCTGTGATATGATCTCATCGTTTTTTTCTTTTCCGATTTTTTTGAGCCCGCTTGATTCGGCCATTTTTATAATATCGCTCATTCGTATCATACGTAAACCTCCCCTAGTATCTTCTCTACGATATTAGCGTCAATAATAGTTTTATTTTCAAACATCCCCTGCAACAGGGAGAGTTCGCAAATTGTATTTATCTTCCGCGGAATACCGCTAGTATGGTCAGCTATTAGTTGCACGGCCTCTTTACTAAACAACTCGTCTGCGCGTCCCGCAACTGAGCATCTATAGTTTATATAACTTAAAACCTCTTCTTTATCCAGGCCGCTTAAATGATACCCTATAGCCAGCCTCTGCTTAAGCTGGGGGATTGTGTCTATCTTGACTTTTAATTCGGGCTGGCCGACAAGAAGCAGAGTAAGTAAAAACCTATCGTTCATCTGGAAATTTAAAAGCAGCCTTAATTCTTCGAACATGTCGTTATTTTGAATAGCTTGAGCTTCGTCGACTATCACAACTACATTTTTATTTTCTTTCACACTTCTATATAATATGTCATTTAGGCTGTGTATCAGATTAAGTTTGCTGCCATTTTCAGAGAATTTATTTTCCAGCTGGAATATTATTTCCCGCAAGAAATCTTCGGAAGAAAATGATGGATTAACAAGTAACGCAACTTTATATTTGGCTTCTTCCCGCATAAGCTCTTTTAAGAGCACTCTCGTCAGAACAGTTTTACCGGAGCCGTATTCCCCCGTAAGTATAGCAGCACCTTTTCTCTCTTTTATGCAATAAACCATCCTCATCAGCGCCTCGTCATGACGCGGAGATTTGAACAAGAATCTAGGGTCAGGCGTATTTTCGAACGGCTTTTCTGTGAATCCCCAATAAGTTAGATACATCTATTTAATATTATCCCCTTTATATTTTTAGGCATATCGCCTCTAGCGGTCTCCGGCATGGCTTCCGGCCTGTTTATCGAGATTTCCTTCAGATGAGACTTGGAAGTTTTTCCGGCAGCATAAATTATAAAAGCGGCGTCACACGCTGATATTAAAGTAGCTGCCTCGGCGCTCGCAGCAAATGACGGTCCATCTAACACAATACAATCAAAACGCGTTTTAAGCTCTGCTATCACAGAAGTTATATCAGCGGATCTAAAAAACTCGCTTGGATCTGACACATCAGAACCGGCTGTTATGAGTTTTAGCCTGTCCAAACCTTTAAATTTTATTGCCGTGGCTAGGTTCATGTCGCCTAATAATATATCGCTCACATCCCTAATTGCAGAATCGATTGTTACATTTTTGCTCACTATGTCGGTAAAGCCTGGGATTTTGGTGTTAATTCCAAAGAGTGCATGTACTGAGGACTGCGCTAAATTTGAATCTATAAGCAGCACATTTTTCCCGCTTCTGGCTATAACTAAGGCTAGATTGGCGGCCGTTATGGATTTGCCTTCCTGGGGAATGAAACTAGTCATGATGATCGATTTACCCTCTAATGTCCCATTGAATATGTTCGATTGAATCCTAGTATATAAATGCCTATAAGGCTCTATTATCTCCGGAGAACCCTCATAACTTAATATCAAATTACTTTTTCCTCTTATTTTAGTCCTCTGCAACAACTGCCCTTTAATATAAGGCAGATTACCGAGCACTGGTACGCGGGTGAATGCCTGCATTTCGTCTTCGGTTAAAATAGATGCGTCCAAAAGAATTGAAATTAGCCCTACAAATAAAGAAAAAACTACGGCGATCACGAAACCTAATAAAAAAGTGATCTTTCTGCTTATAAAGTCGGAAAGCGGGGATGCCTTTTCAGAATACAGCACAACGGTTGATTCGTCAGGAAGAACTCCGGGCTCCTCTATCTTATCTAAGCTCGCCTCATCCCATTTTACCTTTAGGGCTTCGTATGTCTGCCTGCTATCTTTCAATTCCCTATCAACTTTGAGTTTTCCGTCGGGTTCGGTAGGAATAGAATTAACATAAGTTTTTAAGCTTTCTATTTCGGACTCTAATTTCACAACATCAGGGTGGACGGTAGTGTAAACCCTTAAAAGAGCTGAACGCTCAAGCTCTATCTCGGCTAATTTATTCTTTAAAGAAGAGACTCTTGCCTTGTTCTTATCTTCCTTCGCGCGAGTTGATTCTATCTCCTTTTCGCAATCTTCCAATCTTTTTTTTGCCACAGCTAACTTTACCATCAGGTCTTTTCTATATTCTTCCATTTCTATTCTCTTTTTCTTTATAAGCTCATCTTTCATTTGTCGAGACCTGGTATTTATCTCATCCACATAGACGCCGGCTATTTCATTGGCTAGTTTTATGATTTCTTTTGGCTTTCCTCCGACTACCGAGATCTCGGTCAAGCCCGATATGGAATCCTTGCTTGTTGATATCTTATACCCTGATGCTGCCAAAGATTCTAACGGGTTGTTTTTATCTAATAATCCTATCGTGCTCAAAGACTTTGATAAAATATCATTATCTGTCGGCTCTATGCCGAAAGAATCGGTTATTTTTGCCCTTGTCGTAGCTTGATATAATGGTTTTTTAGTAGATATGTATACCAGGGTGAAGCAGCAGATAATTACAAAAGGTATAAGAAAAATCATTTTTTTCTGATTCACCCGGCACATAAAAGTCTTTAATTTATCACCCATATTGCCCTGCTTTATTTACCTACCGTCAATCTTAGTTCCGCGGCTAGGATGCAGCCAATAGCCGCCCACTTTTCTTCGCCAAGTTTCGCCGTAATACTTCTCGCTATAGTTCATGACAGGACCGAAGACATTGTCCATGAAAAATTTAAAGTCTGCAATAAACGCCCTTGGCACATAAATTATATCGCCGGAATGCACTAAGATGTTCTCCTTTAAATTCGCATCTTTAAGAATGCTATTGGCATTTATAACTATTATTGTCGGATCATCCAAATAGGCATCCCGTATGATAAATAACCTGTCCTTGTTTGCCGTGTCTCTAAAATCTCCGGCCAAGCCTATAGCCTCTATTATTCTTGTGGGCGAGCTGAACCTTATAACACCCGGCCCCCATATTTCTCCTAAAATAATGGCTTTTTTACCACCAAATTCTATTATATTTACAGAAACCTGCGGAGATTTTATGTAGACTTTTATTTGGTCAACAATGTCAGACCTTAATTCTTCAATAGTCCTGCTCTGCGCCTGCACATCCCCTATTAAGGGAAATGATATCTTGCCATCAGGCCTAACCACAACTTCTCTTTGCAGATTTTCTATTTGCCAAACTGAAATTTCGAGTATATCACCTATCTCGATATAATAATTTTCTACACCCCATTGGTCATCTTCAAGGTTTGAGGCCTGAATAAATTTTATCTTCCTGCGCTTTTCTTTTTTGGTTTCGGATTGGTCGGGCTCATTAACTGATTCGCCGCCTTTTCCGACTTTCCCGCCTTCTTTGCTAGCAGCGCTGGCTTGCTCTAGATCTATATATAGGTATATAGGTTCTAGGTATATAGGTTCTTCCTTGTTTTCTGCAGCCCCTGCAGGCGCGTTGACTTCCCCTGTATTGCCTTTTTCTTTGGATGCAGCTATTTCTTTTTCAAGGTCTATTGCCTCGGGGACTCCTGCCGCCCCTTCCGTATTGCTCGGCTCAACACTATCTTCTTTGGCTCCTGCTGCTGCCTTCCCTGCATCAGGCTCTTGCCCAAAGACAGAATAAGCTATAGCAAATAAAAGAATAAATATAAATATCAGAATTTTAGCTTTTCTTTTTATCATTTTTATCGGCATAGTACTCATAACTGTAGTAATAGTAGTAATATCCACCCTTGCTGGTCTTCACGTAATTCAGAACCCCGCCCAACATATTAATCCCTGCGTTTTTAAGTAAAAACACTGCCCTTTTACCTGCTTTTTTGGCAGTCTTATTTGTAAAAAATGTAAAAATAACCCCGTCTGTCTTCTTTGCTAAAATTAAAGCATCACTAACGGTAAGTAGCGGAGGGGAATCGATAATAATTATATTACAGGTACCTTTTAAGTGCTCTAGAATTTCTTCCATTCTCCTTGTTCCCAAAATCTCATTCGGGTTCGGAGGAATAGGTCCAGCAGGTATAATTTTTAAATTCTCAAATGCAGAATCAGCTGCTTCGAACTCATCTAAACTGCCGTCGCCTATAAGCAAGTTGCTTAATCCTTTCTGATTCTCTATACCAAAATATTTATGGATGGTGGGTCTTCGCAAATCTGCGTCTATCAAAATAACTTTTTCACCTGAATTGGCGATTGACAACGCAAGATTTGAAGAAATAAAAGATTTGCCTTCCTTTGGCCCCACGCTTGTAATAACAATAGATTTTATATTCTTGTCCACGCACACAAACTTAATGTTTGTTCTGAGCGTGCGAAACGCCTCACCCATTATGGATTTTGGGTTACGCGCCACCACTAGGCCGGCATCTTGTCTCTTTGCGCTCTTGACTTTTGCATCTTTATTTTCGGTCTTTGGTTCCCAAGATGGAATGGCTGCAAGCATTGTAATACCTATAATATCCTCTACATCCTCGACATTTCTTATGCTTATATCAAGGACTTCAAAAAGAAATACACAGGCTATGCCGCAAAGTATTGAGAAAAAGAAAGCCATTGTGCAAGATCCTGAACGTGGGTTTTCCGGGTTTCGTGGCATGATAGGAGAACGTACAACCTTTAAAAAACCTGTGGATAGCAACTTTTCATATGTATCAAGCTCTTCAACTTGTTTTACTACGCTGTTATAAATTTCCTGCTTAACCTCAACATCTCTATGCAGAGAAGAATATTCTACCATTTTATCGCTTAATCCTTCTTTAATGAGAGTGCGAAGTTTTTCTTCTTCTCTTTTTAATGTCGCTGAGCTTCTATCCAAGCTTTGTAGGGCCCTATCCAATTCCATGCTTATTTTTTTCTTTGCTTCATCCACTTCACCTTTTGCTTCAACGGCATCCGGATGCATTTCACTTTGAGTCAACAAAAGTTTCGATAGGACTCTTTCCTTCTCATAAAGTTCATCGCGTAATTTTTCATCAACAAGCCCGCCGTATTTTTTTGAAATAATACTAAGCGTAACAACTTCGTCCTGCTGCCTGTTTTTCTTGACTTCTTCCAGAAACTGCTCTTCATTCAATCTTTGGGATTTTAACGCTAAATATTTCTCGTTTATCTGAGGGCCTCTCCAGACTTCCACTCCCGGCTTTCCGCCCTTTAAATCCGAACCCACTTCAATTCCTTTAGCGATAATGTCATTATCTATTATATACCTTGTAAGCTCCCTCTCTGACTCTTCCAGCTGTCTATGTTTTTCTAAGAGCTGCGAGCTTAGAGCATCATACATTTCTTTAATAACTCTTTTCCTATATTTCCGAGTTTCTTCAAAAAGGATTTTTATGGCTGCTTTTGCTACTAAATATGCTTTTCTAGTATCCGTGTGTATAGCTGAAATTAGTATAAGATTATGCGCATACGGATTTTTTGTTCTTTGTGCCGATGCTGCAATGAACGCAATCATTCCTTTGACCTCTCCGGGGCTTATCAATACTTTTTCTTCGATTTCTATAGTTTTTGATATCTTTTCAGGGATTATATCGCTTCGCATCAGCTCGAATGCTACCGCTACATCATATTTCCCTCTGATGTAAACGGTGCCTTGTTGGTCCACGACTTCAGTAACCGGTGAACCAATCATTATCTCTGTCGTCGCTCTATATTTTAAAGGTACAAATAAAAAAATTACAGCTATGCTCCCGATCAATGCGATAATAAAACCTACTACAAAGACAGTTTTTCGTTTTGCTACTATTTCTAAATAATCCCGCAGAGTGGCTTCAAGATTACTATTTTCTTCCATTATTATTCGTTTTTCTTTCCTAAATTAACAAAACTAACAATTTTTTTCCTGTCTTCTTCTTTTATATTTATGAACATAGCGCCGATCTTATATGTTTTGCGAGCTTTATTTTCTTCAAATCGAACCACTTTGGCTGATACGTTAGCGACCCATTCAAGAGGCGGTATGCTTATTTCCATTTCGAGTTCGGAATTCATCGGCAAATATTCTTTAGATTTAAACAAGACGCCTCCGCCGCTTATGTTTCTTAATGAAGTGATACTTTGCGCGTAAGTTCCGTGTTTATTCATGCCCCTATATTTTAGCAAGCAGTAGTAGTCTTGTCTTTTATATTGCCTTTTTTCTATAATATTCTTTTTAAGTCGTACCATTAGGATCTTTGATCATATTTTTATAAGCAAGGATATTCTTGATGTCCTTTTCTGTAAAAATTCTGAAGTTGTTTCTATCCCTAGCCACATCTTCTAATTTTTTATCCCTGAACCATTTATAAAGCGTGGCCCGGGAGATACCTACTATTTTTAAGACTTCCTTAGTTGCATATATTTTTGTTTCTGCTGAATACATCTGAATTTTTCCTCACTTGCTATATTAGGTGTTTTGCACTATGCTTAAGCATATCAACTTGTAAGTAAGCTTACATTCAAAACTAACTTTTGTCAAGGCGTTTTATTTTTTTACCTGCCTAACGCCTGAAAAACTTCGGGCGGTATTTTAACTGGCTTTTTTTCTTTATTAACAAAGGCGTGTGTAGTGCTGCCTATGGCAATCAGCCTATCCCCTAGAAATATTTCGTATTTAAATCCAAGGCTGCTTGATTTGATATAACTTAGGATTGTCACCATTCGGATCTGGTCATCGTATTTGAGCGGGGCTTTATATCGACAATTAGCTTCAGCCACTACAAGATATATGCCTTTCTTCTCAAGCCCGCTGTATTCTATGCCTAAGTTACGAAAATACTCTGTCCTGGCAACTTCAAACCATACCAAATAATTCGCATAATAGACGACTCCCATTTGGTCGGTCTCAGCGTATCTCACCCTAATAGTAGTTTCGTGGAATTTAAAATCTTGTTTCATATTAAATTATTGTATTACAATCTTTCTATACCCCTGCCTCTTTTCTTCAGGGCATGCTTAGTACTTATAGGCGAAACTGCTTTTCGGCATGAATCGTAAACTAAAACTAAATTTCCTCTAAAGCTACTTATCTTCAAAAATTGATTTTTTATATTCACGATTTCTTTCTTTGACAGCGGCGCGGTCTTGTTGGGTCTGGTGGGAGTGTTAATTTGAACTTCATCGGGTTTTATTTCCTCAATTATCGAGGCCCATTCGATAGTAATTTTTTTATTCAGATCTATAAACATAATCTGCAAACCTAAACGACCCGCATAAATACGTCTGAATTTCTTTATCCCTTCTATAATCGATCCGAATTTAATATCCCGCATCGGTTTATCTATTAAGTTGAATAGACGATCCGAAGGCGCGTCTATCTTCGCTACGACAAAATCAGCCAGCGCCAGTTCATTTCTCACGTCTTGCCGGTTCATTAAAGAGGAGTTTGTCAAAACCGCAATTTTTTCTTTCCGCAGCTTTTTGATTGCTTTTATTAAAGCGCCTAAATTTTTTGCGAGTGTAGGCTCACCTCTTCCAGAAAAGGTAATGTAATCGATTTTAAGATGAGGCAAAGACTTTATTTCATCTATTATCTTTTCTGTTTTAACGTAAATTTTTCTTCTTTTGGAAAATTTTGTTGCGCGTCCAACTTGACAATAAATGCAGTTAAATGTGCAGGTTTTCTTGTTTGATGAAATCGGATCTATGCCCAAAGACCTGCCTAAACGCCATGAAGATACCGGGCCGTATATATATTTAAATCTCTTTCGCTTAGGCTTTGATATCACTTGCCTTCTGCCAATTCTGAAAATATTTTAATAGAAACTATATTCTTTGCTTTTGGACTTTTCGAGAATATTTCGACGCTTAATTTATTCGGCGATTCTTCGCTAAAGAATATGCCGACTTCTGTGGTATCAATACACCCTTTAATTTTCATAGCTACGATATAACGCTCTTTCTTGTTCTTCGCGTATACAGTAGCTTTCATTTGGTCTAGGGTATTTAGGGCCCGCTCAAAACCTTGGTCGTAGGATATATCGAAAGACTGCTTAAGAGCATCCTTGCGTGCGCTCATAAGTTCCATAGCCGGATAGCCCGCCCCCTCTCTTGTCCAGTCTATTAACATTCCGCAACCTGATACAGGGAAAGTTAAAACGATTACAGCTATTATATAAAACAGCCTCATCATTTCCTCGTCTTATTTTGTTTTCACGGAGAACCTGCCATAATAATAGTCGGCCGGGTTTTTACCTTGCGCAATTAATTTTTTACGTGTTTTTTTTCTAAGTAACTTCTGTTTTTGACCTATCTGGTATTGCGTTTTTCGGCTCATGATATTTTATTTGTTCTCCTTTTCTTTTATTTTCCCTTCGTATTTTACCATACCTTTTACCGTCACACAAGGACTTATATATACCTAACTCAAAATATTACTCTGCCGCCGATAATAGTATTCTTGACGTTAAAATTTCTATCTATTACAGCTATATCCGCGTCCTTACCCCGCTCTATGCTGCCCTTAGCCCTGTCAATGCCTAACGCCTTAGCCGGATTGAGAGATGCGGCCTCAATTGCCTCGCTTACAGTTATTCCGGTCATCTCGATCATACGCTTTGCTATGTCGCGCAACATGAGAGCTGTTCCTATCAGGGTGCCGTCATGGTATCTTGCCGCGCCCCTGTGAGATCTATATCGGAGACCATTATAAAGATAGGAGCCGTCAGGCAGGCCTGCGGCAGACATCGCATCAGTTATTAAAACAATCCTTTTAATACCGACGGCCTTAAGGAGAAGCCTAACTACCGACTGATGAATATGCACTCCGTCAGATATTAACTGCACAAAGCAGTTTTTATTCTCAAATATAGCGGCAAGCGGGCCTGGTGATCTATGGTGCAGCTGGGGCATTGCGTTAAATATATGCGTAACATGGTTTATGCCGGCTTTCAAGCCTTGGCGGGTCTGCTCATAAGTCGCGTTTGAATGCCCGAAAGAAACGACTATTCCGTTTTTCTTTAAGAATGATATCGCCTCCAAAGCGCCGCTAAGTTCTGGGGCAAGGGTCATCATTGATAATTTGTTCCTGCAAAGTTTTATAATTTGCTTTAGCTCTTTGGCTGAGATTTTCGTCCTTATATTTTCTTTTTTTATCATACCTTTGCGCAATGGATTTATATAAGGACCTTCTAAATGTATCCCTAAAAGATTCGCGCCCCCGGTACCGTTTTTTATGGCTTTACCCACAACTCCTAAATGCGCGGATTTCCTGTCAGTCACAACCGTGGTGGCCAAAAAGGATGTTGTGCCGTTTTTAGCCAGGGTTTTCGCTATTGTTCGCAGCGCTTTTTCGGTCCCGTCCAAGGTATCAGCCCCGCCTGCGCCCTGTACATGAACATCTATAAAACCCGGGATAACCATATTGCCACCGGCATTTAAAACCTTGGCCTTGCCCTTCATATTCGGAACCGTGCCCCGGATAACATCGGTTATCTTGCCGCCTGAGATCAATACGCTCCCCCTCTTAATTATTACATGGGGGGTTATAATGGTACCGTTCTCTATTAATAAATTGTTATCCATATGCCTAATATAGTAGCACACCCGCCTAAAAAGGGCAAGAGTAAGCGTGCTTCGACTTAGCACTTATGGTAGCAATAGGGGTTCGCAGCTCAAGCACACCCTTACTGTCCTGTTTTCACCTGCCCTTCGTTCAGTCAAAATTTCTTAACGCTTTTTGACTGGTCAGAAATCGGGGATGGGCATAACT
>PEWV01000020.1 GCA_002780005.1 Candidatus Aquitaenariimonas noxiae | reverse complement strand
GGGTCGAATATTTTGACTTTGAATGTGGTAGTAATATCCACAGGTACTGGTACGAAATCACTATATGTCTGCGGCACGCCGTTTGTGCCTGCGGGAACTATTGCTATGTCCTTCCATGAGCCGCCGTCAACTGTGTATACTATCTTTACGCTGTCATAGCTTCCTGTAGGGGTCCACTTGATATCGCCTTTTGTTCCTACGTACCAGGTCTCGCCGCCATCGGGTTTCGTAAGATTTATTTTCCCTGCTATTGAAAATGCGTAAACAGACTCTCCGTTTACCGTATCGTTATCCATATCCTGAACTCTTACCTTTATAACCTTACCTTTTATCTGATTGGGAACGCCACCCGGCCAGGAATAACCTCCTGTGCCTCCTGCAACATTAACATCGCTTGCTATCGGATAATTGTAATCACTCCCATTATTAATAGAATAATCAAGTTTGACTGTTAAAATAGACCCATAGTAAGTCCACTTGATAAGATATGGGTCGCCTGCGTAAAGTACCAAATTCGGCTCAGTTACCCCGCCCGGATACGTTATTGTCAACGTCTTTTTATCAATTATATTATTGCCAGAAGACATTACATATATCTCGTTAGGTTGAAGGGTGCTGCGGACCATAAATTTTACCTGGTTACCTGGAGCGTCCGGCACGCCTCCCACAGTTTCGAGATCAAAGCCGTTAATATTCGGCGTACTCGACACAAGTGGAATATTCGGGCTGCCACCGTCAGTGCTGTAGAGGACATCCACCAACTTCTTATATCCGTCTGTAATCCATGTTATATTGCACGGGTCACCTACGTATAATTTCTGTCCGCTGTCAACATTTGAGCTTAAGCCATAGAACCTGCTCTTGATCGTAAATGCATTTGATTCCTTTGCTATATCCGGATATAGCAGGGATTGAATTTTTATTCTTACTGTGGCTCGCAACTCTGTTTCTATATCGTCAAAGATATAGGTTGATATCGGCCAAGGGTATGGGGAGTTCGCGCTATCCCTCTCGCCTATTATGTCGCCTGTATATTCCGCACTACCCGTGCTAAGCGAATAATTTATCTTTACATTTCCTAAGTTGCCTTTTTTTGTCCAGCTGATATTTTCGGTCTTGCCGGCCTGCCACTTTTCGCCTCCGACCGGCCGCGTGATCGTTATAGACCCTCTGATTTTAAACGACTGCTGAGATACAGCGTAAACCTTGGTATCTTCACCTACTTGTTCAATTCTTATCCTCACAACATTGCTGACCGCTTCCTCAGGTATATCATTCCATTCAAATCCTATGTCAGTGCCGTTCGGTTTAAAATTGGACGCAACTTGGCCTATTCCTGTAAAGCTTCCGCCGTCTTTATTATAATTTACCTTTACGTCTCCAAAATTTTCAGGATTAGGGGTCCATTTTATATAGAGTTTGCCACCGGCATCAAAAGCAAGGCCGGACTGGGTATCAGGATAGGTCAGATCAAGATCCGCTTTAACATCAAATGTGGCTGATTCGCCGGCTGTTCCTTTAGCTAAATCTTCATCCCCCTGTTTTGCAACCATTATTTTGCGACCGCCTCCCATCTGGGCTTGAGTCGGAGTCCAATAAGCGTATTTCTGATCGATCGGGGCCGTTCCTATCGGTTCATACCCCACGCTAGGTTTATATAGGTATATATTAGCGGTTCCTGTCACGCCGGCTGTCACATCCCAGGTGATAGTATATTGTTTCCCTATAGGGATAACTTCATTGAGGGTTGGTTTGGTTACACTAACATTTCCTTTTATCTGGAATATATTATCGCTTTCATCCGCGATATTCTCCTGATCAGCCCGCGTAACCTTGATCTTTGCCTTTGATGTTAAATGAGAGGAATCCGGGGTCCACCCGTAAGTGCTCGACGCTTCAGGATCGTTTCCAGCCTGGGCCGGCCTCTGAATGAGAAAAGTATAATTGGTGCCGCCATCAAGCGAGTAGTAAATCTTAACAAAATTGGCGCTGGTAAGGCCCCTTACGGTCCACTGTATTGTATTTTGCGCGCCTGCGCGCCACACTATCTCGGTGAGGCTTGGTATATCAACGTGGATTGTCTCCTGTATTTTGAAATAATTCAGAGATTCTCCTGCAATACCTGAATAATCTTCGCTTTTTACCCTGATCTTCGCGTCTGCTCCGCTGGTCGCCGGTCCTTCAACAGACCACGGGTAAGTACATGCGCCGGACCCTCCGTTATAATTATACGCGATATTATATGCCTCGGCTTCCACTGCCGACCAGTTACCTCCCTGGTTTCTGGTTATCTCAACGCTAACTTTGTTCGTCCCCATAAGACCATGAGGCTCCCATTCAATGTACATTGGCTCTCCTATTTCCCAAATAGTCTTATCGTCACCAACCCCTGTGGCATTAGGGAAAAGTAGTTTTACCTCCGGATCGACACGAAAATCGTATTCACCTTCATCGAAGACATTAGTCGGATCGCTTACCTGTTCCACCAGCATCCTGAGGTTAGACCCAACGATGCAGTCGACTGTAGGATATCCTGGTGCCGGTTCCTTTACGGTCCAAGGATATATAGACACGCCGGCCACCTCGTTATAATGCGGTGTTACCGTAGCTATGATTTGATCAGCAGGATAATCAGAACCGCTGTTAATACTATATCGCAGTCTCACGTTTCCCATATCGGTATTATGACCGTGCGCTTTCCATTTAATGTTATATTCATGGTCATAAATCCATTTTGTACCTGGGGTATCAGGCTGAGTGAGCTGCAGGTCTCCTATAATTGTGAAACCGCTATCCGAGATATCGCAGTTGTAGTGTAGGGCAGAGTCTGCGTTTATGGTTCCTCCGGCTATCACAATACCTACTTTTCTGTTGGCGCCTATAAGCCCCAATGTATTCGACGGTATAGTCCACGGAAGCGTCGTGACGCCGTTGTCCGGGTCATTATCAACATCGCTGGCTATAGTAACTGGCCAGGTAGCTCCTGCGTCTTCGGATAATAGTACGTCCACCTTAGCTATACCTTTACTTCCATCCCAGGGACAATACCAAGTTATATCGTATTCTGTTCCGCACTTCCAGTTTTCACCGCCGTTCGGCGTAAATAGCTTCATCGGTTCCATATAGACGGCAAAATAGTCAGTGACAGATGCCTGTGTATTATCTCTTCGCGTAACGCGCAATTTTTCAGCTCCGTCAACATCGAGAAATCCTACCGCGCTGCTTATTCTATCGTTTTGAGAGCCTGTTCCGACGCAGTCCTGGGAAATCAGCGAAAAACGCCTGGCTGTATTTCCGAAATCCTTCGCGAGGGGGAAATCCCAGTTAGCAACTGCGTCGACTGTATCTTTCTGCAATCCCTCGCCGCCTTCCGAAAACCCTAAAGTACCAAGCTCAACACAGTAATAATAAATATCAGTTGTTCCTCCTTTGGCTCTCTTGTTAAAGCCGACCTGGAGGTCTGAAGTTATGGCGCCGCGCCATCGCTGGTCAACGCTATAGTCAGTGTTACAGAAGTTGAATATAAGAAATGCCTTTGAGCGGTCAACAGCTGTAGCGAGGTCATCGCTAACCATGTAATCGTTTGCCGCGGCCGCAGCTTTCCCCTGCTGGACCCAGGAATCGTCTTTTACGGTAACCACAAAATATGAAATTGTTATAGCTTCTTCGGTCTTGCCAGAAACGTCTTTACGGTAAAATTGTATCTGGTCAGCGGCTGCTGGCGGGACTGATTCCGTATACTCCAAATTCGCCCCGACAAGCACGGTTCCGGCATAGTTATTTGCGGAAATACTAGCGCTCCTAACGCCGTAGACTATAAAAGATTTATTTGGTTTTATATCAATAAGGCTGGTAAGGACTTCTGTGTCAGACCAGTCATCTGCGGCCATGTCATGCTCGGCCCAATACACCTCGAAAGCGTCTGACTCTATGACATAGTAACGTATTATCTGGCTGGCGTCGGTATCGTTACTGTTGCGCTGAAACTCGAGGCTATGAGCATCTACAAACTTCGCTGTGAAGCGAAGAAGGGACGGCGTTGTGTCATTCGCAGTGTTAGTGTAAATAATGAACGCCTTTGTGGTGTCTACACCTCCGTCCGCAAGATGGCAGCTGCCGTCCGGGTTATCGTTAGCCTCATTGATCGTGGTGCAGCTGGCAGCATCAATTTCGTTATAAAATACGCGCGTTTCGGCAAAAGAATTTCCGGCTTTTAATATGAGCATGCTTCCTGCCAGAAGAAAAGTAACAGCGCAAAAAATAAAAAACTTCCCCGCTATCCTTTTTTTTGGATTTTCAGTTTCGCTTCCCAGCGCGCTATGCCAACTGCCCGGATTCATATTCCCTTTCTTACTGCTTTTGCGCTAGAATAACTACCGATACTCCCGTATAGGCCAATACTGCTTTATCTATATCGATCTCGACAAGGTTACCTTGCTCATCCCTATAATCCTGCAATGTCAGAATGAAAGTATCAGGGGTCTCGACTTCTTCATGAATGGTTTCACCGTCCACTATAACGGGTTTACCGTCCACTACTTTTTCCTGAAGCGTATAAACCCGTTCAATGCTTACCGCGTTGTACGTTTTATTAGCTTCCCTTAAGCCCGTGGACCTTATCCTGGCGTAATCAACAGGAATTGTCTTCGCGCCGGCAGTCATCACAATATAGTTTGGCTGGACTTTTATGAGAATTTTGTGTGTCGCAAAAACTTCGTCAGCGCCGAATGCCTTAAAGCTCGTTGCCGTCAAGGCAAAAATCGAAATTAATAAAATTCCGAATAATCTCTTCATCGCAAAACCTCCTGTTTTATTTTTCCACCGACTGCCGCGAAAGAAAAATCCCTGACTGCGCCGTCACTTGAACGCCTGCTTAGTACGCCTCTCATGACCCTGCCGTCCCACTCTCCGCGCCAGAACGCTGTTTCGCCCGTTCCGTTCGCCTGGATTGTTTCCCAGCCGGTGTTGCCGTTCTTCAAGACTTTTTTCGAATAGCGCGTGGTGCTAAACCCTTCCTGCCTCAATTGTTCAGAACTGATGTAATTATCCTCGAAAATAATCGTATCGAGATCTATAAAATCTTTTTTTGGCCCGTCTATTTGCGCGAGCCTGATCTTCCACGCGCAGCCGTCTATATCTTTCCCGGCCTGTATTACGCTTTTTTTCTCGCTCTTTAATTCCTGAAGCGCTTTTTCGGTCAGGCGTATCTTCCACAAATATTCTTCGGCATTCCTGTTTTCAGTAAGGGCCCTGTTCCTCTCGCGCCTGAGCATCTCCAGAATATCGCTGTAGTGCGTCATCGTCTCGTTATATCTGTTTTTTAACCCTGAATTCTGTTTGTACAAATAAACGATGCCGATGGTTAAAACAAAAAAGATGGCCCCGCCTAAAACTAAGTACAGTATTTGGGCTTTTTTTGGAATGACTTGTCTTTGCTTTTGCTGTTTGGCGCTTTCTTCGATCGCTGATCTCACATTTTCTTCAAACGCCTTTGAGCCTAAGATCTTTTTCTTATGGAGAAGCCGTTCGATCTCGTTTGTTTCTTTCGGCGTGGCTTTTTTAGTATATTCCGCGAGGGCCTCTTCCCTGCCTTTTAGGATATAAAATGCTTCTTCCACTTCATCCCTCATTTCGGGATAATTTCTTTTTGTGGCATCCAGATATTGAGCATAGCTTGAGTATGGGTAGTCGCTGGGGTTTTCTACCGTACCGAGACGTTTAGGATTCAGATGAATGTACCTGGTAAGCTGCAAAAGGTGGCTTTCTTTTTCGGCAAGCGTCACGCTGAACCGTTCCTGGAAAAGATGGCCTCCTTTGGCGTAGCGGTTATTATAGATCTTGGTATAAAGAGAATTGACATCATGCATGATCTTGGAAACACCTACGTTGTTCCGCAATTCTACGAGCATGTGCAGATGAGTGGGTAATAGAACGTAAGAGAATAGTTTAAAACCGTATTGTTTTTTATATTTGTCTATTAGGGAGAGATATTCATGGTAATCAGAAACATCTATGAAAATGTTTTGATTAATTCCGCCTCTTGAGGTTATGTAGTAGAGCGCCCCTTCGATGTAAATTCTCGGCAACCTTGGCATCTTCTGCTTTTCCCTTCTTTTCTTTAAAGTGCCTGTCGTTTTACTTTCTTGAAGCTTAAAGTGCCAGGCACTTTCAAAATTTCCAAAAAAAAATCCAGGCACAGTGCCTGGATCGAGTATTATTTTTCGCTAACAATTCGGCAATCTGCCTATCCGCTACTAAAGCGTCAGCGGACGCACGACTTTGCGTCCCCAGATTACTCTGGGTTTGCCTTTTACAAATTCTTTAAACTTTCAATGAGCTTCTTGCTTTCAATTATAAGTATAGCATATTTTTTGAAAAAGTCAAGGTGTTAATTCAAAAAACGGCTGCCTTTTTATCTTCTAACAGGCATAATTAAAAGTGCCTGGCACTTTTGTATTCAAAAAAGCAAAAAACCCGTAAGAATTCGCGTTCTTACGGGTTTCTTTATGCGCTGTTAAGAATTAAATTTTTACAAAAGTTACTTGCCCAGCCCTAACAACCTCTTGATCTTTCCGATCAGTCTTTGCCAAAAACTTCTGGGCTTTGGCTCAGGTACCTTAAGGCCCAGCATACGCATATCTTCTGGCGGCATTCTTTCCACCACTATCCTCTTTACCCTTGGTTTTAGGGTACCGCTTGTTAGCTTTCCGCTGAACCTGAAATCTTCGGATTTGTTTTCGCTAATATATACCTTACTTATAATACCTTTCATGCCATCTCCCATTACTTCCATGCGCCAGAAGATAGTGTCTTTATCCTTAGTTTGCATTGTTTCGCAAACAGTAGCGCCATCGTCTTTAAGGGACAGTGAATAGTTTGTGGCGTCAAATCCGTTGTTTGTAAAATTTTCTGAACTAAACTTCTTGTCCTCGAATATCAAATTATCGCTTACGGTTTGCGGTTCCTTGCCCGGAGCGCTGGTTATAGGGGTAATGACAATTTCCCAGCTCGTTTGATCCAGTTCCATAGGTTCGGGTTCGGCAGTTTTATTATTATCCTTCGCTAAAATACTACTTATGCTGATACAAGCGCCAAAACATAATAAGCTAAATATGATTCCTGCGTAAAAAATCTTTTTTGTCATGCCCTACCCTCCGTTTCTACTTCTTTCCGAAAGAAACTACTAAAGTAAAACGCTGTGAACTTTCTTTGAGGCTTTTCGGGAACTCAGGGAACGGTAACGATTTTCTGAAACATTCGTACAGGCTGTCCATCAAAGTTTCATCGTCCGTTCCGTAGAATGTCGGCTCTTCTTTCAGGAAGCCGTTTGAAAATAATTCAAATTCAATCCTTACAGACCCTACCTTGCCTCTATATTTCGCAAAATCTATTGATTTAATGATATTATCTAAAACAAGCTGTTTGATCCTTGTACGGTATTCCTGCAGTTCTTTGTCGCTATCATACCATTTTTCTTTTTCTGATGCAACATTTTTTTGGCCTTGGACCGAACTGGAAACTTCCGGCTGCTCTACGGCTGGGGAGACCTCTTTCATCTCTTGCGCCGGAGCTGCCTCTTTCTTTAAGCTTGAAGAGACTTCTTCTAAATCTTTTATTTTCTGGTCTCTTTTTGCGATTTCGCTTTTAAGGATCTCTATGGCCCTATCGCGCTCTTTCACTGCGTCAAGTTCGCCTTTAAGTTCTGACGTGGCTTTTTCCTGCCATTTATTCTCTTCAGCTATAAAGCCTTCCTGAACGGCTGAAAGCTTATCCTGCCATTCCTTATCTTTCGCAAGAAGGTCTTTTTCGCCGATCTCACTCTTTTTTGATAATTCGCTTTCTCGTGTTTTTAACGCTGCTATTTCGTTATTTAACTCGGTTATCTTGTCTTGAAGGGGCTTCTTGAACATCTCTATTTTGGCCAGCAATAAATCATCTTCTGTCATTGAACCTGCTCTTTGCTTCAATTGGGCCAACTTGGCCTCGTATTCCTTTGTTATAGACTCTAGCTTAGCTTGCCATTGTTTATTCACTAAGGCAATTTTGGCGTCAGCGTCTTTTTTTACTGCGGCCAATTCTGCATCAACCTGATCGGGTTTTACCTCTAAACCCTGCCCCGGCAGAGCTTCTTTTTGCCCTATCGAGGATTTAGGCGTTCTTAGTTCTTCCCTCAAGGATAAAATAGAATACTGCAATTCGGCTATTTTTTTATCTTTTTCATTCACGCTGTTTTCTAGGTCTGTTTTCTCTTTAGTAAGCGCCTCTATGCTCGAGTTTCTCTCTTTTACCTGGGTCGATAGTTTACTCACTATATTTTTTTCGCCTTCAGACATGGGGTACTTACTCACAAGCTTCTCTTCGTACCCTCGTGTCAACTCGTCTAATTTAGCGCTCCACTGTTTGCCTGAAGCCGCAATCCTCGTTTCGGCATCTCTTTTTGCCGCATCAAGTTCATTTGTCAGTTGAGCTATCTTCTCTTTTAAGGCCTGATCCGAAGGGCCTTCCTTTGCTGCGCCGGTTTTTTCAAGTTCATTTATTTTTTTATTCTTAAACTCAATTACGTTTTGGAGATTGGTCTTCTCTTCCTCGAGATTAGCCACTTTTTCCTGCATAATTCTGTCTACGGGTTCTGGCGTTGTTGCCGTTAAAAGTTCGGAAGACTTTATTTTCTTATCCAGTTCATAAACTGCGTTTTGCAGTTCGGTTATCTTCTTATCTTTCTGACTGGTACCGCTCTCTAAGTTCGTTTTTTCTTCTCTCAGCAAAGATATGGTAGAATCCCTATCCTGTAATTGCGTAGACGCCTTATTTAATGCGTCCTTGGCCGATGCAAGGTCTTTTATAAGGTAGGACATTCTTTCCTGCATTTGGTTCTTTTCGGCAATAGCTCCGGAATCGACAGATTCTTGTTGTTTTGCCAGTTTTTCTTCATACTGCCTCGTCATCCCCTCCATCTTGCTGCGCCATTCTTGTTCTATAGCAGTGACCTTATCCGGCAATTCTCTTTTAAGGCTGTTTAATTCGGTAGTCAAGGCATCCCGCTCGGAGCCAATTTGTTTTATTTGCTCCTGCAGCGCCTGCTCGCTCAATCTCGCCTTATCCGCAACCGTACTGCTAGCGGTATTCAAGTCCGCCTGCAGGCCTGAAACGGCACTCTGCAACTCTGCTATTTTTGAATCTTTTTCAGAAGCAGAGCTCCTTACGCTATTTTTTTCATCACTGAGTGCGGCAATAACCGAATCTTTGTCTTTGAGTTGAGTCTTAAACGAAGCTATACGGCTGTCTGTTATACCGCCTAAATCTTTAAGTTCTTTTTCTAACAGAGCTATTCTTTCCTGCATCTGGCTTTGCTCTTGAACTCCCTGACTGGCCAGGTCCGCCTCTTTCGCGGATATCTTCTGCTCATATTCCTGTTTTAGTGCATCAAGCTTTTCCTGCCATTCTTGGTCCCTTGATGCGAGCTCCTTATTCAGGCTATCGACTGTTTTCTGCAGGCTGGACACTTTTTCTTCGTTTGAGCTAGTGCTAGTATTTAGCGAAGCGAGAGTAGCTTCCTTATCCCTCAATTGCGCTGACAATTTATCTACCATATCCTTTGATTTAGCAAGGTCCGTAACTAAAAACGTTGTTCTTTCCTGCATCTGGCTTCTTTCGGTCGCAAGCGCTGCGTTGGCATCTTCGGTTTGTTTTGCCAGTTTTGCCTCATATTCCTTAGTAGTTGTGTCTAACTTATCCTGCCATTGCTTTTCTGAGTAGGCTAGCTTGCTTTTATAATTACCGTCTATTGCTGACAGGTCCGACGTAAGCTGGTTTAGCCTATCCTTAAGAGGCTCTTCTGCAGACTTCACCTTACCGTCAACTGATTCCGTAGTGGATTTTACTTGGACCTCAAGGTTTGAAATCGTATTCTTTAGGGCTAGGGCCTCTGTTTCCTTCTGATTTAAATTAGCCGTCAATTTCGAAACCTCTCCGTTAAGCGATGTTATCAAAGAATCCTTTTCATTTAGTTGAGAAGCTAATTTGTCTGATACTTCCTTGGCCCTGGCAAGGTCTGATACCAAAAATGCCATCCTTTCCTGCATCTCATTTTTCTGGACGGCTAAATTTGCATTGGAGTCTTGCTGCTGCTTAACAAATTTATCCTGGTAATCCTTGTTAATGGCCTCGATCTTGTCCTGTGACTGCTTCTCGATAGCGGCCAGTTTTGTTTGATAATCATTACTTAGCGACGCTATTTCCGAAGTCAGCCTGTCTATCCTTTCCTGTAATGGTTGTTTGGTAAGCTGCATTTTGTTTTCGGCTGAAGCAACTGTGGCATTCATTTCTTCTTTTAAAGCCTCTACGGTATTTTGCAATTCCGCGACTCTCTTGTCGCGCGCGTCTCGCTCGCTTTTAAGATTATCTTTCTCCTTCGTCAAGGAGCTAATGAGGGCTTCTTTTTCGGACAATTTAGCGCTAAGAGAGCTTATCTGGGCTGCAGCGTTAGATTTAAGAGATGCCAGTTCGGTTTCTGAGGATGTGATCTTGCTCTGGGCCTCGTCCTTTTGAGCGGCGAACGCTTTTTCTGAGTCTTGCGCGGCTTGTGCCAGTTTTTGTTCATATGACTGCTTTAGGGCGTCGAATTTAACCTGCCACTGCTGGTTACCTGATGACATGTCTTTATTTAAGGTAGAGATGGTATCCTGCAGGGAAATAAGCTGCCCCTCTTTTAACCTGAGAGCGGCTTCTGTGTCTGTTTTTTCCTTTGTTAGTGAGGCTACAAGATTTTCTTTTTCGGCTAATTTATTTCCTAGCGAAGCTACCTGGCTGTCAGCAGTACCTTTTAAATTTTTGACTGTCTCTTCCAGGGAAGCTATTTTCTCCTGGGCCTTTCCGCTTTCAAGCGCGAGCTCTTTTGCGGAATCCTCTCTTTGCTGCGCCAGCCTCTGTTCATACTCTTTCACAAGGGCATCTAATCTGCTCTGCCACTGCTGCGCGTTAGCAGATATTTCGCTATTCAAGGTTGTCAAGCTATCCTGCAACGATGTAAGTTTTTGTTCTCTTTGGCTTACAACGCCTTTAAGGCTTGCGTTTTCGTTCGTAACCGATGATATGAGCGTATCTTTCTCGTTTAACTGCTTTTTTATGGCGGTTACTTGATTATCCGAGCTGCTGCCCAGATCCTTCAATTCCCGTTCCAGGGTGGTTATGCGCGCCTGCAGCTGGTTCTGTTGCAAACCGAATTGCTTTGCTGAGTCGTCTTTTTGTATAGCTAGCTTTTGTTCATAAGTCTTTATTGTCGCGTCGAGCTTGTCCTGCCAAGTTTTCGCGTTCAGCGATATATCATCCTGGGCCTTTTTCTGGGCCGAGGCTATGCTTTCATCGTATGTTTTCTTTGCCGCGGCAAGTTCTGTTGTCAGCTGATCCACCCTTTCTTGAAGGGGTTGCTTCGCTGAATTCACCTGCTCTTGCAAAGAATTTCTTGCAGCATTGACTTCTTCGTTTAATTTGTTAATAGTGCCCTGCAAGGCTGTGATATTGCCCTGCGTCTGGCTTTGTTGGGCTGTAAGCTGTTTGGCGCTTTCATTTTTTTGCATGGCGAGCTTCTGTTCATAATCTTTCACTAACGTATCAAGTTCGGCCTGCCATTCTTTTTCCTTCGCCGCAGATTCTTCTTTGGCTTTGCTTTCGGCAAGGCTGACCTTCCCCTGATATTCCTTGTCCATCGAAGCTGCATCAGAGGTTAATTGATCTATCCTTTGCTGAAGCGGCTCCTTGGCTAACCGTATTTTTTCAGGAATTGAAGCAAGCGTTGCCTTGAGGTCCTCGTTTAATTTTGCATTAGACTCCTGCAGCGCTGCGATATTGCCCTGCATCTGGCTTTGCTGCATGCTAAGCTGTTTGGTTGCATCATCTTTTTGAAGGGCTAACTTTTGTTCATAATCCTTAGTTATTGCGTCGAGCTTGTCCTGCCAAGCTTTGGCGTTCAGTGACATATCATCCTGGGCCTTTTTCTGGGCCGAGGCTATGCTTTCATCGTATGTTTTCTTTGCCGAGGCAAGTTCTGTTGTCAGCTGATCGATCTTTTGCTGGAGAGGCTGCTTTGCCGATTCTATTTTGCTCGGCATGGAGTCCATTGTGGACTTCACATGCTCTTTTAAACTTGTAACCGTATTCTGCAATTCAGTGATTGTTTGTTGATTTTGCTTAAGCGAGTTGTCCAGTTTGGATTTGTCGCTCACAAGAGAAGCAAGAGCGGCTTCTTTATCTTTGATCTGCGATTTTAATACGGTTATCTGCGCATCCGCGCTGCTTCCAGCCTCTTTAACGGCGCTTTCCAGGGATATTATTTTAAGATTTGCCTGATTCTGCTGGGCATCAAACTGTTTTGCGGAATCTGCCTCGCGCTGGGCCAATTTCTGTTCATATCCTTTTGTGATCTGCTCTATTTTTGCCTGCCATTCCTTGTCCTTGGCAGCAATATTTTGTTGGGCATTGCTTTCAGCCAGCGCGATCCTGTCCTGAGATTCCTTTGTTGCGCTAGATAGCTCAGCGGTTAATTGGTCAATCTTTTGCTGAAGCGGCTGCTGAACTAATTTCACCTTTTTTGGAATGGCGCTCATCACAGAATTAAGCTCACCTTCCAGCAGGGCGATTTGCTTTTTCGAGACATCCTGCTCGCGGGCTGATTTTTGTTCATAATCTTTCACGAGCGTGTCTAATCTTGCCTGCCATTCTTTATCCCTGGCCGTGAGCGCTTCCTGGTATTTCGATTCCGCAAGGCTGATCTTATCCTGGGATTCTTTTGTTATACCGGTCAACTGGGACGTCAATTGGTCTATACGCTCTTGCATAGGCTCTTTAGCCAATCTAACCTTATCGGCTACGGACGAATTTGCCGAGCTAAGTTGTCCGTTCAGAGCAACGATCTGTTTATTCGCGGCATCTTGCTGCTGGGTGAGTTTCTGCTCATAGTCTTTTTTTATCGCGTCTAACTTTGCCTGCCATTCCTGCTCTTTCAAAGCAACATCTTTTGCAGATTGATTTTTTATTATGCCTATCTGATTTTGTGATTGCGTTTGCAATGATACTAACTCAGCTGCCAACTGATTAACTCTCTGCTGAAGCGGCTCTTTCTCTAATTGCACTTTGTTGTCAACCGACACCTTCACTGATGCGAGCTCATCCTTTACTAGGGCGATCGCTTTTTCAGACGCCTGCTGCTCGAGAAGCAGCTTTTGCTCATATTCCTGTTTTAAACTGTTTAATTTACCCTGCCATTCTTGGTCTTTTGCGGCAACAATCTGGCTCGACTGGTCTTTAAACGACACGAGCTGTTTCTGATGCTGCTCCTGCGCCGATGTAATCTCGGAATTAAGCTGTGCTATCCGTTCCTGAAGCGGCTGTTCGGCAGATTTCATTTTTTCTGCCATCGAATCCTTGGTAGACTTGACCTCATCTTTAAGGGCGTTTACAAGGCCGTCTAATTCCTTTATCTTCTGTTCCCTCTGGTCAAGGATGCCTCTGAGGTCGGACTTTTCTTTGGCCAGGGTAGCTATCATTAAATCCTTATTCTTTGCTTGCTCGTTATAGGATGCCGACTGGCTTGTACTTGTATCCGTTAAATTTTTTAGGCTTTTTTCTAACGAACTTATTTTTGCCTGGTCCTGGTCCTGCTGCAAAGCAGATTGCTTGGCCAAAAGACCTTGTTGATCAATCAATTTCTGCTCATAGTCTTTTTTTAGAGAATCCAGCTTGGCCTGCCACTGTTGGTCTTTCGCAACGAGGTCTTGATTTGCTTGGTTCCTTATCAGGTTGATTCTCTTCTGTGAATCTTCCTGGGCCGAGGCAAGATCGGCTGTCAATTTATCTATTCTCGTCTGAAGCGGCTGTTCGGCTGCCCTTACCTTCTCAGGAACTGAAGTAGACGTGGCATTCAGCTCGGTCTTAATGCTCGCTATGATGCTCTCTTGCGCGCTTATCTTATCCTGCATCTGAGTCCGTTCAAAAGTAAATTTTTTCTCTAATTCTTGTTGCTGTTGGACAAGATTATGCTCGGATTCCAATCTTTGCGCCTCAAGTTTGCTTTGCCATTGCTGCTCTTTTAGATCAAGCTCTTCTTTGTACTGGTTTCTTAAGGTGTTGACTTTGTCCTTGCTGTCGTCTTCCAAGGCTGCCATTTCTACCGTAAGCCTATTTATCCTTTCCCTAAGGGGATCTTTAGCCTGATTGAGCTGCTCATCAACCGAAACCTTCGCGTTGCTCAGCTCTTTTTTCATATCTGAAATTGCATCCTCCAGGGTTGCGATCTTTTGATTTTTTTGCTCTACAACGCTTTCGAGATTGGACTTCTCCCTGGAAAGAACACTGGCAAGAGATTCATTGTCCTTTATTTTATTCGCCAGCCCCGTCATTTGGCTGCTGGTAGAATTTTTTAATCCCTGCAGTTCGGTCTCCAAGGATGTTATCTTGGCCTGAAGAGGCTCTTTGATCGTTCTGATCTTTTCCGAATCCGCGGTTTGCATGGCTTTGACAGCGTCCTTTAAGTGCGCGATCTCTTTTTCTAATTCATTTTCTTTCTGATCTTTTTTGTCAAGAAGGCTTTTAAGTTCAGCCTTTTCTTTAGTGAGAGAATTTATCGCTGTCTCTTTGCTCTTCAGCTGGTCCTTAAAAGTCGTTATCTGATAAGTGAGATATTCTAATTTATCGCTTACTTGTTTAAGGGGTATTTCCCTCGCGGGCATTTCTTCCTGGATGACAGTTTCCGCGGAGGATTCTTCATAAGGCGTTCCCAATTTTTCTTTTTCTATCTGCGCTGCTTCCTCGGCAGGGCTTTTGGGCGATATCCGAACCGTGTCAGAGCCCAATATCTCCTTTACGTCAAACATAGTAACAACTTCTGCTACAGAGCTCTCATTAATTACAGATATCAGCTTAGCTTCGGCGACCTTAACTCCATCGCGAAGTATTTCGACGATATTCCCTCTTTTAGCTCCGTCTTGCGCGCCCAGGGGAAGCATATAAACGTGATTTTTTTCTATAGGAATAATCTCTTTTGCAGCGACGCTACCAACCTGCGCTAAGGTGTAACTGTGAAGAAATATGATCTCTATAAATATTAAAAGTGCGGGCAAAATTAATAAAGTTTTCTGTTTTTTCACTTCGGCATCTCCTTGCCCTGCCACGCCTCCCAAGTCAGGATATACCTCCTTACCCAGTCCGCGTCCTTAGCGTCAGGGGCATAATTGAGGTAGTTTTTGAAATACTTAATAGCTAACGGCCTATCCACTAAGTACTCCGCATATATATAGCCTAAATTGTAATTTGCGTAAGGGTGTTCGGGCTTCAATTCAAGAACTTTCTCGAATTCCCTTGTAGCGCGCCTATATTCTTTACTTTTTACATAAAAAACGCCCAAATTATAATGCATATCCGCGGTTTCTCTGACAAGCTCTTGGTTATGACGCGCCATATCGGTAAACTTCGAAGGAAATTCCTTTACCTCGCTAGAATAAAATCTATTCTGCTCTTCTGTCTCCTTGTGCTCGGCCTCCAGCCTGCCTAAATCGTTTTTTAATACCTGGCCTTCCTGTTCTAATTTTACTTTTCCACGCTCTAAAAGCGTCGTGCTTTTTCTGGCGTTAACTAGCTCTTTACTCAGCTTTGAATTTTCTTTTTTAAGCAAATCAACTTCGTTGCCCAGGCTGGAATATTTGATCTTAAGTCCTTCTTCGATCTTTTTAACTTTTGCGCCTTCGTCAGACTGCTCTTCGGCCAAAAGCTTTTCTAATCGGCCCGCTTCCGCTGTAAGTTCACTAAAATGCATTTTCAACTGATCTATATTTTGTTGGAGTGTCTTGTTCTCCTGAGCCATTGCTTCTTCCTTATTGTTTAATGCCTCCCTCTCTTCGGCAAGCTTATTATAAGCATCTGTGCTCACGGTAAATGTCTTCTTCTCTTCCAATAGCTTTCTCGATTGAATTAGAATGTTCTCCTGGTCAATTTTGAGTTTCTCGTAATCTCTGGCTAGCACTGCATTTTTGTCCTGCAGGTCTTTTATGAGCTCTTGGAGTTTTTTGTTCAGCTTGAGTAATTCATCATATTCTTTATTCTTTTCTTCGAGCTGCGTTCTATATTCTTTGGCTTTCACGGGATTTATATCATCTAATGACAGGGCGCGCGCAAGGTCCGATCTTATAAAAAACAGGGTAAGTGTAATGCTTGATAATATAAGTATTATTTTTTTATTCATGGCATTCTCCCATAACATATATATTATACCATCCACTATAGAGAATTAGTCAAGATAAGGTTTGAGTTTTAATTCGCCGGGTTTCATTTCAGCGGGCTCAAACTTGTCATATTCCTTATCAGGCTTTACCTGCTCCTGCTCCGGCTCATACTCACCCGTTGTCAGCCTTTCCCCTGTAATAAGATGCGGGGTTATCATAACAAGTAATTCGCTCTTCTTTTTTCCTTTAGTTTGCGAACTAAAAAGGTGGCCAAAGAGCGGCAACGCCCCCAGCACAGGAACGCGGGTAATGGCTTGAGTATCTTCTTCTCCGCGCAGGCCGCCTATTATAATAGTAGTACCGTCTTTTACCATAACCGTTGTCTCGGCAGTAGAAGTATCTATAATCGGGATCTGATTTTTACTGGGGGTGGTAAGGATGTCTACAACACTGCTCACTTCAGGCTTCACTTTCATTGTAATAAAACCATCGTCGTTAATAGTAGGCGTAACCGCCAATTGTATCCCGACATCTATAAAGGTCACCTCTTCAGCAGTGGTAACGGTCGTCTGGCCTGAAGTAGTTGTAGTAGTAATATAAGCTTCGCGCCTACCTATATGTATCCTTGCCTCCTGGTTATTTACGACCGCTAATGTCGGATTGGAAAGAAGTTTGGTGTCTCCGAGTGTTTGCAAATACTGCATTACTCCTTCAACCTTATCCGCGACGCCAAAATAAACTTTTCCGGGCCATGCGCTTGTAGTGCCGGCTTTTGGGAGATCGGCAAATTCCAAGGTCTGGCCGCTTATATCTTTGATATCCTGCCTGTGCAAATAGAGATCTATAAAACTTTGGCCTGTTCGGTAAAGCGCGTCGTAAGGATGGCTACCGACAAATGCGCCTGCACTATTAAGATTTTTAAAGATCCCTTCCCACTCGAGCCCTTCGGCAAGATTGTCTGAAACCTGGATCTTTACGATCTTCGCGTCTATTAAAACTTCTTTTGTCTTTCTGTCCAACGCCCCGATCATTTTTTCCACATCACCCATTCGTTCGGCCAATGTTTGCACGATTACCTGGTTGCTACGCTCATCCGCCCTGATGGACCCTACCTTTTTATCGTCTAATTGAACCCTTAGTTGTTCTTCTACATCCTTGGCGTTCGCGTACTTCAGATTAAAAACAGTTACGCTTGGTTTTTTCTCTAAGATATCCAATGCCTCTTCCATCTTTTTAATATTTTCAGCCGTATCCATAATTAATACGGTGCCTGATTCCTGGTCGACCAGGATGCGCCCGACTTTACTTTTAAGGGTATCCAGCAAATCAAACGCCTTTTCAGGTATAGCGTACCTTAACCGGAATATTTTTACCGTACGGGCATCGGAAAATCTTTCGCCGAACTTGCCTTCATATTCCTTGTCTGTCATGACATAAAAAATGTCTCCCCGCTTTTCATAGGCAAGCTCATTACTAAGAAGCACCATATCAAACACGTCTTGCAGCGGCACGTCTTTGAGCTGGAAAGTGACCCTGCCCGAAACCGTCTTGCCGGTAACTATATTCATTCCGCTTTTTAGGGCGAGATACTTCAGCGCATCCACCACTTCCATGTTTCGCAGGTCCAATGTTATTCGTTGAGACATGTCAACGATTGCAGGGACAGTAATTGCCTCCGGGATCAGGCTGGCTACCTGCTGTTTGCTATCGCCGGCAATTTCTTCCTGCTTGTTATCGCCAAAAACCTCTTCCTGTCTGCTATCGCCGACAACCTCTTCCTCTGCCGTTAAAACAAGATTGCTCGAGAGGATCGGCAGGATAAATGAAAATAATATAATATAATTTTTGACTTTTGATCTTCGCATTTTTACCTAAGCTCCGCCTCTTCGCCTTCGCTTGATAAGATAACCTTGTCCTTGAATATAGCTTCTACCTTTATGTCCTTCCCTATCTTATCGCCTCGTTTAAGAAAATGTATCTGCTTTGTATTGCCGTCTTCGATCATGGCGTCAGGGTTATCCGACCACGCTATGCCTACAAGTTTGAAATCTCTTATAAGATCGTTTATTTTCGGTTCAGCCCGCTCTTCTTTTTTAGTAGCTGCCTCAGCTGACGGTTTGGGCTGGGCCGCCTGATAGAATTTAAAGATATCTCTCGACGTAGCCTTCTCTAAGTAGTAGGAGCCCTTGTTCAACACCGAACCTTCAGGCAATCCCCCGTTCGTTTTCTTTATATTTTCCCCAAGCTTGAATTCTGGTATCTTGTTCAAGTTCGCCATAGAGATTATAAAATCCCCGCCGAGGTATAGCGAAAGTGAAATAACCAATACTATTAATACCTTATTTATGCCCTTAATGTCTATGGGCGGTTTTTTAAGTAGCGCTTCTAAATCTATTTTTCCTCTTAAAAAAGAGATTCGCCCTTTTAGCGCCGCTATGGAAAAATTTCCAATGGTGCTGCGCTTAAGCTGCTTTTGGCTCACCCCGCCAGCGGCAGGGCTCTCTATTAGCTTTAATAGCTGCTTTTCAGGAGTGCTGTCTCTTTCCTGTGCCATCCCGACCTTATCTCTTCCTCGACTATTTCTTTAATCGATTCCGCGTCTACTATGAACCTGTTTTTTAATACTAAATTTTTTAAGGCCTTATGGCAGAGCATCGTTATCCTCCTCGGATAACCCTGGCTATGCTGATATATCTCCCTTACAGCCTCGTCTAAAAATAAGTGCATGTTAGCCCTGTAACCGGCCTGCCGCAAGCGGAACTCGATCATTTCTTTTGTCTCATCAAAATCTAGCGGGTTTAAAGTATATTTAAAACTGATACGGTCGAAGAAGTTTGGAATATTCATGATTTTGGAATGCAGTTCCACCTGGCCGAGCAAAACTATTTGCAAAAGCTTAAACTCATTTGTTTCGTAATTCAAAAGTACGCGGAGGATCTCCAGGGAACTTTCGCTTAATTTTTGCGCCTCATCTATGATCAAGGTAACGGTTTTATTTTCTATAACCCCCCTCTGAAAAAGAAATTTCTCAAGCGATTCCCTCAAGTCCAAAAGCGTTGACGAGCTGTAATCCGCGCTCCCTATCTCGAAATTTTTTATCAATGAGGCAAGGAATACATTTTCATTCTCAAATAAGGGATCCAGAATTATATGAAATACGAAATCCTCTCTCACTTTTAAATCCTGGATCAACTTTCTGGAAAGGCTTGTCTTGCCGGTACCGACATCGCCAAGCACCACTGATAAGCCTCTTTTTAGCCTTAACTCTATTAAAATGTTCGTCAGGGCCCTTTCGTGCTCTTTGGATAAATAGAAGAAATTGGGATCCGGGCTTGTCGAAAATGGCTCTTTTTCGAAACCAATTATCTTATAATAGCTCATATATTATCCTTTTACCCCGTTAGAGAACTTTGTTCTCTAACGGGGTTTATTTTATATGCCGATCAGTTTCTTTCGAATCAAGCGCAGTGAATACCCTTCGCCCATTAATTTCCTTATTTTGCGCATCCGTTCCCCTATGACGTCTTTATCGTAAAACCGCACATTACCCTTTTTAACCAATACAGGCAATAACCCAAAATCTGTGTAATGATTTATGGTTTGGTAGGAAAGGTCGTACCTTTCCATAATCTCTTTCGCGGAGAGCATTTTACTTTTACCGTTATTTCCGTTATCTCTCACCATATCTATAGTCTCCTTTTAGGAATTACTGAAAGCTATCATACTTACCATAAGCTCGATACATACTATAGTATAAGGATAAAACGGGCTTTGTCAAGGTGTTTTAGAAAAAACACCCTTATTTGGAAAAATAAAAAATCCACCTTTATTCCGGTGGACTTTTTAAAAAAATTTATTGCTATAAATATGAAAATTAATCTCTTTTAAGCCTTTTGTGAGTCCTTAATGCGGTCTCAAGCAGGGACAATCCTTCCTCAAAATTCTTCCTTTTATAAAATACGCCTGAAATCCCGTAGGACATAGCTTCCTTAGCCCGCGGGTCGTTTATGTATGCGCTAATAACTATTACCGGAAGGTTTTTATCTAACTCTCTTATCTTTTTAAGCACCCCTAAACCGTCTACTACAGGCATGTTCAGATCGAGGAACACTATATCTGGTATCTTTTCTTGCAGCATCTTAATCGCAGCATTACCGTCCGCAGCAGTTTCCACCGAATATCCTTTTGATTTCAGCCAAAACGACATCAACTGTCTAAAGTCCGCTTCGTCATCAACTAAGAGAATTTTGATCTCATTTTTCATGATCTAGCCTCCGTTATTTATAGGAAGTACAAAAATAAAATTTGTTCCTCGCCCTTCTCTGCTTTTGACGGATAATTTTCCTCCGTGCAATTCTATTATTCTTTTTGCTATTGCCAATCCCAGCCCCATGCCGCTCGGGTCTCCTCCCATCCTCTCTCCTTCTTGATAAAACTTATCAAAAACTTTTCCAAGCTCTTCCCTTGAGATCCCCATGCCGGTATTTGCAACATTAACTCTGATTTCGCCGCTATCTTTTTTGTAATTTGCCTCTATCGCTATATTTCCTTCTTCGGATGTAAATTTCACCGCATTGCCTATTAAATTATTCATGACGTGAAGCAGTCTTTCGTGGTCAGCATTAATTCCCGGCATGCCTTTTTGTATCCTTTTATCAATTGTAATCGCCTTTGTCTCGGCCCACGTATCTAGGCCCTCGATGGCCTCATTAATAAGGCTTTCTAACGAAATGGGCTCGCGTTTAAGCTCTATCTTACCCATCTCAAGCTCGGAAAGTTCAAGTAAATCGTCGATCAGCATGCTTAGCCTTTTCAAGTTACGCTCGGCAAGCACAAGAAACTGCTTTTGCGTCACCGAAGTCTGGCCTGTTACCTCGCTCGAGAGTAAAGCAAGCGACTTTTGAATAGCTACAAGAGGTGTGCGCAGCTCGTGGGTAACATTTGCCACAAAGTTGGCTTTCATGCGATTTAACTCTTTCCTAATACTCTCTTCATCGTCTTTCCAGGCGAGCGGCCCGCTCCCCTTCTTTGCGAAGCGCATCATACGGAAAGCTATGGCGGCGCATGTCGCTACCGTTATTATATATAGGATTATCATTAAATTATACATATTATTGCTATCCACGCTACCTTCCGCAATGCATGCGAGACTTAAGCCTTTTTCTCAAAATCCCGGCGTTTCTCCAACTCCCACTCTCCGGTTAAGGTTATTAATATAGACTGGAAGATGATTTTAAGGTCATAGAAAAGGCTTTGTTTTTTTAGATACTTCAGGTCGTATCTTATTTTTTTCTCATTAGATATGAATTTATTCACGCATATCTGGGCTAATCCTGCCAGGGCCGGCCTGACGCTCGAGCGTATCGCCAACATTGAGGGATTTAGGGCTACTGTTTCATATGGCGTAAGCGGCCTCGGCCCCACAAATGACATATCGCCTTTTAATACATTGATAAGCTGCGGTAATTCATCCATGGCTGTCGCCCGCAAAAACCTGCCTATCCTGGTAACCTTGATACGCCTATCGTTCTTTTGTAATACACTTGGCGGCACTTCTTTAGAATCCATTGTCATAGACCTGAACTTAAACATCTTAAATCTTTTTCCGCTTTTACCGACCCTTATTTGTTTATAAAAAACATCTCCCCTGTCCTCGCACCAGATTAAAAACGAAAATAGAACAAAAAGGGGAGAAAGCAATAGGAGCCCTAATGTGGATATTGCTATATCGAACGGCCTTTTATACTGGTGTTCTTTCACGCTATTTCCTTATAGGTTCTTATTTCTTTTTTTGGATAAACACGTATATCCAAAAAGAAACGCAGGTAATAAAATTAAAAACTTTTACAAAATAAAGCACTGAAAGCGGCAGTTGAAATAAAAACATTTTATACCTCCTTTTTCAAACTCATAAGTTCTTTATACAATTCCAATGTTTTCTGTGCCATTATTTCGCGCGTAAATTGAGACTCTACTCTTTTTTTAGCCTGTTCACCAAGGCGCAGCCTAAGGGTGCCGTCCTCTAATAACCTATTTATAGCTTCAGCTAATTTTTCCGAAGATTTCGGAGGGACAACGATACCGGTTTCTCCGTTTAGATTTACAAACGGAACGCCCGTAGGCAGGGCAGTGCTTACAACGGGACGCCCGCACGCCTGTGCTTCTAACTGGACTATACCAAAAGCTTCATTGTTGCTGATCGAAGGCAGGACAAAAACATGACTAGCGTAATAATAGGCAAGCAGCTCTTTATCCTCTACCTTGCCTATAAAAAATATCCTTCCTTCCTCAATCCCTATTTCCCCGATCAACTCTTTTAATCTTTTTTCTTCAGGGCCTTCGCCGATTATTAGAAGCGTGGCATTTATGTCTCTCATGGCTTCTATTAAATAATCAACGCCTTTATATTTAACTAAGCGTCCCACGAATAAGATTATAGGGCTTTTAAATTTTCCCTTAATCGCTTCGCTCCTAGCCTTTACTTCAGCGGTTAATTTGAACTTATCCATCTGGATGCCATAAGGTATAACCCTGCATTTATCTTTAACCTTGCTTAAAAAAGGTGAATTTTCGATCATTTCAGGCGATGTTGTAACGATCCTAGTTGCCCTTTTGATAAAATTTATCAAAAAAGGCCTGTAAAAAAACATCGCCAGCTTATGCCCTATAATATCAGAATGATAAGTTACTACTATAGGTTTTTCCTTAGGGCTTAACGCCAGGCAATATAACTCAGCTACCGGCGAAGGAAAATGAAAATGTATAATATCGCTTTCGAGCCTAGTCCACCACCATGGAATTCCTATCCCTAAATGAACTGATGACATAACGCACCCTAAACTGGCAGCCCTAGTTACTTGATACTTATCCCTTTGCTCGATTTCTGTTTTAAATTTTGTATTTGCAGCCAAAACTTTAAGCTCAACCTTGCCTTTTATTTCTTCGCAGAGGTCATAAACCAACCTTTCTACACCGCCCATAGAAGGATGGTAAAGTTTATTGAACATCAAAACCTTTATCATATTTTATACCTATGCCCCCGCACTTCTATTCAGGTTATATCTTATTTTCTCTATCAATTGACGAACCAATCTGCTATGCCGTATTAAATAACGGGCTGCTGTCGTGCTGGCGATGTTCGAGACGAGCAGGCTTATAAATCCATATTTACGAAGCTTTCTCGCAAGCCCTTTCCTTAAAATTCTTTTCTCTACTTTTTTAAGCCACTTTAATACTTTGATCCTCTCTTCTGCCGAAAGTTCGGGAGTTTCAAATATGGGCATGCAGTCAAAAGCCGAGGCGCTATTTAGATATTCTTCCGGCTTATATAAAAGAAGGCTCTTTTCCGTTAACCATTCAAATAACTCTGTGGACGGATATGGAACTATATTATAAAATCTGGCATCCATCACGGGATATTTTTCGGCCAATCTTGCCGAATCTTTTATATCCGCCCATGTTTCTCCAGGAGAACCGGCTAAAAAAAACAGCGTTACATCATACCCCAGATCGCATGCATCGCCTATAACACCTTCTATCTCTTCTATGCTTTCACCTTTCTTCAATATCTTAAGCATTCTATTATTTCCGGCTTCCACGCCCAAGCCAATGTAACTAAATCCGACTTCTTTCATTCGTTTCAATAACTGTCTGTCGACCTTATCAGCTCTTACACCATTGCCGCAGCGAAGATCCAAATCTTTCAATCCTCTTCTTTCTATTTCATCGCAGATCTCGTAAACCCTTTCTTTAAAAAATGTAAAATTGTCATCTCCGAAATTGAACCGCCTGTAATCTCTATTATACCAGTATGTAATTTCGTCTACAACATTTTTGGCGCTTCTTATCCTTAACCTTTTACCTATTGCCAGATTGACGGGGCAATATATGCAAGCATGCGGGCAACCTCTTGAAGAAATAATCAGAATTTCTTTAAGAAAATATCTTTCTAACTCAAACTTTTCATATTTGGGAAATGGTATTGAATCGAGATCTATAATAAATTCCCTGTCGCCGGTGTAAACCAATTCATTATCTTTGTGATATATAAGGCCTTTAATTTCATGAAACGGCTTACCTTGGCATAATTCGATAATGGTCTTTTCTCCTTCGAGGGTAATGCCGAAATCGATCCCTTTGCACTCCTTGAAAGCCTCTATTCTTAAGCTTGAAATATGCGGTCCTCCGGCCGCTACGCTCAGATCAGGATATCTTTTTTTAATTAATTCGATTAATGCGTATGTGTTCTTATATCGATAAGTCCATACCGTCAGGCCTATGAGGTCGGGCTTCTGTTGTTCGATCTTTTTCCATAAATACCTAAGACCATAGCCAAGGTTCATATCTAGCACTTCGTATTGAATGTTATTAGCACTTAGATATTCCGCTAAATAGCCAAGACCTGCGGACGGGCGTATAGGCCCCATATAACTTCTGTAAATAAACGGATTGATTAACAGTA
Organism: Candidatus Aquitaenariimonas noxiae; assembly: GCA_002780005.1. Classification (GTDB taxonomy): domain Bacteria; phylum Omnitrophota; class Gorgyraeia; order Aquitaenariimonadales; family Aquitaenariimonadaceae; genus Aquitaenariimonas; species Aquitaenariimonas noxiae. Next base: position 20,439 of record PEWV01000020.1, on the reverse strand, counting down.
CTTTACTAAATCGCATTATCCCTTTTCCCCATGATTAAACGCCCGTATAAAGCAAGATGCTCTTTTGCTACATTTTCCCACGAGAATTGTTTCAATAGTGCTTTTGTGTTTTTTTTCAGCCTCTCTCTTAAGTCCGGAAACTCTATCAGTTCTGTCATGGCGCTTGCTAAGCCATTGATATCGTCAGGGTAGAATGTTAACACATTTTCTCGATCTTTCAATCCTTCCGGCAATTTTCCGCTTTTAGTAGTTATAAGCGGCAGGCCGTGCATTAACGGGGCGATAAAGCTGGTCCTGCGAAAAGACACTCCATCAGGGTATATTTGAACGCCGATATCCGAAGAAGATATATCTTTAGAGACATCCCTCTCTGCCCTGTATCCCGTCCAAATTATATAGTCGTTTAAATTGAGCTTATTGACCAAATCTTTTAACTTGGCGTGGTATTTATCCCGTTCCGGGTTAAAACTGCTTATTAAAATTAATTTAACCTTAAGCCCTTTGCCGATCAGCCGCTTTAGCGCATGAAATATAATCTCGATTTTCTTTTTTTGCAACATATACCCGAAATGTGAAATTAATATTTCCTCATCTCTGACCCCTAAGCCCAGCCTTTCATTCCTTCTGTCATTATTGCTTAACTCATAAACTTTTATATTAGACCCGAGATGTATGACTTCGAATTTTGACCACAAAGACGGGAACCGCTTGACTAAATATTCCTTTTCTTCTGTCACGGTAAGGATGATCTTATCCGCAAAAAATATAAATGGAATTAACCGTAATTTATTAAACGGATGGGCTGTTTTAGCGTCGTGGACAGTCGCGACAATAGGAACACCCTTAAGCGCTCTTTTGATAAGCATGGGAAGGAAATTTATCATGAGGCCGGCCTTGTAAGCCTGAGTGGGGTATTGAATATGAATCAAATCCGGATTTTCCTTTTTTAGTTCTTCTAATAAGACTTTTGCGGAAGAAAATTTCCATTCATTAACAATCTGCCTGATCCCTACCCCTTCGATGGCCTTTATATTCGGCGCTTTAGTGGTCAAAATAATTAATTCGTGATTATTTTGTCTTTTAAGTTCGGAGCAAAGCAAATAGGTATAATCGCCTACGCCGCACGGTAAATCCGGCAATGTCCCGCTAATCATGCATATCTTCATTTTTACCCATTCTTTTCATTTGGCACGCAATACCTTCAAAAACATCATCGACGCTAATAAGTTTAAGGCATCTTAGATGATCACATTTGGCAAGGCCGCATGGTCGGCATTCTATATCCTTATAAACAACAACCGCGTCCCCTGTTAAGGGCCGCCAGTGAGACATTTTATTATGGCCTCCCCAAATAGCTACTATTGGAGTGTTTACTGCAGACGCTATATGCATAACGCCTGAGTCCCCGCCCACGAATAGCCGGCATCTTTTCAAGAGTGCCGCTAATTGCTTTATATTAGTCTTACCGACAGCATCGATAAAACTTGCCTTAGACGCAGCCTTTAGGACCGCTACCAAGTCTTTTTCTGAGCTTCCTCCTATCACAATAATGTTGCTTTTATATTTCTTAGAGATTCTTTCCATTAGCGCGGCAAATCTTTCTATCGGCCAGCACTTGCTAGTTAGTCCGCTCCCGGGATGGATAGCGATCAAAAAATCATTTTTTGTTATTCCTTTATCGCGTAAAAGTCGCTCTATATAATCTGAATCGGATTCTGAAAAATATATTTTAAAAGCCTTATCGTTAGTATAGCATTCGTTCCCATCTTTGATCGAACAGACTATATCCAGATTGTGTTCTATCTGATGCTTATCTTGCCTCTTTTCGATATTAAAGGGTTTTATGTCCGTTAAGAGAAAGCTGCCTCCGGCAAAACCATACCCGATCCGTTTTTTTATCCCACATAAATACATAAGCAAAATATTCCTAAAATCACCCCTCATGTCTATGCCAAGATCAAAATGCTTCTTTCGCATGGTCCGAATAAATGCCATTGTCTCGGTCAGGGAAAACGGAAGTTTGCCAATACGGTCGAACCACGAAGCTCGATATACAATTACCTCATCGATATCGGGGTTGTCCGTTACTACGTCTTTGCTCCATGGGCTGACGACGATCGCTATTGAAGCGTTTGGGAATTTCTTTTTCAGCAAACTCAAGGCCGGAGTTGTCGCTAATACGTCGCCTGCATGCGTTAATTCTATAACGGCAATTTTATTAATTTCAAAAGGTTTCTTTTTTATTTTAAAAAATCCGATCAAGCCAAAAATTATTGCGCCTAAAAAATCTATTATTTCAAATAAAATTATGTTGCTTCTTTTTACGTAGATATATTTTTTTGCCATCTATCCGGATTCTTCTTCCTCTTTTGCCAATCTGATCGCAGCGATAACTATGCCGAATGTAACCCAAACATAGATCCTGTAAAAATTAAATGTTACATAATATTCGGCCAAGAGTGATATGAAACCTACAACGAAACCCGTTAATATCGCCTTAAAAAACACGTCTTTTGCCTTAAGAATCCTTTTAGAAAGTTCCTTGAATAAACTTATAAGAAACCACAAGAAAGGAATAAAACCTATTATGCCCAGGTCAACTAATATTTCCCAATAAAGGCAGTTGTAAGAAGGCCTAAGATAGATATGTTTCTCGACCTGGTTGATATACATTTGATCGGCATGCCACGCCCAGTTGCCCGGCCCTCTTCCTAATATCGGGCTATCCTTAAACATATTGAGGGCCATTACACGGCCTGCATACCTTGTTTCATCTTTATAGCCCGCTATCTTATCGAAATAATTCGCTGTCGTAGCTTGAATAAAATTGATATCAAAAAATGTGCCTATTAGAAAAATAATGTAAACGCACAGCAAGATAATAACAACGTAGCGTACGGTTTTTTGGAGACTTACAATGCGATATCGCCAAATAAGAAACGGCAAAATCAATAAGGTAATCGTGCCTCCGGCCAGGCCTGTTGTGGAAAAGGAAAAATAATTAGACAAAAGAAGTATAAAGGAGGCTAAAATAGTGAGCATTATTCCCAATTTATACACCCTGAGTACGAAAACTGTAAGCGCTAGAGGCACTATGGGACTCAAATATAAAGATAGATATTGCGGCTCACTGAAACAGCCTTTTATGCCTAAAAACCCATGCCTTTCTATCAGCGCCCATGTCATGATGCGCGCGCCTAGAAAATATGCGATAAGAGAAAACAGGGAAAGGGAACATAAAATTAAAGCTACGGCTATATACACTCCTATGATGTTCTTCAGATCGCGTTTGTCCTTCACTGAATAGGAAACCGCCATCGCAACCAATACGGAATATATGCACCAGATAACAACCTTAATGCTTCTAAAGCCCGCAGAATTTAAATCTGTTATTTTTCCAATTGTAATTAGGTCCGGAAGGTTAATCAATAAGAGAAATATATTTACCAAAATAAAAGTGAGCAATGGAAGCATGATCTTCGCGGGAAACATCCTATTCTTATGCCGGAATAGAAAATTCCACATAAAAACAATTACGCAAACCAAGCCCATCCATTCCGGAAGCTTCATGTTTAAGCCTAATGCCTTCGTAACAAAAAAGCGTTCTACGGGCAAAAGTATAAGCAATATATAGACACCGTTCAGGAGCCGCCTGGCTGCAATGAAAAAAACTATCGGAACTAATAAGGCATAGAGGTAACTGAATTCCATATTGTTTAATTATCCATAAGTTACTTTTTTTCTGCTATTAACAGAAGAGGTAAACCAAAAAATACCATTGCCGGCCAAAACATGATTTTCCTAAAAATGGCGGAAAAGATATCACTTCCCCAAAAAAATGACACAAGGTACCCTAAGCGGTGTTTTAGGCCCTTATTTTTAAAATTAGGGCTAATTTTACTTAAATCCGCTAATTTTTTATCAATAGAAGGAGGGTGCAATATCTTTATCGAAAAACCTTCTTTTTTTATATACCGCATATATTGAAATATAGAGTAGATGTTTTCGGTCCAATGAAGTTCGGCTACAAAGCCCGGGAGTCGCTTGCGCGAACTGCCTCTCCTAAGAGAAAATATACCGCATACCGGTTCATTTATCAATATCAATCTGCTTTTTTCCCTAAGTATCCTCTTTATCTCTTTGAGAACTGCTTTAAGGTCTGCGGAATGATGTATTGATGAATTGCTCATAACGATATCGAAGGTTCCATCGATAAACGGGAGATTTTTCATATCGGAAACAATTCTCTCGTAATAAACGCCGTTGTTCTTCATATATACATCCGCTGATTCCAGGCCTTTAAACTTAGGCACTGAAATATCTAAAGCTACGCATTTACATCCTTTTTGGGCCAACTTATTAGCGCTCCAGGTGTTGCCGCTCCCTAAATCTAACACGAATTCATTGCCGGCTATATTTAAACATTCGAGCGCTTTATAGAAATTCAGGGAATAACCATAAACGGCGTCTAAAGGGTTGGGGGTCTCTGCGGATTCGGGAAGACCTAAAAGCATGCTATCGTTGTGATTTGGATTATAATCTTTCGCAGCCTTCTCTATCCCTTCGGTTTCGTCGAGAACCTCTTTGCTGGGTTTAAACAATAAATCCAATATACCGTTTTTTATAAAAAACGTTTGCCGACAAGCACCGCACTCCAGCCTTCCTTTTCTTATCTCCGAACTATCTGTTTCGTCTTTTAATAGATTGAAATTTTCTTTGCTGCAACTGCTGCATGACGGACATTTAATAATATCAAGCAGCTCTTCTTTCATCGGCATCCCTTCATTAAATCCAGGTAAAGTTCTTTGTGTGCTGCGGCTATCTTATCCCAAGAAAATTCATCGGCCAATTTCTTAGCGTTATTCGCTATCCGATTTCTCGTTTCCCTATCCGCTATCAACTCCTTCACGCCGCTAGCCATATCATTAAAATTCCCGGTTTCGGTCAGATAAATATTTTCTTTATGCTTCAGTTTTGGAGGAACATCTATGCCCTTTGTCGAGAGAACCGGCAATCCATGAACGAGCGCCGCCATTAGCGTGCCACGACGAAAAGTGACACCGTCCATAAAAGGTAGTATGCAAATGTCGGATACGGATAAAAACTTTGAAATTTCTGCGGCATTGCCGTAACCTGTCCAAAATATTAATTCTTTTATTCCTAACGATCCAATGAGCCCTTCTATATCTTTATGGTAGCTATTTTTGTGAGCGTTGAGTTCGGCTATCATTAATAATATGATCGGTGAGCCGGTTTTCTTTAACTCGGCAATTGCTTTTAACAATGTCTCCACGCCTTTATTAGGGTGTATGAATCCAAAAAATGATACAATTATCCTGTCGGGCCGAAAGCCATTTTCTTGTAAGAATAGGCCCTTATTGTTTTCGCTGGGCGCACGCGCATCTATATTACTGCCTATCGGAATAATTTTAGTTTTGCCTAAGCCATTGGCTAATACTTTTGTTATCTTATCAAAATCCCCTTTATCGCTAACAATAACTTGATCGCTGAAATATGCGAGTAAAAGCTGCCTAAGCCGATTGATAGGATAAGCTATAGAAAATTCATGAATAGTGATTACAATTCTGGTTTTCCTTTCAAATATCCTAACCAATAAAGGCAGGAAAGCAAAGCTTAAAGTCCTTTGGTATCGACTCGACGGGTATTGCATATGAATAATATCGAACTGTTCTTGTTTTATTAATTTTAGAATCATATATACAGCGAAAATATTCCACCTTTTAACAGCCGGAATGATTCTAAAGTTCTCTTCATTTTGTTCTAAGCCTTCTATGCGTGATGTAAGCAACGTTATGTCCAAGTCTGATTTTTTTAAATTTTCAAGCAGTTTAAATGTATAATCACCTATCCCGTCTCTAAGCGGAGGATAGGCACCGCTTATCATGCATATTCTATATGCTTGTTTTCGATCTTTCCTACTCTCAAATTGATTCATTTTTGCACTCTTGATCATTCCTTTGTAGCGCAAACCGATAATTCCGAAGCTATGTATAAACCAAAAAATTTAAACGCTACCCTCGTTATAAAACCGTATAGCTTACGCAGGCAACCGCGAATAATCCTGCCGTCATATTTTCTGTCTTTCGCGATATCAAAGTCTATTTTCTTGAAGCCGGCCTTCATAAGCATTTTTCTGATGGTCTTCGGCGTAAAATGATTTATATGATACGGCAGACCCATCTCATTTGCCTTGAAAGGCGTTCCCGTGAAATTACCCTTATAATATTTTAAAAATGGCAATAAACTTACAATCTTAGATTTTAAAAGATGCACCCCTGAATTAGGTACGGTTAATAAAAATAACCCACCTTTTTTTAGGATTCGATATACTTCCGCGATATCTGAAAATGGGTCAGACAAATGCTCCAGGACATCAAACATCGTAACGATATCAAAATATTCTGCCGGAAATTTTGCTTCGCAGATAGTAGAATTAATTACTTTCAAACCCATATTTTTTTGAGCATACCTCACCACAGGTTCTGATATATCGGTACCATAAACTTCGTAACCGGCGTTCTCAAGCATTTTAAGGAAAAACCCAAAATTGCACCCTACATCCAAAACCTTGCCTTTATCCTTATATTTCTTCAGCGCCTGTACCCTATCATAAAACAACTCCCGCCCCCAATCCTCAAGCCCTTTAATTGCCCTTTTCATCACCTCATCAGAAAAATCGCATTTGTCGTCATATATTTTTTGAAGGGCCAAAAATGTAGGAATAGGGTCCATATAGATAAAGCTGCAATCCACACATGCGCGAAGAGAAAAACCGCATTCCGCATAAATGATGCGCCCGCTTTCGGTATTGCAAAGTGGGCATTTCCTTTTTTCCATATCTAAAGTTATTTTTTTTTCATCCATTCCCACAGACCTCCAAAAATAATTTTTCTATCATTAATATTATTTTTTCCCATGAATAATTATCGACTATAAACTGACGACACCTGCCCTGAACGCCTATTCTCTTGCTCGAGTTGATCAAATATTCTACAATCTTATTTGACATTGAATCGGACGAAATATCTTTGAAAAGCAAGTTTTTATCGAATTTACTCAAAATTTCTACTGTCGCGCCCACCGGCGTCCCCAAGACAGGTGTACCGCACGACAAAGCCTCCAACGTCACTATGCCAAAACCTTCCAGCGCCCTTGTAGGCAAAATAAACAAATCGGATGCCTGATAATACAAAGGTAATTCTTCGTCGGTTATAGGCCCAACCAGAGTTACGCGATCCTTTAACTTCAGTTTAAATATCAAAGTTTGAAGTTCTAATTTTAACGGCCCTTCTCCGCCGATTAATAGAATAGCGTTTGGGTAGCTCTCAAAAACCGCTGGCATCGCTTTAATAAGGTTATCCAGGCCCATTCTCGGCACAAGCCGTCGAACAGTTATTAGAATCGATTTTTCCAAAGGCAGCTCCAATTTTCTGCGAACGGCGTTTTTATCGGTCGCGGGCTTGAACCGATTCACATCAACGCCGCTCGGTATTTCTACGATCTTATTTTTTGCTATGTGATGGGTCTCTACAAGACACTCGGATGTGAAACTAGACAATAATACTATTTTTTCGCATCTTTTCAATCCGAAATTTTCCAAACGCTTCATTAGAAAGAAATAAATCGGCAGCCACAGCGGCTTTATATATCTCCTCCACTGGTACCAAAGATATTTTCTTCCATAAACTGTCAAAAATTCTTCCCGATGAAGCAGGGCATGGAAAGTGTATATCCTGGGTAAGGCTTTTCCCTTGGCTGACAGGTTTATCCCGAACGCTGCATGCGGCGAATGCACACTTATAAGATCAAAAGAATTATCTTTCATCAGTTCCTCGAATTTCTTATGCATATTTATTATAGAGGATATATGCGTTAAAAAACCGAGTTTATATTGCTTAAAATTATACCTGTATATGTTAATCCCGTCTATGACTTCCTTATCTTTCAAATCGCTGCGTATTTTCTTTGCCAAAATAAATATGGTATGCCCGTTTATCGCTAATCTTTTAGCGACTTCATATACGTATGTGTGCACTCCGCCGCGTAAATCAGGGAATATTTCGTTGACGGCGAATAATATTTTAAGTTTTTTGCCTGTAATCCCGTAATCCATCGATCAATCCTTTGATGCAGAGCGAAATAACTTTAAAGTCTTTTTTTCTAATACTTAAACTTGTAATACCTAATATTTTTTTCGCAAGAAATATCGGAAGTAGCAACCTCGGCATAAATCGAAGATGAAATATCATGTAATTATGATAAAACCAGTACATTTTTTTTGCAAAAGACATGTCACGGCACCCGCCGCTTGGGGCAAAAAGATGTTTAACTTCGGCAAGCGGATCAAAAACTATCTTGTACCCCAGTCGTCTTACTGCAAAACATGCCGAAGCATCATCAAAAGACTGGGTGCCTCTAAGTCGCTCGTCAAATCCGCCAGCTTTTATCAACAAATTTTTACGGAATGACATGTTGCATCCCCATGCATGTTCGACTTCTGCTCTAACGGTGGAGTTAAAATTTGATATGACTTTTGCATCCCATTTGCGGATAATGCCTATTTTCTGCCCGCCTGAAACAGGAATATCGCTATCTGTCGTCACCCTCCCGGCAACGCCGCCTATTCGTGGGTCAGAATAATTATTATAGTGGCTTTCTATAAAATTTTTAGCCGCTTCTATATCGTCGTCACAAAAAATAAGTATTTTGCCCCGGGCCAACTTCATGCCTTCATTACGCCCGCGAGCGCCGCTTTGAAAATCAACATTAAAATGTTTTATTTTTTCCTTATTATTATTAATCAGATTCGCGAGATTCGAACTTACCACATCGTTTTGATCTATAATAATAATTTCATAATCGAAATATGTTTGATTGAGAATCGACTTTAGAGTCCCGATCAGACTTTCATCTCTCTTACATGTCGGTATAATAACTGATACCTTCAGCATTTATTATTATTTCCCTATAATTTTGTAGCCCTGACCCAGCCGCCTATCTCCATTAAAAACATTCTTCGTATCATCTCTGGCGCTTTTAAATAAAAATTGACATACACCCGGAATAAGTTCTCATTATTAAAAAATAAAATTGAGAATATTTTTCGCTTAGCGAACTCAAACCTTCCGAACCCGGCCTTTTTTAATTCATCCGTCAACAATTTTTCATCATACATTCTTTTATGAGTAGGGTCCCCTATTTTAGCGAGATGATGAAAATCGACTTGGGGATTATTTTTTCTGGCCGCTTTTAATGATTTACGCATATAATAGAATATTTGCCTATCTCTTTTTGACGCAAATAAAAGTAATAAAATTTTGTCCGCAACGCTCCTATTCACATATACTGGCTGCACAACTGTTAGTTGGCCACCGGCTTTCATAACCCTGCAACTTTCTCTCTGCACAATTTCGGTTTCGGAATCAGTTAGGTGTTCTAATACGTTGCTTATCACTACAGAGTCAAATACAGATGATTTAAAAGGCATATTTTGGGCATTTGCGACAATAAACTTTATATTTCTTTCGCGATACAGGGTTTTGGCTTTAGAGCAGCCAAACTCTGACAAGTCCAATCCGATAACGTAATCAAAACATTCAGACAATCTGTAGCTTAACGTACCCATGCCGCATCCCACTTCAAGCACTACTGATTTTCTGCTTAACCCTTTGCTTGAAAATTTCGATATTTTCTTATACTCCAGCCAGTCGGTCTCTTTATCAGCTAATACGCGCCCATATTGATTCTTAAACCATTTTTCATCGTATTCTATATTTTGCGTCATAATTTTTTGTGCTATTTAAGTATTTTATGTCTTTTCAGCTATTATTAGATGGTTCGTGCCGATCAATCTAACAAAAGGTATTTTCTGTAAAAATATGTTAATGCCAGCCAGTTTTTTTCCGTACTTAATCTCTATTTCGGATAAGGCGGATCTCGTGCTGCTATAGGCCTCCCCCTTAATTCCTTCGCGGTCCATAAGGCTGACTTCTCGGAGAATTTTTCTTACATGCGGATCGATCTTAGCTAACACGCTTATAATCCATCCGCCAATTCCATAAGTTGTCCAAATTTGAATTTTAAACTTTTCACTTTCAAGAAATTTCCGCAGTTCATTGATTGTAAAATCGGTATGAAAATAATAGTGGCCGCGCATAAGGTTTACCAATAACTTAGGATCTAGCAAGCCTTCAAACCAAAAACTTAAACACTTTGTAAAAAACTTTATGGGATTGAGAAATTGATACATCTGTATCCTGTTCTGGCTAGGCGTAGTAAGGAATAAAAAACCGCCGGGCTTTAGAATTCTGCGTATTTCAGCTCTGGCGTTTTTAGGATAGGTAAGATGTTCCATAACTTCAAGAAAAAACGCCCAATCGAATGAATTAGATTTAAAAGGGACGCGCTCTACATTGCCTTGGGAAACGCATGGATACGAAGCTATCGAATCCGTCAGGGTTGTCATGTTTAGATCTAAACCATACACCTTATTATTGCAACGGGCCAATACTTTAAGCTCCCTTTTATGCCCATATCCTAAGTCGACAAGACATTTTCCTTTGACATTAAGCTTATCCAAGAAATAAGATATAATTACTTGCCGCGACGGGGAGACTAGATCCATCCGCCTTACCCAGTTTCTTAGATTTTGTTTCGCAAAAATTTCCTGAGAATGCGCGGTATGGATCGAGCTATAAAAGCGCTGGATATCATTACACTCGAGCTGGACCTTAAGCAACCATAGGTCCCGCTTATAAGTGCGTTTTCGTATAAACCGATCATTAAAAAAATCGTAAACAAAGAATATGGAGGCTATAATTAAAGTTAAGGAACTGATAGATACGATCTCGGGATAGTTGCCCGTTATGGGAAGAAAGATAAACGCTAGCGAAAGAATGAATAGTAAAAAAATAGATACTTGCAATGCCCTATTTTCTCTAGGAACTATATATTCCGCGTCCTTCGCAGTGACCTTCCTGCGCTTAACTAATTCATCCACCGTATCTTGGTCAAAAGCATTAAACCTGTCCATTCTGGCAATTACCCCCATATTTTTTGAGATCAGCAACGAATCCCTCAACTCTTTTATCTATCGTATGACGCTCTAAGACTTGTTTATAGAACTTTTCTAACAGCTTTTCTCTTAACGCATCGTCCTTCAAATATAATCGTATCTTTTGACAGCATTCGTTGAATGTCTTAAAGGTATACAAATCAGGATCAACATCGAATAAATCTATAAAATGTTTTCTATAGTCACACAGAAAAAATCCGTGGCAATAGGCTATGTTGAAAACCCTGTCTGTTACCCCCCACGTTTTATTAAAATGAAAGTCATTCTGGCTGCCGTATACAATATTGATACGCGCCCTTTTATAGATCTCATTTAAATGGAACTTGTTGAGTATATCAAAATCTATTTTCTTCCGCGATGTAAAGAAAAAATCTTTACTTCCGAAGAAATAATCTAAAGATCGAAATTTTTTGGAAAGGCGCCAAAAAAACGCTTTTCTTCGATATGGCATAGCACCTACAAAAAATAGGTCAAAATTAAACACTGAATTCCGGATCTTGTCCTCAAGCAATGAATCTTTTATACCCCGAACTGGTTTCTCAAAAGGCATTCTGACATAATTCGGAAAAAATATCACCTTTTGCCCATGATTTCTTTGTTCCAATTCGGACTGCATTGTATGCGTGGCTACGGCCTGAAAGGCATTTCTAATACCGCTAAGGCCTAAATAGTACCTGCCTACGATATGCTGGCGCGGATCATCTACGCAAATTACGATCGTTCTGATACCTTTTACGTTCAATTCTTTTATAAAATTCTCGAGCATTATAGCCACTCGGCGCCTTACGATATTTCCGGCTCGCATTAGCATGTCGTTAAAAAATCCAGCGTCCGCCAAAAAATAATCAGGATTAAACTGTAATATCTGGTCTCGAAATGAATCTAAACACTCCTTAAATTCCTTTAGGTTTGCTGGGATTGATTTATTGGTCCCATAAAACATACTGTGGGCAAACTCTAACGCATACAATACCTCAAATCCCTGTTTTTCGAAAGGCCCTATGAAAAAGTTTTCAACCATCAATACGATGCGTTTTTTATTCATATTATTTTTTTGCTTTCACGATGCCGCCTATGTCTATAAGGAACAAGCGCCTCATGAATTCCGGCGACTTTAAATAAAATTTGACATAGGAATTAAATAAAGTTTTGCTTTTAAAGAACAAGATACGAAATAGTTTTTTTTGTAAAAATTTAAACTCACTAAACCCGATCCTTGATAGTTCTTTGATCAATAGAAAAACATTATACACTCTTCTATGGCTTGGCGCCAATACCTCTTCAAGGTGATGAAAATCGGCCTTGGGGTTCTTTTTCCTGGCCCGTATTAAATCTTTGAATCCGTTATAAAACCACCTCCGCTCCCTTGGGGAAGAAAGTAAAAATACAAGCGCCAAATCGACAATGCCATGGTGCCCAAAAAACGGTTGGTCTATAACCAGGTTCCCGCCGGGCTTTAAAATCCTATATATTTCTTTCTGCATCCTCTCTGCCTCAGAATCAGTTAAATGTTCAAATACATGGCTGACAATAACGCAATCAAACATCTCTGACTTTAAAGGTATAAACTCGCCGTTACCCACTACAAAACGCGCCCTGTCTTTATTCAAAGATTTTGTCTTTAAGACACCATCAAGCGAAATATCAACGCTGAAAACTCCGCCCGAATTTTTAACCAATTCCTTTGTTAATCCTCCAAAGCCGCAACCTAAATCAAGGATCCTGGCGTCTTTAGCTAAACCCTCTAACGCAAAGAAGGCTATTTTCGCATAGTTGGCATATACCTTTTCGTATGTAAGGGACGTCGTATGCAAACCTTCAAAGTAAGATCTGTCGTATTGTAAATGTGAATTATTTTTTATAGATGCTCCTTCATCTTTCAATAATCATTCTATAAACTTTACGGCATGAGCGGCTTGGCCTGTAATAAGGCGCAATATTTTTGCCTGTAACCGGTATCCATGTAACCGTATCCTTATCTTTTTTTGTTTTACTAAAAAATTTTATAGCCAAGATTTTAAACCCTGCCTTACGATATAAAGATATTGCTTTTTCATTATCCGCGAAAACCTCCAATGAGATCCTCTTTAGATGTAGAGACTCGAATGCCCACTCCAGCAAAGTCTGGATAGATTTTAATATAATGCTTTTCGGATCGCCTCTTCTGCCATGAATTAACCGGCCAAACTCTGCCATCTGCTTATTGAAATCGATATTATATAGCGAAAACTGTCCTATGGGTGTATTATTTCTAATCACTATCATAAATATTATATCGTTGTTCTTGTCTTTGTAATTATTTAACCACTGCAATAGCTCGCTAGAATCCGGTTTTACCCAGGTAAAAAAATTCTTATAATATTTTCTGCGCCAGCGGGCCATTCTTGATGCATCTTTTTTATTTATTCGAACAGGCCGTAAATAGGCACCTGCATGCCGCTTTATATATATTTTTAATAAAAACTTGCCTTCCTTTATCAATCTTACTAACGTCGGTCCCTTCATATTTTTTTTGATCCATAGAAAGCTTTAATCGAACCTACTATATAATTCACCTCATCATCGGATAGGCTAGGATATAATGGAAGAGTAAGGATTTTTGGGAAAACTTTTTCCGCCACCGGGAGAATGGGTCGGTTTCCATAGCAACGATAAAGATGTATTGGTTTGTAATGTACGCCCGTATTAATATCTTTGCTTTGTAAATATACGCTGAGTTCATCCCGATACTTAGCTTTAATTTCGCATAGATGCCATGATGAAATAAAATTGCCCCCATCTTCGGGTGGCATACTCACTTCTTCTACATTTTTAAAACCTTCTCTGTATAAACTTACTATTTCCCTGCGTCTCATATTTGCATTCGCTAGCTTTTTTAATTGTACTAAACCTATAGCTGCGGCCATGTCATTCAAATGGGATTTTAGCCCGATCTCCTCAACGTTATATTCCCACCAATAACTTTTGTCTAATTTTGTTCTATCCCAAGTCCCCTTATCAATACCGAGCCATCTCAGTTTTTTTGCCCTTTTCGCAAAATTTTCGTTGTTTAAAATTATTGCCCCGCCTTCACCCATGGCTAGATTTTTTACAGCATGAAAGCTGAAGCACCCTATTGCCCCAAAGCTTCCTATGGGCTTACCCTTATATTTTGCCCCGCAGGCATGCGCACAATCTTCGATAATATAAATGTTGCCTACGGCTTTCCTTAGTTTGTCTAGATCAACAGGCCTGCCGCCATAATGGACTGGGATTATGGCCTTTGTTCTTGCGGTAATCTTCGATCTTACATCATCAATGTCGATATTAAGTGTATTTTCGTCGACATCTGCAAAAATAGGCGTAGCCAGATTATAAACAACGGCGTGAGCGGTTGAAACAAAAGTCATCGTTGGAACAATAACTTCGTCTCCATTTTTTATTTCTAATAACTTCAGGGCCATATCTAGCGCTGCAGTCCCTGAATTTAAACCAACACAATATTTAACCTCACAAAATCTGGCGAATTCCTCTTCGAATTTAGCGGTTATTGGGCCTAATCCGACCCAACCGGAACGAATTACCTCTCCTACGGCGTTCGTTTCCTCTTCGTTATAATATGGCTTAAAAAGTGGTATCATGTATCTCCCTTAAGCTTTTTATGTAAGCTCATTTTGTTCGTTTTTAATTGCCGACCGATCTCCAACTATTCTTCATTGTTGCCGCTTCGATATTATATATTAATTGTTTTATTGAAGGAGTGATTGTGAATCTCTCTTTTACGATATTATAAAATTTATCAGATAATTCGTCACGAAAACTAGGGTTTTTTAAATAAAATCTTATCAATTTGCAGCATTCATTCAGGTTTCTAAAACAATATAATTTTAAATCAATGTCGAAAATATCTTCCAAATGTTTCCTGTAGTCTATTATAAAAAAACTGCGGCAATAGGCCACGTTAAAAACGCGATTTGACACACCCCAGCACTTATTAAAAAATTTATCCCCGCCTAGTCCATATATAACATTAACGGATGTTTTTTTATAAAACTCTTTGACTAGGTTTCGGTCATCCCAGTCAAAACTTGTTTCTTTTAGTGAAGTATAAAAAATTGTTTTGCTCCCAAAAAAATAATTTAAATCGCTTATTTTTCTTGAAAGACGCTTCAAAAACATTCTTCTATCAAATCCCATAGTACCTATAAAAAAGACGTCCAGCTTGGGTATAAAAAAATCGGACGGCAGTTCAGATACATGCTTAGTTGGCAAGTCAATAGTAACATAATATGGAAAGTATATAACCGCCTGACCGCATCGCTCGTACTTCTTTTTATTTTGCAAAGTATATGTCGCTACGATATTAAAATTGGTTGTCACGCTCCGTATAGGTTTCACGCCAAATACCGCTGTGTCATCCTCACAAGTAATAATAGTCACTATACCCTTTTTGTGCAATTCACTAAGAAAATCTATATATAGACCGGCTATTGCGCCCGCCTTCGCATCTGCAAGATTTAAAAGCTGCTTGATAAAAAACCATTGGTTAGCTAAAAAATAATCAGGGTTAAATTTAAATATTTCGGATTTTAAAAAATCCAGCTTTTCCTTAAAACCTCCCTCATTTAAGAAAACCTTGTTACCTTTTTCATATAGCATCGAATATGCTAAAGGATATACCCATAAAACCTCGAAACCTTCACGTTTAAAAGGTTCTATAAAATCTTCGGACCCCATCAAAGCTATTTTCTTCATTTTTTTCCTTCGGCGCGATTCAATTTTTCCAAAAACCCCTCATATAAATTTTCCATAGCGGCTACATGCCTATCGATTGTAAATCTCTTTGACACGATCTCTCTGCCGCGTTTGCCTATTTTATTGGCCAAGACTTGATCTTTTAAAAGTGCAATAATGGCTTCCTTCAACTGTTCAACATTACCCGGTTCTACCAATATGCCGCAGTCCCCCGAGACAATCTCTGTAGAAGCCCCTGAACTAGTTGCAATGACAGGCTTTTCCATAGCCATGGCTTCAATAATAACACGGCCAAATGGTTCAGCAACGGACGGAACCACTACAATATCAAGCGCGGCTATTATCTGCGGGATGTCGTCCCTAAAGCCGGTGAAAATAATCTTATTTTGCAAGCCAAGTTCTTCAGATAATTTAACAGTTGCGTCTTTAAACTCGCCCGAGCCTAAAACCTCGCTGCCCACAACAACGAAAGCAACGTTTTTATGATCTTTCACGACTTCGGAGGCCGTTCGCAAAAAGAATTCGTGGCCCTTTTCCATCGAAATCCTTCCTATAATACCGATCAATTTTTCGGAATGTAGTTTAAACTCTTTTTTGAAATCTTCTCCTGAAACTCCAGGGCTGAACTCATCAATATCAACCCCGTTATATATTCGAACTATGCCATCTTCGGGAATGTTCAGCTTTTCAGTGAGATCTTTTTTCACAGCCTCGGAAATCGCTATTAACTTAGCCATTCTACGAAAGGCCCGCATTCTAGTTTTGCTCCCTCCTAAAATGGGAACCAAATCCCTTATATGGCAAACGCACGGAACGCCGGCTAGCGCAGCGGCATAGTAACTCAATTCTGATACATAAATCGAATTAGAGTGGACAAGGCTTATTTTATTCTTTCTAATGATACCTGTTAACACCAAAACAGCTTTTACGAACGAAAACGGTTTTCTTTTAGAGAACTCCGGTGTTTTTGAAAACAGAACATCTATTTTTATATCTTTAACTTTTTTTACGAGAGGCCCGTCGCCTGGCACCAGAACTATAGGTAAAAAATGTTTTCGATCAACCCTCTTGATAAGATTAATCAAACTTACCTCTGCTCCACCGATCTGCGCAGTTCCGTTTATGTATAAAATATTAAACTGCCCCCCGCGTCCGTCCGCTTCACTAAATAAGTCAAAAAGGGCGCCGGCATTCTTTGTCAGGTTAAACTCCTTTTCTATTTTATCTCTTGCCCTAATGCCGATCTGCCTCCGCAGGGACCGGTCCTCTATAAGCTTTGATATCGCCTGGCTTAATTTATTTGTATCTTTTTGCGGAACTAAAATGCCGTTCTCGCCTGTATTGATCAATTCTGGCATGCCGGAAATGTCTGTTGATACCACTGCCTTGCCTGCAGACATGGCCTCCATAATAGTCACAGGAATGCCGTCCCTGTCTCCGTCATGGGCAACAATACAGGGGGAAATAAATATGTCGCTACCTGACAACAATTTAAGCACGGTATTCCTATCGACTGGACCTACAAAGCGAATCATATCCTCTAACCCTAACTCTCTGGCCTCGCCCAATAATTCTTCCTTCAAAGGCCCATCGCCAAAAATGTCGCATCTAAATCGAATTCCTTTTTCAATCAAAAGTTTGCATGACTTTATAAGGTACGTGAATCCCTTCTTTTCCACAAATCTGCCGCCGCTTAAAAGTACTGTGGTTTCGCTTGACGCGGCCGTTTCCGGCCTAAATAAGTCCACATCTACACCGCAATGGATAACTTTGATTTTACTGGCCGGGATGCGGGGATACTTTTTAAATAAATACTCTTTATTGTATTCTGAAATTGCCACAACATACTTTGCCTTTCTAAGCTTATCCTCCAGGAAATCATCCTCAACAAAAATATCATGCGCGTGCGCTGTAAAACTAAAAGGAACCTTCAAAAATCCGGACACGATCATAGCAGCGGTCGCCCCTAAGCCGGCGAAGTGGGCGTGCAGATGCTCTGGTTTTTCTTTTTTTATTAAACGACATATATAGAAAATCTGCAAAAATTCCTTTTTTCCGATCTTGAAAAAATATTTAAAAAAAGTAATACAGTACCTAAAGGGAGAACTCAGGAAAAATTGTAAATTGGATAATAAGACTGCGGTTAAAACGCCTGTGGAGCTTTTGGGGTCTAAGGCATAAAAAACACCTTTAGCCAGGTCGAGCGACTCCTTATGCATTACATCGTGTGGTGGTTTTGCAAATGAAAAAACCGACACTTCTGCCCCGATCTTTTTTAGTGCTAGGATTTCGTCTGCAACGAAAGTCTCAGAAAGTACGGGAAATTGATGTAATATATACGCTATTTTTATTTTTTCCATTCCACCTCTTAAAAAATAAAAAGCGAAATAATGCCTGCTAAAAAGTTTAGGGCAGCAGCAATTATCTTCTTATTACCTTGATATTGCGGAAAAATCATATCGAATCTAAGATCGAACATCATATCCGTAAATCTACGCTTGCCCTTTTTCCTGAAAAATGACGTATAATAAACTCTCCCGATCAATTCGTAGCTTTTCGAGTTATATAGTAACTCCTCAAATACCCGTTTAACTCCGGGCCTTAAGCTATCATGAAACGCAATGATGCCGTTTTCTATCACTTTAGGTGACCATAGCAAAAAATCGGTTTTAACAAAATCATACTCATGTATACCGTCTATAAATATCAGCCTTATTGGTTTATCAAAATCTACGGACGCTTCTTCCGAAGTTTTAACAATAGGGATAACGACATCCTGCACAGCTGCATCGCTTATATTTTTTCTGAACTCGCCTTCCTGGCCGAGGGCAAATTGTTTTCTTTCGTTTTGCAAGACATCGCTATAAGGATCGCCCGTATGCGGGTCTATGGCATACATTTTTCCTCTTTGCCTCGCTTTTAGAGCCTTGGCCATCCATATCGTAGATTTTCCTACATAGCTTCCTATCTCCACCACTACACCATCCCCTGGAGCTGATTTGGCTGCGAAAAATAAGGCTTTGCATTCGGATTGTTCCATAAAGCCACGGACATTACCGGTTGTACCCTTGGTCTCGAAAAATGCATCCAGGCCTCGCAAATGATATATAAATCTCTTAATCATATCGGACATTTAGTTACACTTCCGTCTTTTTAAAAAACATTATTTTATCTAAACCGTAATTATAAAACCAATTGTTTTCATCGAGTTTTGGCCGGACTTGCATAGGCTCAACCGTTTTATAATACCGGCTAAATTGTTCTATCCACCATGCATAAGGTTTGGTGAACCTGTCATAAGCGCTGCCATACGCTTCCTGAGTCTCCATAAACAATGCTATTGCCTTTGGCATACTTTTTATAACTTTATCGATCGCTCTTGTCAAATCTTCATCTTGAAAAAAGTTCATAACATCCCAAAGCACTACGAGATCGAAACCTGTTTCCAGGCAGCCGCCTTTTACCAAATTTTCTTTGTCAACGCGAACGCCTTTTATACCTTTTTTATTAAATGCCGCTGTCAGGTAGCCTTCGGAATTCTCAATGACTAAAACTTTTTTTGACTGAAATTCTTTCTCTATAAAATCGCATTGATTTGAAGCCTGCGTCATTTTTTCACACCTTAATCTTTCACCTGTTTGTTTGAGATGATAATAAAAAACAGGATTTATGCTGTTTATAAGCTTTCGCCTTCTCAGGCTTGCCATTACCTTACCGACACGCCTCCCGTAAGACCCCTCGTTATATATATTGACGCTAAAACTGGTTTTTTTGCTGGTCCTCTTTTGCAGGATCACAGGAACATGAAGGGCGCAAAATCTTTCCGTCATCCTCAGCCACAGATCCCAATCCGCGGGATAATCTACTTGGTAATTTCCGGCTTCTTGAAAAGCCTTTTTTCTATACATCTGAGTGGAGCAGTATATGATATTCCTTGATTCCAGAAGTTTCCTGTCAAAGTCCATACATTTATGCGTATGCTCCACATTCATTTCTATGTACGCTCTTATAAAGTCCCCGTAGACCATAGCAATAAAAGGAAAGGCATCAAGCGCCTTCGCATACCATCTCATGGCCCAACTTAAAAGCTCATCATCTGACTCAAGCGTTAGGATGTATTCACCTTTGGCCGCTCTGATACCCTTGTTCAGCGTGCTTGCCAAGCCCAGGTTGCGGTTATTTTTTAAATAAATTATCCGCTTGCCGTAATTATTACAGATCTCATCAGTCTTATCCGTAGAGGCGTCATTAACCACTATAACTTCGAACTCTCCCGTATAATCCTGGTTTAAAGCTGAATCGATAGCCTTATGCAAATATTTAGCATAATTATATGCCGGGATCACTACCGATACCTTAACTTTACTATTTTGCATATTTTTCCTTTTCCAAAACGGCAACAAGATATCCTTTGTCTCCTAAGATGCATCTTGGTGAAGCGAAAAGGTCATCGATGCGTAACATCATATCCCCAAGCGGCATAATAAGATACCTGTGGAAGCCGGACTCGTAATAGTCCCGTTTGGAACCGTGGTATAACTCCCAGATCTTATAACAAACCCTTTTTAATCTGACCCATGTCACCTCGTGGAATCTTCCGAATATATTGG
>PEWV01000022.1 GCA_002780005.1 Candidatus Aquitaenariimonas noxiae | reverse complement strand
GAAGTAACGCCGCCGATCGTTTTTTCTTCGCCTGCTATTTTACTGATCGCCTCTACGTTACCAACGCCGTTTTGCAGGGTAAGAACAAGGGTGTCTTTCTTTATTATGGATTTTATACTTTTTATGGCGGCCTCTGTGTCGTAGGATTTGACGCAGATTATAACAAGCGCGCATTCGCCGATATCGCTAGGATTCGAGGTGGCCTTAACGGCTATTTTGAATTCGCCGCTTATGCCTTCGACCTTTATGCCGTTTTTATTTATATATTCGGCCCTTTTGTCTCTTCTATCAAGGAGATAAATGTCTTCGCCGAATTTAGCCAAAAAGGCCCCGAAAAGACATCCCATAGCCCCGGGGCCGACAATAACTATCCTCATCGAAACCCTCTTTTTAGAGCTTAGGGGTCAGGGTTTAGGGATTAGTGCCTTTACTATACCCTATACCCTATACCCTATTTAAAGATATGATCTGCTGAAGGAAACTTTCCTTCCTTCACTTCCTTTATATACTGTCTGACGGCATCCTTTATTACAGGCGCCAAGATTGCGTATTTTTTTACAAACTTGGGCGTGAAGCGCTCGAACAACCCTATGATATCGTGTATGACCAAAACTTGGCCGTCGCAATCAGCCCCGGCTCCGATACCGATCGTGGGAATCGAAAGACTTTTTGTAATCATTTTGCCGAGCTCTGCGGGCACGCATTCCAAAACTATAGAAAAACAACCCATCTTTTCCAGCCTTTTGGCATTGTCTATAATTTTCTGCGCTGCCTCAGGCGTCCTGCCCTGGACTTTAAAACCCCCTAATTTCTCAACGCTCTGGGGCGTCAGGCCAAGATGCCCTTCTACTGCTATCCCAGCTTTTATAATCGCGGCTGCCGAATCAAAAGAGCTTTCTTCCTGATTTTCCAATTTCACAGCGTCACAACCGGCTTCTTCTATGAACCGCTTTGCGTTCTTGACAGCATCTTTGGGCGTATCAAAAGATTTATAAGGCATATCTCCCACTATTAACGCCCGCTTTGTAGCCCTCTTTACCGCCTGAGAATGGCGTATCATGTCATCCATACTGACCGACAGCGTATCTTTATAACCCAATACGACCATCCCTAACGAATCTCCGACGAGAATCATATCTATGCCCGCTTCATCAACCATAGAGGCTATCGGATAATCGTAAGCTGTAAGCATAGTGATTTTTTCACCGCGTTTTTTCTTTTCTTGCAATTCTTGTATCGTAATCTTTTTATCCAACATTTCCTCCTCCTTCTCTACATACTAAATAGTATCTATCTCTTTCTATATGCATCTATATACGAATCGCAATATATATTTTTATTCAATAAAAGCTCTGCCGTTATCATGGCGTCCATTAGCTCTTTATCAAGCGGATCAACAATGGCGCCGGAAAGACCGCTAGCGACAGCCATAACCAAATAGGTGCGATTTATAAGCGACCTCTGCTTTGTTCCCTGCGACACATTGCTCAAGCCGACAACTGTTTGCGGCGGTGGGTCGCTTATGAGTTTGAATTCCCGCAAAACATCTAGAAGCTCGGCGCACTGGGCCTGGGCAACGTTTACAGGCAGGACTATCGGGTCTATATACACGTCTTCCAGGGGCAAGTCCATTTCCATGCATTTGGCTAAAATCTTAGCTGCCAACTCGCACTTTACGTTTTTATCTCGCGGAACGCCTTTTTTATCCATCGTAAGCCCTATGAGTTTTGCTTTATACTTTTTTGCGAGAGGAACGTATATATCCAATTTTTCATCGTCGGCTTTTGTGGAGTTTATCATAGAGCCTTCGCCTGCAAGTTTTAATCCCAATTCTACAACATCGAGTTTTGTGCTGTCTATCGCCAGGGGAGCAGGCGTTACCTCGCGGATAGTTTCAATAAGCCACCTCATAGTTTCTTTCGGATCGGCGCCGTGAGGTCCCGCATTAATATCGAGCATGTCTGCCCCGGCTTCAAGCTGTTCTTTTGCTAACTTATGAATTATCGAGCGGTTTTTAGTTTTTATTGCCTGCTCAACGTTTTGGTACATGCCATTTATAAGTTCGCCTATTACTAGCATATCGTTCTCCTTCTATTACCAAATGATGCGGGTCCTGTAATTCCGCCAAAGGTGGGATGACGCCCGCTTAGTTTCCCATATATGACTTGATTACCCAGATTGGACATTTCAAAATTTTAGTCCTGAGCAAGGTAAAAATCGGTTTATAAAAGGGCTGAAATTTGTTCGAACCCCACACCTGTTGGTGTGGGGTGAGTTATTTCTGCCCCTGATTTTTGCCGAAGCGAAGGACGTTCCTGCACGTGATAAATTTATATAGGCAGGAAAAATTTTGAGTCCAGGATAGGTAATCAATCATTATTTCCTTTCATCATACTATCAATAGATCTTTTCACAGTCGCAACTGCTTCCGGATGGCGCATAACAAGGATGTCTGCGCCGGCGTGCAGCATGGCTACCGCTGTTGCCGCTTCCCAAAGAGGGCCCCGCATGCGTTCGTCGCCCCAGCCGGGCTCGTCCGCAACATTTGCCGCTGCCTCTTTTACCTTCCAGGCTTCCTGTCCGACAAAAATAATAAACGGCATGGCGAGCATTTTGTCGCCGACAAACGCGGCAAGCCTTGAACGCTCCATAATGGAGTAGACGTATTCCATGCCATAGCCTAATGCCGCCGTGCTGGGATGCATGGCTATTTTTTCTGGTTTAAAACCCATATCTGTTATTAAAATATTAACCTGCTTAGCGATATTTATATCTATCGGGGAATCGGCTATGATGCAATGGTCATCTGCCATGCACGAAGCCACCAATGTCTTAAAATTGTCCTGCGCAGCCAGTCCGAATAAGCAATTTTCGCCTTTTGTTGCCTGGCTGCATCTGGCAAGGACGTCGTTATCTTTTTCCTTGTCTCCCGAACCAATTATTATTAGCGGCGTTGATATTTCTTTAAGCATATTTTTAACTAACTCAACCGCTTTATCGGCTGATATGTTTTCAGCCTCCGGGTGAGTCCCTTTAAGGGTAAGGCAAATAAGGTCGGCTTTAAACTCATTTATACATTTTTTTGCCCATTTTACAGGATCTTTAACCGCGTCGCCGAATGGTTCCAGTAAGGAGACCGGCCACTCGAGCGGGGCAACGTCAAATATCTCCATCGCTACAACGGGCCTATGCGGCATTCCCCCTTCGTCAAGCAGGAAAGGCAATGTTGTCTGGCCTCCAACGGTAATTGCTGAAGCGCGCGTTCCGCCTTCCTCTTTTACCGCGCCGACCTTAAGGACATTTATCGCGCTTGACCATCTTTCTTTTAAGAGTTCCAAAGCCATATTCTCGCCTCCTATATTCCGTCAATAAATGATTTGCAGATATTATCTATAGCTTTTTTGGCTGGAGATTCATCGCGCAATTCGCTTACCGGCTTTCCTTCCGCGCTTAATTTATAAATTTGCTCATCCTCGGGTATTGTGCCCGCTAATTTGAGTTTTGAGTTTTTTATCTCTTTCGTCATCTCTTCCGAGGTATTTTTGTTCCTATTCACAATCAAATAGGTGCTTTTTATCTTAATCTCGAGTTCTTTTACTAAATCACATATTCGCCTCGCAGACCTTATGCCTACCGGCGTTTCGTCGCTTATTATAAAAAGTACATTGATCGCCCTGGCGGTTCTGCGAGAAAGATGCTCCATGCCGGCTTCATTATCGATAACAGTATACATATAAGACTTTGTCAGCCTCTCCATAATACCCCTAAGCACATTATTGATATAGCAATAACACCCCGGGCCTTCGGGCCTTCCCATGGAAAGAAGGTCAAAACCATCCGTTTCATTTAGAAGCTCCTGTATCTTTTGTTCAAAAAAACGCTCTTTTGACAAACCGGTGGGCAGTGTTTCTTTTTCCCGGGAGAACTCGTCTACAATTTGGACAATGCCTTTATCGTCTTTCAAGCCCAAAGTCTCTGCCAGCGTGGAATTCGGGTCCGCATCTATCGCCAGAATGGGGGTTTTTTTATTTTTTACAAGCCAACTGATTACTAAACTCGCTACAGTCGTTTTTCCTGTGCCGCCCTTTCCTGCGAATCCTATAATAGCGCTCATTTCGACCGCACCCCTCTGATGGCCTCTTTTACGCTCGGGAATTTATCCAGGTCCGTATGCGGGAAAAAGAGGCTGGCGACATACTCATCCATATACCTTGGCTCAACGCTCAATTCTATATAAGTCATTTTTCTGGCAATCTCTTCGGCCTTTTCCATGGCCTGATAGGAAAGCAAGATTTCTCTCGAGCCGACAAGGGAACTGTTGCCTATAAATTTGAATTTAGCCCTGTCTATATCAGGAAGGAGGCCTATCATAATAGCCTTGTCTATGTCTATGTTGGTACCGAATCCGCCGGCTATCATTACCTGGTCGATATCTTTAAATGTCAATCCGACTTTTTTTAGCAGCGTTGCTGCCGCAGAATAAATAGCGCCCTTTGAGCACTTCAGGTTTTCAATATCAGCTTCGGAAATCACGATATCGCTATCTGCCTCCGACTCTTCTTTCCAGCATACTACATATTCCAGGCCGTCTTTTCCTTCTCTCACCCTCTTTGATTTTATTTCTCTATTTATTTTTCCGTTTTTATTCATTATGCCGTTTCGGAAAAGTTCGGCCAAGATATCTATATAACCCGAGCCGCAAATTCCGCATGGCTTGCCGCCTTTAATAGTAGTAAGCTTAATGCCGTCCTGGCGATCCTTTATCTTCACGCCCTGTATAGCGCACTTTGTAGCCCTCATGCCGCATGTAACCCCGCTCCCTTCAAAGGCAGGGCCTGCTGAAGCCGAACAGCAAACAAGCCACTCGCGATTTCCTAACGCAATCTCGCCGTTGGTGCCTATATCTATTAAAAGTGTTGTTTTTGCCTCATTCGCGATGCCGCTTGCAACGACACCAGCTGTTATATCCCCGCCCACATACGTTGACACGCCAGGCACGCACGCCAATAATCCTCTAGGATGAATTTTTATCCCTACCTCAGCCGCGCGGATAACAGGCACAAAATTCGCTGTCGCCACATAAGGTTCCCTTCTGATAAATGTCGGGTCTACCCTTAATAATAGATGAATCATCGTTGTGTTCCCGGCGCACATAACACCCATGATATCGGTCAGATTCAATTTGGTTTCTTCAATCAAAACCCTTATGATGTCATTCATATTATCTACAACAGCGTGGTGGAGCCTTTCTAACCCATGTTCCTCTGTAGCGTATATTATTCTGGAGATAACATCGCTGCCAAAAGCCACCTGTTTATTATAAGTTGCCTTTGTGCCGAGTATTTTTCGGGTATTGAGATTAACTAGTTGGCCCGTAACCGTGGTGGTGCCTATATCAAAGGCTACGCCTAAGTTTCTATTCGATGTATCACCCGGTTCTATAACAACTATCTCTGTGGTCTCGTTCCTCTTGCCTAAGGTGGCGGTAATCTTCCAATTGCTATGGCGAAGGAGACTGCCCAATCTCTTGATATTAGTAAGGCCTGTTTGCATGATGGGGATGTCTCTGGTTTTTCGGAGCTCCCTATACAGCCTCTCCAAATCGCTTATACTATCTTCAAGCGTGGGAAGGGGCGGCTGTAGATACACTTTTGTCGCGAGGGGGCTGTGCGAATAAATACTCTCATCGATAATTGCCTTGCCCGCATCTGCTTCTTCCGCTTCAGAATATATACCTTTAAGCCTCAGGAACTGGGCGTCTCCATCCGAAATTTTTGCTAAATCCAACTTCGATTCTTTCGGGATATGGACGGTGAGATCACCCTGTATAGTGGTAAGGCAGGCCAATACATAACCTTTCTTCTTTTCTTCGCTCGTCAGCCTTCCCGTGGGTTCGGTCTTGTAGTCTCCCTTTTTTATCAGCACTTTGCACCTGCCGCACACGCCGTCTCCGCCGCAGCTCGAATTGAGATATACCCCTGCCTTGATAGCGCAGGCAAGTAAATTTTCGCCTTTGCTTACCTTAATCTCTTTTTTATCGGGCCGCAACTCAAGTGTATATTTAGTACTCACTGCACCTCTTTTATAATACGGATTAAAACCTACTATGAAGCCATGGACCGCAGATAAGAAGGAATGCCGGATGCCTCTTTCGGGCCGACCAGTACTTTCCAGCCTGATTCTTCTTCCAGCTTTCCGCTCAACACGGCTACATAACCTGGTATTACGACATTCTTATGAGAAATCCTTCCCGAAATGCCGGAAGTATCGAGCATCTTAGCAATAGATTCCGCCGTAAATTTCTCAGCCGCCCATGCCGTCAACACCGACATACCTTCGGCATCGCAAGATATAACATAGGCAGGGATTTTGCTTGCTTCGACTTCGCCGGCAACCGTAAAGTATGTAATGGAAAAATTAGTCGTTACCAGGACCGGCGATGTTTTTTTAACAGCGCCTATTTCGTACACTTTCGGTTCAACCTGAACTGGTTTTTGCGGATCGGTATAAATATCGCTTCTGACTGTGAGAAGGGGCAGTAGCTGCCATGGCTCCGCGCCCTTTGTTATCACGATGCCGGCATATTTCACGACATATCCGGCCGCCTCGCATACTTCATCATTCGGTTCGCTGCTCTGCGTAAAAACTATCGTAGGATAACCTAACGGCCTAAAAGTCTTCTTTAAAGCCATGCGTCTAGTATATGTCAAGTCGCATATCTTCTTTCGCGGGCTCTTTGGCCCTGTGTCTAAAACCAAATCCTGGACACCCAAGGAAACTATCTTTTGCGTGAGATCAGCTAATTCTTCGAGGTTTTCGGCGTGCACGGCGAGAGGAAGGCTGTGTTCTTTCGCAAGCTGCGCCATTTCCTGGTAATTTGATTTTGTCGCGCAGTATAACAAGGGCTTCTTTTCCTTAGCAACTTTTATGCATTCTTTTAAGTTGCCCACATTTTCGCTCATAAGAATAAGATTGAGCTTGGTTTTTTCTACAATCGCTTTTATTACCTTTGCGAATTGCGCGGCGGATTTAGATGAGTTTTTTACAGCTATCAAATCTATTTTTATCTCTCTACCCACTCTTTCGAATTTCAATTTATTGATTTTGTCTATGCGCGATTTGAGGGCATTGTCGTCTAAGGTGTCCTCCACTAATACGCCTATGCCTGCCGGATGATAAAAACGTTCCTCGTGACGAAACATAACGGTCTCGTTTCCAAGCTCCAGCTTATTCTCTCCCGTACCGATAGTCACAAGCCGTATGGGTGGTTGCGAGGCGCCTTCTAATACCTTTTTTGCCTCTTCCGATACATGCGGACATTTATCAAGCGACACCTTTTTGGCCGCGAGCTGCATCGCAAAGGCAAGGCACGTCGGGAAACCGCAGTCTTTGCAGTTCGTCTTTGGCAAATGCTTATATATCTCTAGTCCGCTTAATGCCATAGTTTTTCTCCTCTTGTAAAAAATCTACCTTGGGTTATCGGGCTATCAGGATATCGGAGAAAGAACATAAGAATATCAGGTTATCAAAATTTCTGTCCCTGGTATCCTGATACCCTGATATACTGGTATCCTAACCTTCCTAACCTGCATTTCATATTCCTACATCACCGGCGCCATTTCCATAACGGGATGTTTAACTTTCTTTAAATGTGCCAGTAATTCCTCAGAGGTCGTAGCGACTGTCTCATCCGCTATCTTGTCTATCAAGTCAGGCATTCCCTCTTCCTGGCATCTTTTCTTTAATTTGTCGCCCAAGGCTTCCTTGAGCTCCTTCGGCATCCACACAAGCCTTTTTAATCCGCCATCGGCAGCGATAAATTTGTGGCTTACTATATAGAGTCTGCCTACACCCATAAATCCGGGTGTCTGGGCTCCGCCGCCCACAGAACCCGCTAACGTAGAAAACTTCATTCCGCACGGCGTCATCCCTGCATATTCGCGATTCACAATCATAAACCCATTGGCTTCCGGCAAAATAGCAATAATGCATTCGAAACAGCCACAGCTTGTTTCAGGATACGTCATAATAGAATAGCCGTGGAATTTTTCCAATGTTTTATTCGATCTCATATAGACAAAATCATTTACGCCTTTCCATTCGCCCCTTTCAGGGTCAAGCACTTCTCCTTTTTTTATCGGTTGATTGGGCCCAGTGGGGTTTAATTCAAACGACGCCCTGGCATCGAGCCACGTATAGGCGCCGCATAACCCTAATCTTTCGGGTTTGACTATGCAAAGATGGTTAGGCGCAAAGCTCTGGCAGAGGGTACAGGAATAAAATGTATCTACACTTTCATCGGTCATGCCTGCTAAACGCTCATCCCGCTCATTATAGGCCTTTAGTGCCTCTTTCATCACCTTATCCACGTCTTCTTGTTTGGTATAAATTGTAACTTGCGCCTTATCAACTATGGCGCCGAATGTATCGTGCAGGCGCGCGTGCAGAATTACGCCAAAGTGGCGCAACCTGAGCCCCTTCTTAAAAGCGTCCTTTGACACCCTCATCCAACACATGTTTCTCTGGCCCATATGGAATAGGCCCATTGCCTCGTTCAGGAATGAATGGACCTGCCGCTCCAGGATAGGCTCGAAATCCTTCTGCATCTTCCTGCCGGCGACTTCCACTAAAATACCTAGCGGCGCAGCCCCGCCCTCGGGTATAGAATCTATATCCGGGCCAATAACTTCGATCTTGTTATCTTCAACCTCATTCAATCCCTTTGTTCTTACATATTCAAACGCCGTAGAGTATTTTCCGCCGAACTGTGCGTACATCTGCTCTCTGCGCACCCTCTCTCCTTCAAACGCGGCGCTATAGGCGACGGGTATGGGAATCTCCGAAACTTTTACTTTAACCCCACGGATCTCAATACATGTAGAAACAATCTTTTTATAATCGAGCTGTTTTACAAGATGCTCATACGTGCATATGCCGGTCGGCCGTATTTCCGGTATATCTGTATCGGCGATTATAGGAAATCCCATGTTGATTGCGCCAGCGCCGGTAGCGTATTTCACGTCATCAATCGGGCCCAAGGTTAAACCAAACGCGAATATCCTTTTCTTGCAATACTTGAGGCATTTCAATGCCTCGCCCTTTTTATGGCCGCCGAAGGTAAGCGCCCCCCTGATGGCCCAATGAAGCGGATATATGCCTGTAATGGTGTCGCGGCCGTAAGGAACTATATAATTTTCCCAGCCCATATTAACATTTTCTTCTTTAAGCTGATCTATAATGCTTTTTCCGTTGGAACTTGAACCTACAAAACACAAAATATTGCGTTTCTGGAATTCCCTGACAATCTCAACCGCTGTTTTATTGTCTTTCGCCGCGCCTAAGATGGCTGCAAAACCCGGCATCCTTCCGTCTACCAATTGTATGCCCAGGGTCCTTAAGATTGTATCTGTAAAAAATCCTATGCAGTCAGGCTGCGGCTCCTGGCCGTAAAGATACCTCAACGCCACGATAATCTCCTCTGCGAGAAGAGTAGCTACGCCTGAATCGAGCGCGTCACCGAGATACGGAAGCCAGAGCTTTTCAGACGGTTCCTCATGAAGCAGGCCCTTTACATGTTCCAGGATGGGGATCATATCGCCGAGCGTCTTTACCTCAGCGCCTAAGAGCGCGTAAGCCATGGGAAGATAAAATGCCGTCTCCGGAAATTCGACCTTTTGATTTTTACCTTTTTCTTTTATCGCCTTGTTCAAAAACGCTTCGCATTCCTTTGCGATTTTATTGGCACCCCGTATGGCAGCCGTCGCAACTATTTTTGACATTCCCGTGTCCTCCTATTTATTATAGGTTACAGTAATTCGCTTATGGTTATGCTTTTTCATCATTGAAATCATAATCTTATGAAGCTCTAATAAGTCAATAATATATCCTGAAATTCGGGCTTGCAAAACTTCTGAGCTTCCTTTTTAATCAAAGGAAGGATCTTTGCGTAATTAAAATCGTCTCTTAAAAGAATCTTTTTATAATCGCTGATATTTATCTTATTCCTTATAAGAATACCGTAAACGCCTGCGTTTTCGACTTTACCCACGAGTGTCATGCCCCATAAAATATCGCCCTTTATGACAAGTCTTTTGTAGGAGTTTTCGGTTTTTGACGTAAGTATTTCATAGCCCGCGCCCTTTGGCTTTGTGACACCGATAGAAATGGTGGAAAGCCCGAATAGGTCGAGCGAATTCATGCTTTGCGAGCCTTCGTATTTTGTTTTTTTGCCTGCCATGTTGAGGGCGGCGACCCTTCCCTGCTCAACCGCGCATGGCCACAAGGCATTAACTGTTTTTTCTCCGGTGACAAGGTCTTTTGCCTCGCAGACATCGCCCGCTGTCCATATGCCGTCCTGTGACGCGGCTAA
Organism: Candidatus Aquitaenariimonas noxiae; assembly: GCA_002780005.1. Lineage (GTDB taxonomy): Bacteria > Omnitrophota > Gorgyraeia > Aquitaenariimonadales > Aquitaenariimonadaceae > Aquitaenariimonas > Aquitaenariimonas noxiae. The sequence goes on along the minus strand of PEWV01000022.1, from coordinate 35,448 downwards.
ATAATCATCGGCTATAATCCCTTCCTTCGTAGCTAGGCCTATGTCTTTTGCCAATTCTATATTAGGCGCTACACCCTTCCCCACAATTACCAATTCACAATCTAATTTGTTGCCGTTATCCAAAATTATTCCGCTAACTTCGTCCTTGCCCAATATTTCGGTTGCGGCAAGCCCTTTCATGACATCTACCCCGAATTTCTTTATATGGGCTTCTATTATTTCTGCCCCTTCCTTCTCCATCATCTGAGATAATATCTGGCCTGATTTCACTATAACCTTTATGTCAAACCCTTTATGGCCCAAGGCGTACGCGTCTCTCATGCCAATGAGGCCGCCGCCGAGAATAGCTACGCGCTTGACACCTTTATTGGAGCGATTCAATATGCCTCTGGCGTCTTCTATGGTCCGCAACGCGAAAACGCCTTTTTTGTCTTCGCCGGGAATGCCCATCTCTTTGGGGCGGGCGCCTGTGGCAATAAGAAGCCTGTCAAACGTTACCTTTTTCTTATTCGAAAGCCCTAGCTCTCTTTTTTTGGAATCTATTTTTTCTACACGCACACCCAATAGCGCTTCTATTTTATTCCTTTCAAAAAAATCCTTTTCTTTAAATTTTAATTTATCCTCATTGATAGAGCCGGCGAGTAGGTATGATAAAAGACACCGCGAATACAGAGCGAATTTTTCATCAGTTATTAAGGTGATATCGGCTTTTTTATCTATCCCCCTTATCATTTCACAGGCGCTCGTGCCTGCTGCGCTTCCGCCTATAATACAATATCGCATGCTATACTCCACTTTTTATTTTAGTTCTTTTAAGAGCCGCGGGAGAAGATTTTTCCTCTACTCTCCTTTTAAATTCTTCAGGGGTTCCCGAGAATAGCGCATTAGTCGGGCATGCAGCAACGCAGGCATAGTCTTCGTTGTCGGGGCAAAGGTCGCATTTCATTGCTACCTTATCGGTCACGTCCTGTATAATTGCGCTGAAAGGACAAACCATAATGCACATCCAACAGCCTACGCACTTGTCCTTGTCGTGTTTTGTCTCGCCTGTTACAGGGTCCTTGTACATCGCGCTACTCATGCACGCCGCTACGCAAGGTGCTTCTTCACAGTGCTGGCAACCAAAAGACATTATTTTGTCCTCAACCCCTGAAACCTTCCTTCTCTTTTTAGGGGTTGGTTTCTCTTTGATAGAGAGCGCGAGCTCTTTCGCTTTTGAATGCTCGACGGCACACGCGAGTTCGCATGCCTTACAGCCTAAGCACTTAGTTATGTCGCAGAATATTTTAACGCCCTTTTTCTGTTTTTTGTCTGTCAAGTTTGCCTCCTAAGCGCTTATAGCCACTTTTTCTTTTTTCAAGCTTCCTTCCTCATACATTACCGGGGCTAGCTTAAGCGCCGCGCGCTTCTTGTTCATATGTTCAATCATAAGCCGAGCTGCTTTTACCGGGTCTGCCTCAAACGCATATTTTCCGCCGACTATTTTTTCGAGATCGTCGCATAAGTACCTTGTCACATTCTTGCTTCCAAGTACGGGCTGAGGTGTCCCGAAAATAGTAAAGACACCGCTCGCAACAACATAGAAACCGATAGCCACTGCCTTTTCGCTCATCCATTCAGGCGCCGCACCCGCAACCGGCAGATCGCTCAAATCGTCTCCAAGGCCTCCTTCTTTAACGACATTGGAGAGCACTATCAAAATTCTCGAGTTATCAACACAGGATCCTAAATGTAAAACTGGCGGTATGCCCACGGCCTCGCATATTTCCTGTAGACCTCTACCGGCAAACCGTTTTCCCTCCTCAGGGTCAAGCAACCCTACCTTTGCGGCCGCAATTGCACTGCACCCTGTCGTCACAACAAGCACGTCGTTCTTTATGAGTTCCTTTATCATGGTCAGATGCGCCCAATCGTGCTTTATATTCGGATTGCAGCAACCCACAACGCCGGCTGCCCCCCTAAGTCTCCCGCTTATGATAGCGTCATTGAGAGGCCTATAGGTTGAGCGATACCTGCCGCCTAAGATATTAAACGCGGTCTCGGCTGTAAACCCAGCTATAAAACCTTTTGTGTTGGACGGAATCTGTATCGCGTTCTTTTTTCTATTTTTGAAATTCTCTATACCCATCCGTAGGATTTCCTTTGCGGTTTCATACGCTTTTTCCTCGTGAAATTCAACATGGGTTACATTAGGAATCTTGCATTTCGGAGACGTGGTGACCAATTTTGTATGGTAGCACTTTGTTATATTGCTGAGCGACGGCATAATACATTGAACGTCCACCATCATTAAATCCACAGCGCCCGTAATCACAGCCAATTCCTGCTGTAGAAAATTGCCTGTAACCGGAATGCCGTGCCTCATGAGTATTTCGCTCGCCGTGCAGCATATTCCGCCGAGATTTATTCCTTTGGCGCCATATTTTTTTGCCAGCTCCAGGAGCTCCGGGTCGCGGCTTGCCGCAACCACGACATCTGAAAGAGTCGGTTCATGGCCATGGACGATTATATTTACTTCGTCTTCCCTTAGATTTCCCATGTTAACATTAGCTCGAATCGGTTTCGGCGAGCCAAATAATATATCCTGCAATTCTGTGGCTATCATCGAGCCGCCCCATCCATCCGTCAACGAGGTCCTCATGCCTTGCCCAATAATATTTTTATAGTCATTATCAACGCCCATGGTTGTCCTATGCATCATTTCGACTATCTCCCTGTCGATGCCTCGGGGCATGATTCCGAGTTTTCGCCACAATTCCTGTCTTTTCTGCGGGGCCCTTTTTGCGAATTTCAACTCGCCCTCTTGCTGGCCGAACTCAACGAGGGCTGCCTTCCCAACCTCAAGGGCTATCTTTGAATCGTCTTTGCCTGAGGTATTGATTCCGTATTCTTCTGCAATCCGACGCAATTTTTGGATATCCTTTACCTTGTAGGCATCGGTCTTGCCTTCTGCTGCAAGAATCAACGTATTGGCGACGTCTCTTCCGTGGTCAGAGTGGGCTGCCGCACCTGCCGCTATCATTCGAGCCAAATTCCTCGCCACTATGGTATCCGCGTTTGCGCCGCACACGCCTTCCTGAGGGCCTTCGCCAAATGGGTCGATCCTGCACGGCCCCATATTGCAAATCCTGCAACATATTCCGAGTTCGCCAAAACCGCATTGCGGCTGCATCGCATCATACCTGTCCCATACGGTCTCGATATTTTCCGCCTTAGCCTTCTTCAAGGCATCTACAGATGCTGGGTCTATAGACCTATTTTCCGGCATACTTTTCCTCCTTAAATAAAATATTCTTTATCCTGTCCACTTCGTCGATAATCCTTTTATCGTTTAGGGCACGATTGCTTTTCTTGTCTAAATCCGAAATATTCTCGCTATGCGGAATCATTCCCAAAATTTCTTCTTTCTGGAAATTAGATTCTATAAATTTCTTATCCTTCGCGTCCTTTATCTTATTACCGATAACATAGGCGCTCTTCACACCTATATCGCCGGCTAATTTCTTAATCTTTTTTGCTGTCTCGACGCTGTTGATGCTCGGCTCGACGACCGTAATAAACCCATCCACTGATTTTGCGGTACGCCTCCCGAGATGCTCAATCCCAGGGTCCATATCCAGAACGATGTCTTCGCCTTCGCTTAATACAATTTCCGAAAGGAGATTCCTCATAAACGTGCTCTCAGGGCAAACGCAGCCGCTTCCGCCCTTTTCAACCGTTCCCATGTTAATAAGGTCTATGGAATTCTTTCTTTTGACAAACTTTTTCGGAATATCATCGATGTTCGGATTTAATTTGTAAAAAATAGGCGGCTCTCCTTTTTTCATCTCCATCCGCTCATGTATAAGATCCTTCATCATTGATATGGGCTTAATCTTCGCGCCATCAGGAAAACCCAACGCTGCGGCAAGATTAGAATCTGGGTCGCAATCTACGGCTAAAACCCGCCTATTATCGTTCGCCAAAGAGCGAATAAATAAAGCGGCCAACGTCGTCTTTCCTACCCCGCCTTTACCAGTAAATGCGATTCTCATTATTTTACAGTCCCGCCTGGTCCAAAACTCCGGGCACAAGCTTATCCCAACCAAGTGGCATCAAATGCACGCCCTGACACATGCCCCGCATCTCTTTTATAAGACGGGCTGCTATTTCCACACTCTTCTTGGGCCTATCCTCTTTGCTTGCCGATTGTATTTCCTTTATAAGTTCATCTGGCACAAAAACGCCAGCGACATTTTCATTCATGTATTTCGCCATGCCGGCCGACTTTAAAAGCACGATACCCACCAGAATCTTTGCATTGAGATGCTTGGCGGCATTCATGAATCTTTCAAAAAGCGCAGGGTCGTATACGGCCTGGGTCTGAAAGAACTCTGCGCCTGCTTTTATCTTTTTTTCCATCTTTATTATCTCGGGCTCGAGCGGGTCTGCACCAGGGTTCACTACTGCGCCAACGCAAAAGCTGGGCTTTCCTTTAAGCTCGTTTCCCACCATGTCTTTGCCGCTTTGCAATGTTTTTACGACTTCCAAAAGGGTCACGGAATCCAAATCAAACACGCCTTTGGCTTGCGGATGGTCGCCCAACCCCTGATGGTCGCCGGTTAAAATCAGCACGTTCTCAATGCCCAGTATAGCTGCAGAGAGAATATCTGACTGAAGGGCAAGCCTATTTCTATCCCTGCAAGTAACTTGATATACAGGCTCTATGCCTTTCTGTTTTAAAAGATGGCATAACACAAGAGAACCTGCCCGCATCACAGAGCTTTGTATATCAGTAACATTTACAGCATCTACTCTGTTCTTCATGCGTTCTGCATCCTCTAGTATCTCTTTTACATCGGTGCCTTTTGGTGGAGCTATCTCACCTGTAATGGCGAATTTACCGGAATTTAATTTTTCTTTTAACAGACTCATATTAATATATTTGTTATCACTGTAATCATTCTTGTAATTTGGCCGCCTCGACCAGATTCCGCATAAGCATCGTAACTGTAAGGGGGCCAACTCCTCCGGGAACAGGAGTTATGAACGAAGCTTTTTCTTTAGCCGTTTCGAACTCAACATCGCCTACTATTTTATCTCCGATTTTATTTACGCCGACATCTATAACGATCGCACCATCTTTTATCCATTCGCCCTTGATGAGAGAAGCTTTTCCTACGGCAACAATGAGGATCTCGGCCCTTTTCACATGGTCCGGCAGCGTTCCCCTCTGGCCTGTCCCGATATGGCAGACCGTAGTCGTGGCAAATTCCTTAAGCAGCAATAAGCTTAACGGCTTGCCTACGATTTCGGAATGGCCCACCACCACTACCTCTTTGCCGTATAAATTAACATTTGTGGATTTTATAAGCTCCATTACCGCGAGCGGCGTGCATGGGGCTACCTTTGCCTCTGCTAAAACGAGTCTGCCTAAATTCTCGGGATGCATGCCCTCTGCGTCTTTCGCTGGATTTATATGGCATATTACACGTCTCGCATTTATATGTTCAGGTACGGGCAATTGCAATATGATACCGTTTACCCGCGAGTCATTATTTAAACTGACTATTTTTTTTATAAGCTCATCCTCTTTGGTTTCGCTATCCATAGTTATAAGTTCATATTCTATTCCCAGGGCCTCGGCGTTCTTCGACTGGGACTTCAAATAAACGGCTGATGCTGCGTTTTCACCCACCTGAATAGCAACCAACTTGGGGGTTTTTCCTTTTTTCTTTAATCCCTCTACATCTTTTGCCAGCCTCTCCTTGATCGCTGAAGCGAGAACTTTTCCTTCCAATAATATAGCTGCCATTGCTACCCCCTTATTTCAACCTATCACAAACCTCTTTTATGACCAAGCTCGATGATCTTTTAACCTCGCCGCCCATATCCATGATCTCTTTATCGATCTTATTAACAAATTCTTCATCTCTTATCTGTTTCAAGTTTATATCCACATTCATTTTTGCGGATTCGAACGCGCTATAAATCATGCTCGCGGCGATGCCGACATCGCTTATGAGATTCCTGTTGCCTTTTTCAAGCAGCGACTTTACAAGCTGCATCGCTTCATGTGCCGCGCGGCATATGTCGAGCGGCACAGCGAGCGCCTCTTTCGAAGCGGCTTCTAAAGTGGAATCTCTTTCTTCCTTTGGAAGTTTGTAAACAGCTGAGAGTTTTTTGTAAGCCTCCACATCTTCATCTATAAATTTTAATAATTTCTTCTTCAATTTCTCGGCTTCGGCGATGATCTTTTTTATTTCTTTTTCGTAAGCGGCGTATTTTTCATTGCCAAGGGTAAAATTCGAAACCATCAATACGAGCGCCACCCCTAATGAACCGCAAGCCGCGCTCGCGCTCCCTCCGCCCGGCGCAGGAAGCCTTGCGCCAAGGTCTTCTATGTATTTTTCTAGTGACTGTTTAATGTATTGCATTCGCATACCTTCCTATAGTGTACAGTGTACAGTTTACTGTTTACAGCATCGCCACTCTACACTGTTAACTGTAAACTTTATTTAAAATAGCCCCAACACTTTTCCTTCATCATCAATATCGACCACTTCGCCTGCGGGATGAGACGGCAAGCCTGGCATTGTGCGCATCTCGCCGCATAAAGGATACAAGAAACCAGCACCTATGGATGCGCGCATATCCCTTATGGGTAAAGTAAAACCGGTCGGCCTGCCTTTTAATGCGGGGTCGTGCGACAACGATAAATGGGTCTTTGCCATGCAGATAGGTAGATTCCCGTAGCCCCATTTCTCGTACCGCTTGATTTTCTGCTCTGCTATGGGCGAATATTCAACTTTAGCAGCCCCGTATATTTCGCAGGCTATTTTTTCTATCTTTGCTTTAATCGGCATATCGAGAGAATAAAGGTATCCGAAGTTGCTTGGCTTTTCTGCGGCCTTCACTACAGCTTTTGCCAGGTCGGCCCCTCCGGCGCCGCCTCTTGCCCACACCTCGCTCACCAAGGCGTCATCCGCGCCTGAGCGCAGTGCCCTTTTCCTAACAGCCTCTATTTCCTTATCCGTATCGGTAGTAAATTTATTTATCGCAACTACGACAGGGATACCAAAAGTTTTAATATTCTCGATATGCTTTTCCAGGTTCGCGCATCCCCTCTCTACGGCATCTATATTTTCGGTCACCAGTCCCTTGCTTAAAGGCTTCCCGGCTATTACCGTAAAGTCGCCGCTATGCATCTTTAACGCCCTTATAGAACAAACCATAACGGCCGCATTAGGCTTTAATCCGCTGTAGCGGCATTTTATATCGAAGAATTTTTCAGCGCCGCAATCCGCGCCGAAACCGCTTTCTGTCACTACATACTCGCTGAGTTTAAGCGCTATCTTATCCGCCAGAATCGAGCTATTCCCGTGGGCAATGTTAGCAAAAGGCCCGGCGTGAACTAAACAAGGAGTGTTCTCCAGCGTCTGCATCAGGTTCGGCTTAATAGCGTCTTTCAAAAGAACCGCCATCGCGCCGGCAACCTTAATATCTTCCGTAGTGACAGGTTTTCCGTCATATGTCGTAGCGAGCACAATCTTCCCGACCCTCTTTCTTAGGTCTTTCAAGTCGGTCGTTAAAGCAAGAATGGCCATTACCTCACTTGAAACTGTAATGTCGAATCCGCTCTGCCGCGGCAGGCCGTCGTCTTTAGTGCCCAGTCCGACTATTATATTACGCAAATACCGATCGCTTATATCCACAACCCGCCTCCACTCAATGGACCGCGGGTCTATGTTAAGCGGGTTTTTCTTATAAATAGAATTGTCCAAAAATGCGGCTGCCAGATTGTGCGCGAGCCCGACTGCATGAACATCCCCTGTAAGATGCAAATTGAAATCTTCCATAGGGACTACCTGAGAATAACCGCCGCCTGCTGCCCCTCCTTTTATGCCGAATACCGGGCCGAGCGACGGCTGCCTGATGCATACTGTTGTCTTTTTGCCGATCTTGTTAAGCGCCATGGAAAGACCTATCGTCGTAACGGTTTTTCCTTCGCCAAGCGGCGTAGGGGTAATAGCAGTAACGTCTATATATTTTCCGTCTTTCTTGGATTTATTGCGCGCCAGCACGTCCAGCGAGACTTTAGCCTTGTATTTACCGTAAAATTCCAAATCACCTTCCTTGATGCCTAATGTTTCGGCGATTTCGACTATTGGCTTCATTTTGGCTGCCTGCGCTATTTCAATATCGCTTAATATTTTTGGAGATTTTGATTTGATGTTGTTCAATTTTAGCCCTCCGTGAAAGGTTATTAGCCTGCTATTATATAAATATTCGGTGATTATGTCAAATAAAAACAAATATTAAGTTTGGTTAAAATTAGATACCGGAGCGAATGTTTTTCTGTGAATAGGCGAGGGCCCATACTTTTCCAAAGCTTTGAAATGTTCTTTGGTGCCGTAGCCTTTATGCCTCGCGAAACCGTATTGAGGGTAGAGGCTGTCGTATTTTAACATCAGATTATCGCGTGTAACTTTGGCAATTATTGAAGCTGCTGCTATTGAGACGCTTTTAGCGTCACCGCCTTTTATGTGCACATGGGGATGCGGGATATTTAATTTGACTCCGCCGTCTATTAAGATAAAATCTGGCTGGGTTTTTATGCTACGGATAGCTTCTTCCATAGCTAGAATAGTAGCCTGGTAGATGTTGATTCGATCTATGGTCTGCTCATCTACTATACCAACGCTGAACTGTGAAGTTTCGGTTATCTCTAGGTAGGATATAAGCCTTTGTCTGGGAGATAAAACTTTAGAATCTTTTATTAGACAAGAGAATCGTTTTTTGCCGAGAATAACGCATCCTGCTACGACCGGTCCGGCAAGCGGGCCGCGACCCGCCTCGTCTACCCCGGCAATTACCTTAAACCCCTTCTGTTGGGCCTTTCTCTCGTGGTATCTCATTTTGTTCTTCTGTAGATTTTTCGTCGACCTTTGTCCTCTTTCCTACCCTCTTCCTGAGATAATAGAGTTTTGCTCTTCTCACTACACCCTTTTTAACCACTTCGATCTTATCGACCATAGGAGAATGCAGCTGAAAAACTCTTTCAACGCCCTCTCCGTAAGATATTCTTCTCACGGTAAATGCTTCATTTATACCGCTGCCTCTGCGGGCTATGACCGTACCTTCGTAGGCTTGTATTCTTATCTTGCCCTCTTCCTGTATCTTGACATTGACGATTACGGTATCGCCCACGTTGAATTGAGGAATATCCTTTTTTAAATAACTGCTTTCCACCTGTTTCATCTTATCCATCTTTTTCCTCCACTTTAATTTTTATTTTTTAATAAATCCGGTCTTCTTTCCTTTGTTCTCTTTACGGCTTCTTTATGCCGCCACTTCTTTATTGCATCATGGTCGCCGCTTAAAAGCACTTCCGGAACGCTCATATCCTTAAAAATGCGCGGTCGGGTATAGTGAGGATGCTCGATCAATCCGCCTTGAAAACTATCAAACTTTGAAGAATCCTCATCCCCGAGAACACTCGGCACTAGCCTTGTAATGGCATCTATGACCACCATAGCCGGAAGCTCACCCCCCGTTAATACATAATCTCCTATTGAGATCTCGTCGGTTACTAAATGCCTCACGCGTTCATCTACGCCTTCGTAATGCCCACATATTAAAATCAAATGTTTACACTTTGCAAGTCGATTAGCCAGACCTTGATCAAGCCTCTTTCCCTGCGGCGTAAGCAATATGACCTTCAAGTCTTTTTTGACTCCCTTGTTACCTTTAGATGTTTTTCCCGTAACGCTCAGAAGCGCGTTATAAATAGGCTGAACGGCCATCACCATTCCCGCACCGCCTCCGAAAGGCTTGTCATCAACTTTACCGTGCTTATCGTCCGTGAAATCCCTCAAATCATAAAGCCGTATTTTCACAATGCCTTTATTTACAGCACGTTTTATTATAGACTCCCCCAAAACTGCGTCAAACATTTTCGGGAAGATCGTCAATACATCTATCCGCATAATTTTGCCGTATCTTAAAAGTTATTCTATTTTTATGCCTGCTTTTTTAAATAAGTTCTTCACAGCAACAGATGGTTTCGCTCCTGCCTTAACCCAATGCTTCGCCCTTTCCGCGTCGATCTTTATCTGAGCGGGATTCGTCAACGGATTATAATAGCCTATGCCTTCCAGGAACCTGCCGTCTCGAGAGCTGCGACTATCAGCTACTACCACGCGGTTAAAAGGCCTTTTGTTCGTCCCCATCCTTCTTAGTCTTATAACTACTGCCATAATTACTACTCCTTTCCTCTTGCTTTGTTAAACTTTTATTCTTTTTCTCTCCAAATTTTAGCGCCCAACCTTGATAGCTTTTTCTCCATGTCCTCATAACCTCTATCAAGATGATACACCCTCAAAACTTCGCTCTTACCTTTTCCGGCAAGGCCTGCTAGTACAAGAGCCGCGCTCGCGCGAAGATCTGACGCCATCAGCGGCGCCCCGCTGAGATTCTTAACACCCTTCACTATCGCCGTGGGGCCTTCTAAAATTATATTTGCGCCCATTCTGTTCAATTCGCTCAAATGCATAAAACGCTCCGGGTATATTTTTTCGGTAATAACACTTATCCCTTTTGTCACGCACATTAAAGACATGAATTGTGCCTGCATATCCGTAGGGAACCCTGGATACGGCAATGTTGTAACGTCTACCGGCTTGAGGGACCTTGTCTTTCTTACATGGATCTCATTTTTCCCGAATGTTATCGAAACCCCGGCTTCCCTTAGTTTATCTATAAGGGCTATGCAATGGTTGGGATTCGCCTTTTTTATAACTATGTCGCCGTCCGTGATCGCAGCCCCTATCATATAGGTGCCGGTCTCGATCCTGTCTGCTATGAGCATATGCTCAGCGCCTGCTAATTTTTTCACGCCCTCTATTTCTATCTTGTGCGTGGATTCGCCTTCTATCTTAGCGCCCATTTGTTTAAGGAAATGCGCCAGGTCCACGACCTCGGGTTCGCAAGCCGCGTTTTCTATGATCGTCCTGCCTTTCGTGAGGGTCGCAGCCATCATAACGTTCGCCGTTGCCAAAACGCTTGAGCCAAAATGCCCGCCGAGATACACATGGGAACCTCTTAAATTTCTTCCGTCAGCAATTATATAACCGCCGTATATTTTAACTTTCGCGCCCAATGCCTTAATGCCTTTCAGGTGAAGATCGACCGGCCTCGGACCTATAACGCACCCTCCGGGGAACGAAACCTCGGCATATTTCTGCTTACCTAAAAGCGGCCCCAGCAAACAAATAGATGCCCTCATTGTGCTCACAAACTTATACGGCGCCGTGCATCCCTTATAACCTTTCGGTTCTACGGTTATCGTATTCCCCTGCACCTCGACCTTCGCCCCTAAATAGCGGATGATCTTAACCATGGTAATTACGTCAAGGAGGCTCGTGGGAACGTTCTTTATAACGCTTTTTTCATCTGCCAGCAGGGTGGCTGCCAAAATAGGCAGCGCCGCATTCTTTGCGCCGCTTACCTCAACGCTGCCTTTTAGCCTCACGCCGCCGTCAATGATCAATTTATCCATTTTTTCTCCTGATCACCACAACTCTATCTATGCCATTATAATCCTTTACAACTTCTTCGACAAATAATTTATTAGAAACAGACAAAATGTTTTTTATCTGCTCGATCTGGTTATATCCTATTTCAACTATCAAATATCCGTCTTTTGCGAGGAAGAATGAAGCCTTGTCAAAAATTTTCCTATAAAAATAGAGGCCGTCCGACCCGCCGTAAAGCGAAGATATCGGCTCGTATAATAACTCAGGCATTAAGCTTTCAAAATCCTCTTCCGCAACATACGGAGGATTCGATATGATCAGGTCGATCCGGTATTCGTCTATATTCTCAAATAAGTCGCTTTTGATCAGTTTGATATTATTGCGCTTGTGTAATTTTATATTGTCTTCAGCGATCTTAAGAGCGTCATCGGATATGTCAGACGCCATCACGGTTGCGCCTTCTAAAAACTTTGCGAGGCTCACGGCTATATTACCGCTGCCGGTGCAGAGGTCTAAAATAAAAGGATTCCCAGAAACGCGGCGCGTAGCGTTTTCCACTAATATTTCTGTCTCCGGACGAGGAATGAATACGCCGGGTTTCACTTTCAGGTCCAGGCCCATAAAATCAACCAAACCTGTAATGTACTGGAGGGGATATCTTGTCCCTCTAAGATGGACAAGTCGTTCGAACCTTTTTAGCTCGTCTTCTTTAAAAGAATAATTGGCTTCAAAGGCGGTGGTAAAAAATTCCGCCTTCTTGCGTTCAAGTACATGCGACATTATAAGCTCTGCGTCCAGTCTGGGGCTCGAGACCTCGCAAAGCCCTAAATAATCAGCCGCCCAATCCAGTTTTGACTCAATATTTTTCTTTAATAATTCCGAGCTTATCATGATGCCTTTTTAGTGCCTGCAAGCCTAAGTTTACGGTCGGCATCCTTAAGCCCTATCACTAATTTATCCAAGTCACCCTCTAAAATATTTTCCAGATCATGTATTGTTAAGCCTATCCTGTGATCGGTAACTCTTCCGTCGGGAAAATTATAAGTCCTTATCTTTTCGGAGCGGTCCCCGCTCCCTACCTGAATCTTTCTGTCCTGGGAACGTTTGCTCGCCTGATCCTCTTTCATCTTCTCCATAAGACGCGTCCGCAAAACACGCATGGCCTTTGCCTTATTTTTATGCTGCGAGCGTTCATCCTGACAACTTACAACTAAACCTGACGGTTTATGTGTTATCCTCACAGCCGAATCTGTAACGTTAACGTGCTGTCCACCGGCTCCTCCGGATCTGAATACGTCTATTTCTATATCTTTCGGATCTATCTCTAAATCCACCTCTTCAGCTTCAGGGAAAACTGCCACGGTCGCTGCTGAGGTGTGGATCCTGCCCGAGGCTTCTGTTTCCGGGACCCTTTGGACCCTATGCGTCCCGCTTTCATATCTCATGTCGCCGTAAACTTCCTGGCCGGATACAGAAAAAATTACTTCTTTGAACCCGCCTTTTTCGGTGATATTGCTCGAGAGCATCTCCATCTTCCAGCCCCTCTTAACTACATATTTAGAATACATACGGAAGAGATCCGCCGCGAATAAACTCGCCTCAAGCCCGCCTGTCCCGGCTCTTATTTCCATTATAATGTCTTTACCCTTATCGGGGTCGTCCGTCAATGTCGCAATGAGGTCGTCTTCAAAGAGTTTCTTCTTTTTCTCGAGCGTTTTTATTTCTTCCTTGGCCAGTCCGACCATGTCGCTATCGTGGTGCTTTGACTCGACAATGGCCCTTGCCTCCTGCAGCTCTTTTAAGACCTTCTGATAAGCTTCGTATTTTTCGATCACCCCTTTAAGCGAGGCCAGTTCTTTAGCGTACTTCTGGTACTGCAAATTATTAGCTATGACCTTCGGGTCTGAGATCAATTTGTGGAGCTCGTCAAAACGCTCTTTTTTTTCTATCAAAGCCTTGAACATGACTGATTATTTTCCGTATCTTTTCCTGAATTTTTCGACCATACCGGCGCTGTCAACCAATTTCTGCTTACCCGTGAAAAAAGGATGGCACTTGCTACATATTTCAACTCTGATGTTCTGCCTTGTCGAGCGCGTATGGATCGTGTTGCCGCACGCGCACGTAATGGTCGTTTCCTTATACTGCGGATGGATCTTTTCCTTCATTTCTCTTCTCCTTTTTTATTTCTATATTTTTTAAATCCCTAATCCCTAACTACTAACCCCTAAACTACTGCCTTATTGATTCATACTCATCAAAAACTCGGCATTCGTCTTAGTCTTTGAAAGTTTCTCTATCAAAAGCTCCATGGCTTCTATGGAATTAAGCTCGTTAAGCACCTTGCGCAAGATCCAGATACGCTGCAGCTCGTCTTCGTTGACCAGGAGTTCTTCTTTTCTGGTGTTGGAACGCTTAATATCTATGGCCGGATAAATCCTCTTCTGGAACAGGTTCCTATCCAGCTGCAATTCCATATTGCCCGTACCTTTGAACTCTTCAAAAATAACTTCATCCATGCGCGAACCCGTATCCACAAGGGCTGTCGCGATTATTGTAAGCGAGCCACCTTCTTCAACGTTTCTTGCAGCGCCAAAAAATCTTTTTGGCTTGTGCAACGCGTTCGAATCCACGCCTCCTGAGAGAATTTTTCCTGAATGCGGCATAACCGCATTATAAGCCCTCGCTAAGCGGGTGATCGAATCCAACAATACTACCACATCCTTCTTGTGCTCGACAAGTCTTTTTGCTTTCTCCAAAACTATCTCCGCGACCTGGACATGCCGCTCGGCAGGCTCATCAAACGTGGAGCTTATTACCTCACCCTTTACGGACCTTTTCATATCTGTGACTTCTTCCGGCCTTTCATCTATTAGAAGGACTATTGGAATAGCGTCCGGATAATTTTTGGTTATCGCGTTCGTGACCTTCTGCAATAGGATCGTTTTGCCGCTATAAGGCTGGGCGACTATCAAGCCGCGCTGGCCTTTTCCTATTGGAGTCAAAAGGTCCATGATCCTGGTCGATACATCTTTCGGGTCGTTTTCCAGTATAAGCCGCTCATTAGGATAAAGCGGAGTTAGATTATCAAATAGTGTTTTATCCTTAGCGCTTTCCGGATTCTCAAAGTTAACGGCTTCAACCTTAAGCAGGGCGAAATACCTCTCTCCCTCCTTCGGAGGCCGGACCTGGCCGCTTACCGTATCCCCAGTCCTTAAGTCAAACTTTCTTATCTGAGAGGGAGATACGTATATATCGTCCGGGCTCGGAAGATAATTATAGTCGGAGCTCCTCAAAAAACCGAAACCGTCCTGTAAGATTTCAAGCGTCCCGCTGCCGAATATGAGCCCCTCCTTTTCGGTCTTTGCCTTCAGGATCTGGAATATTAGATCCTGTTTTTTTAGGACCCCTATACCGTTTATCTTAAGATCTTTCGCAAGTTTGTTAAGATCTGAAACCTTCATTTCCTTTAGTTCTGCTATATCCATTTAATCTCCCTCCATATTTTCCCTACTTGTTTTTTAGTGTCGGCTAAATTGCCGTTATTATCGATTACGTAATCGGCCATTTTCATCTTTCTTGCCAGTGGCATCTGGTTTTTGATCCTAGCTATCACTTCCTCCTTTTTAAAATTCTTTTTTTTAATACATCTTAACAACTGTGTCTTGCGGTCAGCTTTTACTACGATTAATTTATCGACCATTTTATGAAGGCCGGCTTCAATTAAGAGCGGGGCGTCTATTACGATAGTGCCTTTTCGACCCATTTGTCTGACGAAATCTTTTATTTTCTTTATTACGAATGGCTGTATGATCCCGGTAAGTCTTTTTAGTTTTTTTCTATTACCGAAAACGGCCTTAGCTAATTTCCTCTTATCTACTAGGCCATCTTTATTCAGCACTCCCTCTTTTTTGAAATATAAAACAATTTTCTTATGGGTAGGAGTGCCCTTCTTCAATGCCAGGTGCGCTAGCTTATCGGCATCCAAAATCTTTGCGCCTTTTGCCGCAAACATCTTGGCAACAGTGGTCTTCCCGGTCCCGAAACTCCCAGTTACGCCTATTATCATTCTATGTCCAGCCAGTTCTTCCCCATAGACGCCTTCGCGACTATCGGGACTTTTAAATTTATAACCTCTTCCATACATTTTTTTACGATCTGCCTTGTCTTATCGAGTTCTTTTTCGGGGACATCGAATACCAGCTCATCATGGACCTGCATGGTCATTTTCGCGGAAAGGCCTTTTTCCTCAAGCATCTTGTCTATGTTCAGCATGGCTACCTTTATAATATCGGCGGCCGAGCCCTGGATAGGGGTATTTATAGCCGTGCGCTCGGCGAACTGCCTGACCCTTATATCCGCATTATCAATGTCAGGGATATACCTGCGTCTGTTCATAAGCGTTGTGACATAACCCGTTTCCTTGGCCGTAGCGATGCATTCCTCTATATATTCCTTTACCCTGGGGTATCTTTCAAAATAAGAATCGATGAAATTTTTTGCCTTTTCTATGTCTATTTCCAGGGCGCTCGAGAGCCCGAACGCGCTCATACCGTATACTATCCCGAAATTGACGGTCTTGGCCGTATTGCGCATAGACTCGTCAACATCCTTTTCTCGAACCCCGAATATCAGCGAAGCCGTATAGGCGTGTATATCAAGGCCTTTCTGGAAAGCGTGTATCAAGGTCTTATCGTTCGCGAGATGCGCCAAGACCCTAAGTTCTATCTGCGAATAGTCACAAGATAAAAGCAGGTTCTTCTTATCGGTCGGCACAAAGATCTTACGGATCATTTTGCCTAGGTCGGTTTTTATCGGGATATTCTGCAAGTTCGGCTCGCTTGAGGAAAGCCTTCCGGTAGCTGTAACTGTTTGGTTAAAAGATGTGTGCACCCTTCCCGTTTTCGGATTAATAAGTTTCGGAAGGGCATCGATATATGTGGATTTTAACTTTGCCAGCTCTCTAAAACTTAACAATTTATTAGGCAATTCATGGCGGACAGCCAGCCTTCTCAAGGTCCATTCGTCGGTCGAGAGGCCTGTTTTTGTTTTTTTGACAACGGGCAATTTCAGTTTTTCGTACAGAATGACCGAAAGCTGCTTTGGTGAATTTATGTTAAATTCCTCGCCTGCGATCTTATAAATTTCAGCCTCGAGCTTTTTTAAGGAGCCCTCCATTTCTTTGCCCAGGCTCTCCATGAGATCCGTATCTATGCATACACCGTTAAATTCCATTTTTGCCAGCACCTTCACGAGCGGCATTTCTACATTGTAAAATAATTCGCTAAGGCCTTTTTCCGACATGTCCTTATCCAGGATATTTTTAAGTCTAAACGTTACGTCGCTATCCTCACACGAATATTTGGAAACAGCCTCTATATCCACGTCTTTCATGCTGATCTGTTTCTTGCCTTTTCCGATGAGGTCGGTTATCGATATCATTTTGTGATCGAGGTACTCCAGCGATATGTCTTCAAGATTATGGTTAAGTTTTGACGGATTAAGAAGGTATGAGGCTACCATAGTGTCAAAATCTATCCCTTTTAGATCTACTCCGTTATTCATCAATATCAGGATCTCATATTTTATATTCTGCCCGACTTTTTTAATATTTTCGTTCTCAAATAACGGCCGTAATTTTTCAAACACATTCTTTTTGCTAAGCGGCCCTTTTTCCGAGAATGCTACATAGAAGGCCTTGCCCTCTTCCCAGCAGAAAGAAATACCTATAGGTTCGGCTACCATCGGATCGGCGTTCGTAGTCTCAAAATCAAGCGCAAATTCTTTTACCTTTTTTATATCATTAAAAAATTTATCGAATCCTGCTTCGCTGTCTATCAATTTATACGCGGCGTCTAATTCTTTTCTTGTCGAGAGCTGATTCACCAAGCTTTTAAAGTTCAATTCTTTAAAAATCTCAAGGAGTCTTCTTTTATCAGGTAGGGCCACTTCAAGTTTATCCAGATCCACTTCAATGGGAACATCATAGTCAAGGGTCGCGAGTTCCTTGCTCATCTTCGCAAGTTCGGCGTGCTCTATTAAAAGCTCTCTTTTAGACTTGCTGTCTACTTTGTCCACGCTGGACAAAAGATTCTCTATGGTGCCAAACTTTTTTACCAGTTCCATAGCGCCTTTTTCCCCTATACCCGGTATGCCGGGTATATTATCGGTAGAATCGCCCATTAAAGCCATTATATCTTTAATGAGATCCGGCCCTACGCCGAACCTTTGTTCGACTTTTGAGGCGTCATAGATCAAATCGTCTTTATGGGTATCACAAACCATTGTATTGGAATTAACTAACTGCAGCATGTCCTTATCGCCCGTAACTATGAACGTGAGGAAGTCTTTTTTCGCTGCCTTTTTGGCGATCGTAGCCAGAATATCATCCGCTTCATAGCCGGCCAGTTCGAAAGCGGCTATGTTGTAAGCCTTTAATACATCTTTTATATACGGTATCTGGCCTACCAGGTCGTCCGGCATGGGTTTTCTTGTGATCTTATATTCCTTAAACTTCTTATGCCTGAAAGTCGGCTCTTTCCTGTCAAATGCCACGGCTAGATGCGTAGGCGCATTGTCTTCTACGATCTTGTTAAGCATTGTGACAAAACCGTATATGGCATTTGTGGGAAAACCTTTGGAGGAGGTCAAACCCCTGATAGCATAATAAGCCCTGTAACATAATGAATTACCGTCGATGAGAACCAGCTTTGCTTTCTTTGTCATTATTATGCTAATACCGTAGATAGCTTGTATAAATATTAATCAACATTGTTATAGAAATTTGATCTTGTTGGCTTTATTAGAGGTCATCGGATGTGCTATTCGTGAGGAATGCCAATTTCTAAGTAGTTCAATTCAAAGCGCTTATACTATAACACGAAACTAAAATATGTCAAGGAAAATTTTTTATGCCACCCGGGATACGAACTAAGCTTCTTCCCCCACGCGATATTGCGAAAATCTGCGTTTTAGCTCGTTAGCCTTTCTGTCGGCTTCTTTTACCAGAGAAATAGCCTTATCTTTATTGAATTTAGGATGAGATACCGTTTCATTCAGGTCATCCAAAAGCGAAGAAAGCTTGATTATCGAATCTTTATTGTCCTTGGTTAGCTTGGCGAACCCCTGCGTCATTTTATTAATAGCCTCAGCCAGGCTCTTGAATTCGTCGCGTTTTCTGAGTTTTAATATCGAAGAGAGATCGCCGCTTGAGACTTCGTTGATATACCGCTCCATTCTGTAAACAGGGCCTGCTATTCGATGAGAGAGGATAATCGATATCATCACTACGAAAGGAATTAAAAGGGCTACACGTATTAAAAGGACGATATTAACGGTTTTGAATATCAAAGCCAATCTTCCCTGGGGGTATACATTTGCCAGTTTCTCGCCCAATAAACCGAATACGGTATAATAAATCGTATATCCCGCAAGCCATGCTATCAGGAACATGAAGACAACAACAAGGGCTGTATACTTAAGCTGAAATTTGCTTGCTATGAGATACTGTTTTCGTTTAGAAAATTCTCCGTTTCCCATATTTCTTACCTCCCTTATTGTATGCTTGTTTTCTTCCAAACGGTCACTTCTCTTCTGTCAACGAAATCTACCTTATTTTTGCATTCCTTTATGATATTATACATCATATCAAGGCTCATGTAACGAGTAAAATTGCCGCGCACGCTTATGACTAAATCCCCTGGCTTAAGCCCGGCTTTGTCAGCCGGGCCTCCCGAAATGACATTCTCCACGGTAATGCCTTCATATTGCAGAACAAATGTAGCGCCGACAAGGTCTTGCGCGCTTGTCAATACCGAAGGCTTCTCTTTAGTAACTGCCATGGCCCTTTCTATGGTCAGTTTTAACTCTGTCTGGTTAGGATCAAGGAGCCGCGATAACAGGTCTTTTTTGCTGAGATACCCTGTAAGCCGTGACCATATAGCAATAATTTTATCGCCTCTCATAATACCAACGCTATCGGCGGGAGAACCTTTTAAGACTTCTGTGACTTTAGGGCTTGTTCCTTCCATCTCAAGCTTTATGCCGATAGAATCTTTCAGGGCCGCGTCGTTATCTTTTTTGATTGTATCGACCCCGGAAATTTTTGAGCGATTAAATTCCTGTATCATATTCCATTTTTTAACTTCGGCCTGCTGCAGAAGTTGCTCTTTTTTAAAAAGGATCTGCCTTGAAACGGTAAAACCGTCCCTGGCAGCTTTGGAACCCGGATTTAACTTATACGCCTGTTCGTAATAATAATAAGCTTTTTCGAAATCGCTTTTATCGGTATATTGCGCTGCCAAGCCCAAGATGTTATCCTCTATCGTATCGGATTCTATGGCGGTCGCGTCTGATTTCATAATTGATTTCTCGCCTTCAAAGGTAGACAGCGTTATCCTGTCGGCGTAATCTTCAACAATGACACCCTTAAGCATTGTGCCGTCTTTAAGCGTTACTTTGTCAGCTATGGCGAGGCCGTATGCTAGAAACAGGATCGAAGTACAAATAAAAAATATCTTGCTCTTCATAGGCTATTTCATCTTTCCTTAAGGACCCCTTCGTAAACTTCCTGAAGCGGCACTTTAAATTTCTTTGCTAATTTCCTGCAATCCTCATATTCCGGACTAAGCCTGTAGCTATCGCCTTCTATTTTACTTATTTTAAAGTTTACAGCGCCGTATTTTGTTTTGACTTTTTTTATCTCCCGTTTTAAAGTGAATCTATTAGCTTGGTAATATCTTAACCCAATTGTGGTAGTTTCTTCAAATATAATCTTTGCGATCTTATTAAGATCCGAGGGCCTCACTAACACGGTAAGCAGGGCTCCTATTCTGGATTTCTTCATATGAGTGGATGTTATAAAAACATCTAATGCCCCTGAGCCAAAAAGCCTTTCCATGATATAATCATAAATTATAGGTCTGGTGTCATCGATATTGGTCTCAACTACTATGACCTTATCTTCATTATATAGAAGCTCGCTTACATCTCCTACAACTACTCTTAAAAGGTTCGGGATCTCCTTTATCTCATATGTCCCGGCGCCGTAACCCGTTTTTAGCACTTCCATGGGCGGCGGGGTTTCATTTTTATCGACCAGCGTTGTGAAAATGCCGGCTCCGGTCGGGGTTATCAATTCATAAGGTATGCGGGCAAAGGCCACTTTATAGCCTTCGAGCAAATTTGACGCTGCAGGCATGGTCTTTCCTGAATTTAAATAAGAACCGTACACCTTCCCGATATTTAACGCCTTGACCGCGATAGAGGCGCTGACGATATCGATTATCGAATCAAGGTGGCCTAGCTCACGAAAATGGACTTTTTTCACATCCTTGACATTATGTACTTTCGCCTCTGCCTTGGCTATATTTAAAAATATCGACTTTGAAAGCTCCTTAACATCTTTATCCAATTTACTCTTTTCTATAACCGTTAATATTTCTTTAAGCGGCCGGTGGACATGTTTCTTATCGTCTATAAGCACGTCAAATTTCATACCTTTGATCGAATTACGCATGACGCTTCTTTTGGAGATTTTATAACCGCCTATGTTCAGTTTTGACAGCTCTTTTTTTAAAAAAGACAGGTTCAGTCCGGCGTCAAGCATGGCCCCGACGAACATATCACCGCTTATTCCGCTCGAGCAATCCAGATAGAGTACCTTCATAATTTCCTCATCTAATCGCTAGTCGCTAACCATTCCGGATGTTACTTAAGGTTTCTTAATGTTACGTAATGTTTCTTAAGGTTACGAAAGCTCTTTTTGCAACTTTCCGCAACCTTCCGTAACTTCCCGCAACTTTAAGTAACCTCTTCTGCTATTCCCTATTCCCTATTCCCTATTATTAAGCTAGCAAGATATCCTGCTCCGAAACCGTTGTCGATATTTACGACACCGATGCCCGGCGAGCAAGAATTCAGCATCGTTAAAAGAGGCGCGATCCCTTTAAAGCTTGCCCCGTACCCAACGCTTGTAGGGACAGCTATTACAGGTTTCGATACAAGGCCGCTTACCACGCTTGCCAACGCGCCTTCCATGCCGGCTACCACAATGATGACGGCTGCCTTATTAAGAATACCTATTTTATCCAGCAACCGATGTATACCGGCCACTCCTACATCGTAAAGCACTCCAACCTTGCACCCCATAACTTCAAGGGTAAGCCGCGCTTCTTCCGCTACTTTCAAGTCCGCTGTACCTGCGCTGACTATAAGAATTTTACCGCCTTTTTTCCTTTTATCTAATTTCTTATTATAAATGATCCTGGCCAGCGGATGGTATTTTAAACTTGGGTACGTTTTTTTTAGATAATTAAAAACTTTCTGATCAGCCCTTGTTATAAAAAGGATGCCTTCCCTTGCGAGGATTGATCCGCTTATTTGTCCGATTTGTTCCAGCGTTTTACCTTCGGCAAATATGACTTCCGGAAACCCCCTCCGCAAAGCCCTATGCGCGTCGAGCTTTGCAAATCTCAGATCAACATAGGGCAACTCTTTTAGTAGCTGGATCCCCTGTTGCAAAGAAATTTTTCTATCCCGTATATTTTTTAATATCTTTTTCAGTGATTTTTTATGCATTAAAAATATAATATTACGAGCAGCAAACCGATCGCAATGATAATAGAAATGATATAAAAATCGTTAAAGCGCAAAAAATCCGCGAGCCTTTCCAGCAGGCTGACATCTTTTGATTTAAATGAAGCCGGAAGAATTGTATTTTTTAACGCATCTACCTGCTCAAATTTGAATCTTAGGAAGGCCCCTCCTATTTTGTAGGCCGGAAGTTTTCCCATAGCCACAAGATTTTTGACATCCTTTTCTCTTATGCCCAAATAGCACGCTACTTCCTTTGTGTCCAAAAGTCTTTCTGGCATACAGCGTCCTTATCCGTTGCAATATTGATAAACTATCGGGAAAACTATTTTATTTTCCCGTTCGCGACCCACTCGTCAAGCTTGCTGCGCTCTATCTTCCAAGTATTAGCTTCTTTTATGGCAGGTATCCTTCCGTTAGATGCCCACTCGGCAACAACAGTTGGTTCGACCTCCAGATACTTCGCGACTTCTTCCATCGACATAAAAAGAGCCCCTGTGGGCTTCGTGGTATCGATAGAGCTCATTTTACAATTTCCATCCAATATGGCGCCTGACTCTATGTTCAAAAGCGGTGTTATTATATTGCCGACTATATGCGCCGGGGACGTCAGCCGTAACTCCTGCCGCGCGATTATATTGCCGTTTACCCTGCCGGCTACGGTTATCGTTTCGCCGTCGATATCGGCGTTAACGATCGCATGCTCGCCTACCGCGAGGCTTCCTTTAGTTACAAGCTTGCCTTCAAATTTACCGTTTATTCTCAAATTTACAGGGTCTCTAAATGTAAGGGTTCCTTGCATAGCCGCGTCTACGTCTAAAATCTTTTCTTTAGTTTCCTCTTCCTCTCTCCTTCTCCTCATCATTTTCGCACCCCCTTTTTAAGTTTTACTCCCAATTAGCCTTATCTACACCGTCTAATTTCGTTATATCAAATATTATCTTATCATACGCGATATTTGTCAATACTTTAAGGTGCATTCTCACCAGAACCGATGGTTTGCCTTCTTGTTTTTCTATGCCAAAATCCTTTATCTCTACGCCGTATTTTGACAGCACTTCTCTTATCTTGCCTAATTCTTCCGCGCTTCCCTTTGTGCTGATAACGATGGTCCTAAAACAATCTTTTTTCAATAGCGACCACTCAAGTTTCGAAAATACGAACAATACCACAAGGACGAGCGCGGTCGCGATCTCAGCCCCATGGAACATCCCGCACCCGACAGCAAGGCCTATAGCGGCTACAGCCCAAAGGCTGGCTGCGGTGGTAAGCCCCCTCACCGATGTCTGCGATCTTAAAATAGTGCCGGCCCCGAGAAAACCTATCCCGGCAACGACTTGCGCCGCTATCCTTGAAGGATCCACCTGCGCCACTCCTTTATAGATATCGAACATGTACATAGAAGTCAGCATTATGAGCGCGGAACCGGTGCCGACAAGAATATGCGTCCGCAATCCTGCTGCCCTCCCGAACCTCTCTCTTTCGAATCCAATTATACCGCTAAGAATAGCTGCCACTACTAATCTAGTAAACATATCCAGATCACTGATCATATTTTAACCTCCTTTAAAACTCGCTGTACTGAAATGCCTTGAAATCCAGATTCGACACTATTCCGTTTTTATAAAGCTCGCCGCCAAGATAAGCTACCATCGCGGCATTATCCAGGCAAAATTCCGGTTTTGGAAAAATAACTTCTATATCGCAGGGCCTGGCCTCTTCGATCAAGGCCTCTCTTAATCTTTTATTTATGCTCACACCTCCGCCCACAACAAGATGATCGCTCTTTTTCCGCTTGCACGCCAGAACGGCCTTTTTTGCTATCACCTCGACTACGGACTCCTGAAATCCGGCGGATACATCATTTACCCCGGAGGCGTTTAATTTTCCGCTGTTCTTTTCTTTTCCCCTGATATAATATAACACAGCTGTCTTTATCCCGCTGAAACTAAAATCAAGCGAGTCACCAAGATATGACCGTGGGAACCTTATCCTTTTAGGATCGCCATCTTTTGCCCTCTTCTCTATAATGGGCCCTCCCGGGTAACCCAACCCCAGCATCTTCGCCACCTTATCAAACGATTCGCCGCACGCGTCGTCCCTGGTCTGCCCGAGCGGCTCTAACTTTATAGCGGATTTCACATGAAAAATGCTGGTATGTCCGCCCGATATGACCAAGGCGACAAACGGGAAACTCATTTTGCGCTCACTGTTTAAAAAGGCGGACCATATATGCGCAACAACATGGTTCACTGCCACGATAGGGATATCAAGCGCGAAACTGATCGATTTAGCTAAAGACACGCCCACGAGAAGCGAGCCCATAAGCCCGGGCCCCTGCGTCACCGAAACCAATTTGACATCTCCGAAATCCGCGTTTGCTTTTTTAAAGGCGTCCCGAAGGCAGTAGCCTATAAATTCGACGTGATGCCTCGAGGCTATCTCGGGCACAACCCCGCCGAATCTGGAGTGCAAATGAACGCTGGACGAGACTATACTGGATAACACTTTATTCCCGTCGGTAATAGCCACGCCGGTCTCATCGCATGATGTCTCTACGCCGAGTGTTAGCACCTTCTAATACCTCTTTAGGAGTTTTGATAAAAAAACAAATTCCACGCCTTCATTTTCTAGCTTAGGCATCTCTTCGGCCAACGTCTTTATAGTCATACGCCTGTCGTGGCCTATAGCTATAGCTGAGCCGTTCTTTTTAGCCTCGCTAACAAGCCGCCTTAGCTGCCCCTTTATATAATTTGACTCGCCGATATTATCAAGATAAATATTTCTCTCGGCGAACTGCATGTGCATTTCCTTCGCCAACTCTTTGCACACGCTTTTATCGGTCGTAACGCTATCGAAAAAATAAAGTTTCTTCCGTTTTAATTCTTTGAATATAATCATCATAAAATCTCTGTCTTCGGTCGCCTTTGACCCCATATGGTTCGACACGCCTTTAATGCGTGAGAGACTGGCTATGCCGGTATTTAGTTTTTCCGTTAAAGCCTCTTTCGGCATATCCACTAAAAGCGTGCCTGCCTCGAGGGTCGCGGTTTTATTTTTTGGTTCGAGCGGCAGGTGCATAATGATCTCATAGCCGTTTTTTGCCGTTTCTACAGCGGCCGCTTTAGAATTAGGGAGATTCGGCAGCACGGAAAGCGTCAGTGGCTTCTTAATACTGTTTAAGAGTTCTAAATTTTTCAGGCTATAGCCGAGGTCGTCTATCACGATCGCGACCTTAACTTTAGCGATCACCGGCATTTCTTTTTCTTTGATAACTTCTTTTTTTCCTGTCTTTAAGAGAAAAAATGTTCCCAAGAGAATTATTAGAACCGCTAATATTGTAAGAAACGCCCTTTTCTTTAAGACCATTATCCGCTAATTGTTTTGTATACCTTTAAACCTTTTAAAAGATCTATGGCCCTTAAAAGCTGAGAGTCATAAATTATCTCGCTCTTCTTTTTGACTTCTTCTTTCTTCTCTTCGGTTTTTTTGCTGTCTGATTTTTTCTCATCACCTTTTTTGTCTTCCGGGGGAGTTAAGCCTTCTTTAGGTTCCTTTTCAAGTTTTTCAAAAATGTCTTCTTTCTTCTCTTCCTTTTTCCCTTCCTTCATTTCATCTTTTTCGGCTGTTTTCTCTTCTAATTCGATCATTATGTCAGGATTTATACCTTCCCCATTTATGGAGCGGCCGCTCGGGGTAAAATATTGCGCCGTAGTAAGCCGCAGCGCCGAGCCGTCCCTAAGCGGTATGACCGTCTGCACAGACCCTTTACCGAACGTCTTTGTTCCGAGAAGTATGCCACGCTTGTGGTCCTGAAGAGCGCCGGCGACGATCTCGGAAGCGCTTGCCGAACCTTCATTTACCAGAACCACTATCGGGAAATCCATGTACGGCTTGGGATCTCTTGCCTTAAATTCCATGTTCTGGCTCTTCATGCGGCCTTTAGTCGAGACTATCATTTTTCCTTTCTCAATAAATTTCTCAGCCACATCCACAGAAACGCTTAAGAGGCCGCCCGGGTTATTCCGCAGATCCAGAATAAGGCTATTCATCCCGTCCTTTTTCAGCTTCTCTAAAGCCGTTCCCAGATCCTTGGAAGTATTTTCCTGGAATTCGGTTATTCTTATATATCCTATGCCGTCTTCAAGTATTTCCGCTCTTTTGACGCTTTCTATCCGTATAATATCCCTCGTCACCGTTACATCAAAAATACTCTCGGCTTTTTCGCGCAAGATAGTAAGCGTTACTTTTGTTCCAGGTTCTCCGCGCAATTTTTTAACGGCGCTGATCAAAGTGATATCCCTGGTGATCTCCCCGTCTATTTTAACGATTTTGTCATTGGCCTTTAAGCCGGCATTGAACGCGGGGGTTCCTTCTATAGGAGAAACAATGGTCAAGAGACCGTCTTTTATAGTAATTTCGATGCCTAAGCCTCCGAATTTTCCGGTAGTCTCTACCTTTATCTCGTTATAGGTATCCGGGTCCATAAACTGGCTGTGGCTATCAAGGCTGCTAAGCATGCCTTTTAATGCCCCGTATATGAGCTCTTTAGGCCCCACGTCTTTCACGTAATCGGTTTTTATTATGCTTATGGTATCCGAAAATAGTTCTATCTCATTATAGAGATCTCCTCCGGAAGCTTGCTTGGGCTCCTGCTTCTGTTTGCACATACCGCCCTGAATGTTAAAACTCATAAATATGGCTAACGCTAAAATAATAAAAACAATTCTCCTTGCCTTCATGCATCCCCCTTTTGTAATTCTTCCTCAAGAATTTTATTTAATAATTTCGGATTTGCCTTACCTTTTGTGACTTTCATCGCCTGGCCGACTAAAAAGGTAAACGATTGCTTCTTGCCCTCCCTATAATCCGCTACTGACTTTTTATTACCGGCCATCACATCTCTGGCAACTTTTCTGATCTCATCTTCGCCCGAGATCTGAACCAAGTTTTTTTCTTTCGCGATCTCATAAGGGCTTTTTCCGGTTTCTATCGCCACCTTAAGAATATCTTTTGCGATCTTTCCGCTGATAAGCCCTGAGTCTATCATTTTTATCATATTAACAAGGTACCGCGATTTTAGTTTTATTCTAACTTCGTTAAAGCTAAGATTTGTAGCGCTTGCCGCTGCCGATATGTCATTTATCATCCAGTTGGCGATTGTTTTAGGATTTTTCGGATCTATCTTTATTGCTTCCTCAAAGTAATCGGCCATATTCTTATCGCTCACCAATACCGACGCATCATAAACGGATAGCTGATACTCGCTTTGAAAGCGCTCTCTTTTAGCGTTAGGTAATTCCGGGAGGGTGTTTTTAATTCCATCGATTCTTTTTTTCTCTACTTCAAACGGAACGAGGTCAGGCTCGGGGAAATATCTATAATCGTGCGCTTCTTCTTTTGAGCGCATTGAAATAGTAACAGACTTCTGGCTATTCCATAACCTTGTTTCCTGCGATATTCTCTCTCCCTTTTCCGCAAGAGAGATCTGCCTGTCTATATCGTATTCTAACGCGGCCTTGACGCCTTTGAAGCTATTCATATTCTTGATCTCTACTTTATTGCCTAATGACTTTTGGCCTTCAGGTCTTATTGAAACGTTCGCGTCGCACCTCAGGCTTCCCTCTTCCATATTGCAATCCGAAACGTCCAAGTATTGTAAGATCGCCTTTAGATTAATAAGGTACTGATACGCCTCTTCCGGCGCGGATATTTCGGGTTCGCTCACTACTTCCAGAAGCGGGATGCCTGTCCTGTTAAGATCAACAAGGCTGAACCTTTTCGCTTCATCGTGGATAAGCTTACCCGCGTCCTCTTCCAGGTGCGCGCGTTTAACACCTATCTTTTTTAATCCTCCGCTTGTTTCTATTTCTAAATAACCGTCTGAGGCAAGCGGCATATCATACTGCGAGATCTGGAAATTCTTGGGCAAATCAGGATAGTAATAGTTCTTCCTGTCAAACTTCATTATCTTTGATACGCTGCAATTTAACGCCAACGCCACTTTTATTGCAAGATTCATCACTTCCTCGTTCAAGACCGGAAGGGCTCCGGGAAGCCCCAGGCACACAGGACAGGTGTGGCTATTGGGCGGTGCCCCGAACTCCGTGCTGCAGCCGCAAAATATCTTCGACTTAGTCGCTAATTGAACGTGGACCTCTAACCCTATAACAGTTTCGTATTTCATAGTTTTTTCCTAAACTCCTAATCGCTAATCATTCCGGATGTTACTTAAGGTTTCTTAATGTTACGCAATGTTTCTTAAAGTTGCTAAAGCTCTTTTGCAACTTCCCGTAACCTCCCGTAACTTCCCGTAACCTCAAGCAACCTCCTCTAATCCCTAACCCCTATTCCCTAACCCCTATTCCCTAAACCCTGTTTTCTACAGTTTCGGTTTCCAATTATGCCAATCAGTTCTTTGTTCATATGTGTACGCGACTCGGAAAAGCAGCTCTTCATCAAACGGCTTACCGAGTATCTGCAGCCCTATAGGCAGGCCGCTCTTAGTAAATCCACAAGGAACGGAAATGGCCGGCATTCCCGACAGGTTCGCCGATATCGTAAATATATCTGATAAATACATAGCCAGCGGGTCATCGCTTTTTTCGCCTATTTTAAACGCAGCACTCGGAGAAGTCGGAGTAATGATACAATCATATTTTTTAAACACTTTGTCAAAATCTTCTTTTATCTTCGTCCTGACCTTCATGGCCCTTAAATAATACGCCTCATAATAACCGCTTGACAGCGCATACGTCCCTAACACTATCCTCCTCTTTGCTTCGTCCCCGAAACCTTCGCTTCGCGTATTTATATACATCTCTATTATGGAATTCGCGCCTTTGGACCTGCGGCCGTATTGAACGCCGTCGAATCTGGCTAAATTTGAACTGGCCTCGCTAGGGCCGATAATATAATAGCAGCTTACCGCATAATCGGTATGAGGCAAAGATACCTCTTCATATTCCGCGCCTAAGCTTTTTAATAGTTTGATAGCGTCCCAAACATATTTCTCCACTTCTTTATCCATTCCGTCGATAAAATACTCTTTGGGTATGCCTATTTTTAACCCCTTCACATTTTTCACAAGCGACTTTGTATAGTCCGGTACGGGTAAATCGGCAGAGGTCGAATCATAAGGGTCGTAACCGGCGATGACATTCATTAGAAGCGCGGCATCATGAACATCCTTTGTTATAGGGCCTATCTGGTCCAGGCTTGATGCAAAGGCTATCAGGCCATACCTAGAAACCCTGCCATAGGTAGGCTTCATCCCGACAACGCCGCATAGCGCAGCCGGTTGGCGAATCGAACCGCCGGTATCCGAACCGATGGCAAGGATCGTTTCATCCGCAGCCACAGCGGCCGCCGAGCCTCCGCTCGAACCTCCGGGAATGGTATCGAGGTTCCACGGATTTTTTGTCGGCCCGTAACATGAGGTTTCGCAGCTTGAACCAAAAGCAAATTCATCCATGTTTGACTTGCCCAAGAGCAATGCCCCTTCTTTTTTTAATTTAAGGACTACGGTCGCGTCGTACGGAGGTTTGAATCCTTCCAGTATCTTCGAGGCGCATGTAGTTTCTTCGTCTTTTACGCAAATGTTGTCTTTGACGAGTACCGGGATACCGGCAAGTCTTCCGTTCCCGTCGAGCGTTTTGGCTTGGTCTTTTGCGTTCCTATTTACTAGCACGAATGCCTTCACGTTTTTCTCGACAGAATCGATCCTTGACATTATTGAATCGACAGTTTCGGCGCTTGAGATTTTTTTACTATGATATAATTCTTTTAATTGGTGGGCTGTGAGTTTATATAAATCCATATCGAATTTATTCTATTACCTTTGGGACTTTAAAAAACGCGTCCTTAACCTCGGGTGCTATTTTAAGGGCATCCGCCGCATTCAGGGACTTTCTTACTTCGTCTTTCCTAAAAACATTCTTCAAGGAAAGCGGATGGCTGGTTGGGAGCGTATCTTTTATGTCTACGTTTTTCAATTTGTCGATATACGATAGGATATTACTTAAGCGGCTGGTAAACCGGCCGATTTGCTCAGGCGGAATCTTAAGCCTGGATAAATAAGCTACATATTCAATATCTTCTTTTTTTATTGCACCCATATAGTTTATTTAAAATATTTACCTGTTACCGCTTCCCATTTCCCGCTCGATTTCAGGATCAGATCGCAAACCTCTCTTACGGCGCCGCGCCCGCCTTTCCTCGTTGTGATCAGATGAGCACTGGATCTAGCTTCTTCCACGGCATTCGGGACAGAGACCGCAAGCCCGGCCCTCTTGAGCGGGGATATGTCAATAAGATCATCACCTATAAAACAGACTTCTTCCGGAGTGATCCTGTACTTTTTCACCAATTTGTTGAAAACTTTAAGCTTGTCGCGGCAATTTTGATATAAAGCGCTTATCCCTAATTCCCTCGCCCTCATTTTAACGACTTTGGATTTCTTTGCGGTTATTATAGCGACTTTTATATCAGCTCTCTTTAGAAGCGCTAACCCAAGACCATCCTGCACGTCAAAAAATTTCAGCTCATCGCCGTAATTACCGTATACTATCCTTCCATCCGTCAATATACCGTCTACATCGGTAATAAGGAGTTTTATTTTCTTCGCTCTTTCTATAATTCTAGCATCCATCTCTTTTCCTAATCCCTATTCCCTAGTCCCTAAACCCTAAACAATTCCCGCCTTCAATAAATCCTGCACGTCAACCAGGCCGATCGGCCTATTCTTATCGTCCACTACCGGTATCTCGTCTATTTTTTTAGCCTGCAGTATTTGAAACGCCTCGGCTGCGAGACGATTTCGTTTTATGACTGTCGGCGCTTTCGTCATTACGTCCTTCACTTTTCTTAAAAGCAGGTTTTTATCTTTTTCTATATGGCGGCGCAAGTCTCCGTCCGTAAAAATACCAACCAGCTTTCCGCCTGCGTCAACAACAGTAGCGCTGCCCGCCCTCGCGCTTGTGATCCTGAGAAGTACTTCTTTGACCTTCAAGGTATCTCGCACTATCGGGTGATCTGCTTTTTTTCTCATGATGTCGTCAACTGTAAGAAGGAGCCTCTTGCCAAGAGTTCCACCAGGATGATAAAACGCGAAATCCTTTTCTTTAAACCCTTTTTTATCTAATAATGCAACAGCCAGTGCGTCTCCCATTGCAAGCATGGCCGTAGTCGAGGCTGTCGGAGCAAGCCCGAGCGAGCATGCCTCTTTTTTGACGCATGTATTCAAAACATAATCACTATTCTTAGCCAGGGTAGAATTAACATTCCCTACAAACGATATGAGTTTTATCCCTATCTTTTTTATTATCGGAAGGAACTTTACGATCTCTTCTGTCTCGCCGCTATTTGAGAAAGCTATCATTATGTCACCTTTTGTGATCCTGCCTAAATCGCCGTGCAGGGCTTCTGCCGGATGAAGATATAAAGACGGTGTTCCTGTAGAAGAAAGTGTCGCGGATATTTTCTGGGCGATAAAGCCTGGCTTGCCCATCCCGCTCACAATGACCCTCCCTTTGCATTTACTTATAGCCTCTACGGCTTTTACAAACTCCCTGCCGATTTTACCCTTCAGGCTGGTAATGGCCGCGGCTTCTATATCGATAACGTCTTTGGCCCGTTTTATTATCATCTAAAATGCCTCCCAACTTTTTGGGCTTCTTTTATTAACAGAATAACTGATCCCAATGTTTTTAAGGATAACATATTGGGCCCGTCGCACAAAGCCTGCGCAGGATTAGTGTGAACTTCCACAAAGATACCGTCGCATCCGACCGAAGCGGCCGCGGCGATCAATGGCGGCATAAATTCCCTCATCCCTCCGCTTTTATCACCGAGGGCTCCGGGCATTTGAACAGAGTGGCTTGCGTCATATATAACAGGGTAGCCGAAATCTTTCATGATAACAATTGAGCGAAAATCGCTGACTAAATTGTTATAACCAAAAAGCGTCCCCCTCTCGGTCACTAAAATCTTCTTATTACCGGTCGATTCGATTTTCTCTATGGCATTTTTCATGTCATACGGAGAAATGAACTGGCCTTTTTTTATATTGATAATTCTATTCGTTCGGGCCGCCTTCACGATCAGATCTGTCTGGCGGCATAAAAGGGCAGGGATTTGAATTATATCCAGGACACTAGCGGCTTCGCCTATTTCTTCGCTGCAATGGACATCGCTTAAAACAGGAATCCCAAACTCTTTTTTTACCTTACTTAAGATCTCCAATCCCTTTTTTAAACCAGGGCCCCTAAAAGAAGAGACGGATGTTCGGTTCGCCTTATCATAGCTTGATTTAAATATGAACGGGACCTTATAGCGGCTTGTTAAGTCTCTGATCGCCTCGGCGTGATATAAAGCGCTTTTTTCGGATTCGATCACACACGGCCCTGCGATCAAAACTAACGGTTCTCTTCCGCCGATCTTGATATTTTTCGAAACTTTAACTATTTTTTGCATTTTCTGCTTTTCTGGAGCTAGTCAAGGTTTCCTTCGCCTTTTCTAGGTCTTGAGGCGTGTCAACCCCGACTGTCTCAAATTCGGTTTCAACGGTTTTTATTTTATAACCGTATTCTAACGCCCTGAGTTGTTCGAGTTCTTCTGCTTCCTCCAGAGGCGAAGGGGGAAGATTTGTAAATGTGAATAAGAAGTCTTTCGTGTATGCGTAAAGCCCTATATGTTTATAATACACAATATTCTTGGCCCTGCCTGCTTCATTGGGCATTGCCTCTGCCGCAGCGGCTATTAAGGAATCGCCTATCCTGACGTACGGAATGGGGAATCTTGAAAAATAAAGCGCGAAGCCGGCCCTATCAATGACTACCTTAACAACATTTGGATTGTTTATATCTTCGGGGTTGTTGATTTTTTTAACCAGGGTTGCCATCACCAGTTTCTCATCGTTAAGCAAAACTCTTGCCAGCTCGTCTATCATCTTAGGCTCGATCAAAGGCTCATCGCCTTGTATGTTTATGACAATCTTTACGTCAAGCGGATTTACAACCTCAGCAATCCTGTCGGAGCCTGTCGGCTGCTTCGGTGAAGTATAAATGACCTTGCCGCCGAAGTCTTTAACTATCTTCACCACCCTGTCATCATCCGCGGCTACTATCAGGTCGTCTAAAAGCCTAGCGGCTTTCGCCTTCTCGTACACATGCTGGATTATGGGCTTCCCCAGGAGGTCAGCTATTACCTTTCCTTCAAATCTTGTGGAATTATACCTGGCCGGTATTACGCCGACTACTTTCATCTTTCCATCTCCTTTTTTATCCTCTCTATCAATTCGTCTTTTGTCACTACTGCAGTTCCTAACTTGCCGATCACTATGCCTGCCGCGCAGTTCGCGATATGCGCCGCGACTATCGGCTCAGCTCCGCAACTTAGCGATAAAGTAAAAGTGCCTATTACAGTATCGCCAGCGCCTGAGACATCAAAAACTTCCTGAGCGACCGTCGGTATATGGACTGATCTTTTTCTTCTCTCGAAGACACGCATACCGCGCTCCCCGAGCGTTATGACCACGACTTTACAGCCAAGCTTATTCAATAATTTGAAACCGGCTTTATTCAAGGTTTCCTCGTCTTTTATCGCGAAACCTACGGCGCAGGACGCCTCGTGCTGATTCGGAGTTATGCCGGTAATACCTTTATAGAATGAAAAATTCTCTTCTTTGGGGTCGACTATTATAAGTTTATTCTTCGCCCTCGCCATGCTGACGACCTTGTCTAAAAGTTGCGGTATGATAACGCCTTTTCCGTAATCTTCTATAATTAGAGAATCTACGTCCTCTAGTTTTCTTCTGACGTAATCTATCACTTTAGATAATACTTTTGACGATAGGGGGTCGGTCTTCTCCTTGTCGATTCGAACCACCTGCTGATGGGACGCGATCACTCGAGTCTTTAAAGTAGTAGGCCTTGAGATATCGCTGATCACGCCGCCTATATCCACTCCTTTATCTTTAAGGGTTTTTTTCAATATCTCTCCCCTGCCATCGCTGCCTATAACTCCTACCAAAATTGCCTTACCTCCCAGCGTAACTATATTATTAGCGACATTACTGGCCCCGCCGGGCATAAAGTTTTCTTTATTAACTTTCACTATCGGCACCGGGGCTTCGGGAGATATGCGCGTCACATCGCCCCATACATACTCGTCGAGCATCAAGTCTCCCACGACGAGCACTTTAGCCTTTTTGAATTTATTGATAATTTCTTTTAACTTTTCAAAACCCAATGTCTTCATAATTTCTCCACTATCGCTTGGTAAAGCAGCGGGATCATTATTTCGTGGTGGCCAGCAAAATTGAAACCTTCACCCCCCATAGAGGTCGGGCGTCTCACCACATTTTCTTGGGGACGATATAACCTGTACATATCAAAATTTGCGGTTGTAAAATCTTTAACCTTATGGCCTAAATTTCTGGATGCGCTTACCGCCTTTAAAAAGACTTCAGGAAGTATAACTGCCGAGCCAAAGTTCACGACAACTCCGCCATTCAGTTTTGACACGCTATATATAAAATTCCTAAAATCTATAAGCGCCCCTTCGCCTAGGGCAAGGCCGTTGCAAGAAGAATGCATATGTATTGTATCTGTGCCTATAGCTACGTGGGCCGTAACCGGGATATTCAACCTGACACCCCAATATAGTATGCTGAAATCATTGTACGGGAATTTTGCCCGCTCGATCTCGGTCCCCACTGCCTTTCCTATCCCATGGCCTTTGGCTGCGCCCTTATCTATCGCGTCATTTATAAAAAGCGCGGATTCTTCTGTCATACCGAAGGACCCGTCTTTTAAGGACGCGTCAACGTCCTCGCTTGTCTTGCCGACCATGGCGATCTCCGTATCGTGGATAACGCCTGCCCCGTTTATAGCTATTGCCTTAACTACACCTTTCTTCATAAGCTCTATTAAAAGCGAAGACAACCCGCATTTTATAACATGGGCCCCGAACATGAATATAACCATTTTGTTGCGTTTCTTGGCTTTGACAATTGCGTCGACCAGCTTTCTTAAGTCTCTGGCTGCGAGGATATGCGGAAGCGAATTATAAAAATTGTTGAACGATGTTTTCTTCTTTAACGGTTCGGCAAATAAGCTGATATCAACCTTGCTGGTCCTGCTTTTTATTGAACGCAACTTTAACTTATCCAACGGCTTATATTCTCTCATATTTACCTCAAAAGTTAGGTTATTTTAACATGTGGCCCTATATATGTCAATTGATTTACATCATAATGTTATTGCAAGGCAAAAATGTCCTGTTTCTAGCAAAGCAAGAATGTCCGGTTTTCATGTTTCAATTAGTAGTAGTTCTTTTT
>PEWV01000033.1 GCA_002780005.1 Candidatus Aquitaenariimonas noxiae | reverse complement strand
AAGAAAAAGAACTACTACTAATTGAAACATGAAAACCGGACATTCTTGCTTTGCTAGAAACAGGACATTTTTGCCTTGCAATAACAAAAAATAATTAATACTTGACATAGACGGTATTGTGTTATACAATACCAACCCTTAAGATGAGTTGGTGCTTATGGCGACATTTATGGTAAATAAAAAAGATATAGAAAAAAAATGGTATGTTATTGATGCCGAAGGCAAGATCCTCGGAAGATTGGCTTCTGAAATAGCCAAGATCCTGCGCGGGAAGCACAAGCCTATATTTACACCCCACTTGGATACAGGCGATTTTGTAGTTGTTGTAAATGCCGATAAAATAAAGGTTACCGGCAAAAAATTGGAACAGAAATTGTATAGAAGCCATTCCGGATATCCGGGAGGTTTTAAAGAAAAAAGCCTTAAGACAATGCTTGAAAGAAAACCCACAGAGGTTTTAAGGTCTGCGGTGTGGGGCATGCTGCCGAAGGGCAGGCTCGGAAGAAAGATCCTTTCAAATCTTAAAGTCTATAGCGGTAAAGAACATCCGCATAGCGCTCAACAATGCAAAGAACTAGATTTAAAGGTTAGTCTAAGAGCAAGTAAGGAGTAGGACAAGATGAAGAAGATAGGCCAGCTTACTTATTACGCTACAGGACGACGGAAGGAATCCGTGGCACGGGTATATCTTACCCCGGGAGAAGGCAAGATTAGTGTTAACCAGAAACCTTTTGAAGGTTATTTTAATAGAGAAACGCATCGTCTGATTATAGTGCAGCCCTTTAAGGCAACAAAGACGTTAGGGAAATATGATATCAGGGCTACTGTGTCAGGCGGAGGCATCGGCGGCCAGGCCGGAGCTTTGCGGCACGGAATCGCGAGGGCGCTTGCGGCTATAGATGAGACATTGAGGGTGGTTTTGAGAAAAGACGGATACTTGACGAGGGACCCTCGAGCTAAAGAAAGAAAGAAGTACGGAAGAAAAAGAGCCCGCAAGAGATTCCAGTATTCGAAACGGTAATTAATATTTAAAAAAACTTAAAAAATACGACGAGAACCTAGCCTGTTAATCTTGCTAAATTAGTTTGACAGGGTAGGTTTTTTATTTTATAATAGTTCGTCGTCGGAACGCTATACTTAAAAGGCATATATGATTACATTGATTCTTTGCTTATAAGAATATGCAACATAGATTACAGTGATAAAGAGTTTAATCTATGTAATCTTGATCATATGTTTAGAATAAGGAAAATCACTGTAATCATATAATAAATTTTGTACAGAGGAGAAAAATATGATAAGGGTAGCGATTGTTGGCGCGACAGGTTACACGGGCGAGGAGTTAGTCGATATTCTATCCAATCATCCCGAGGTAGAACTTACTTCTTTAACCGCCATCATTGATGCGCCGACTAAATTTAGCACATTGTATCCGTATTTCAAAAAAAGGGTGGATCTTATATGTAAAGAATTGGACATCGACGAAGTAAGCAGGGTGAGCGATCTGGTCTTCTTGGCCCTTCCCCATAAGATCTCTATGGAAATAGCGCCTAAGTTCTTGCAGAACGGCAAGCGCGTTATTGATATGAGCGCCGATTATAGGCTGGAAGACACGGATGAGTATAAAAAATATTACGGTATATCGCATAAAGATACGGCTAATTTAAAAAAGGCAGTTTATGGGTTACCCGAACTTTATAGGTCAAAGATCAAAGATGCTCAATTGATCGCAAATCCCGGCTGTTATCCGACGAGCATCATATTGGCGACAGCACCGGTGGTCAAGGAAAAGGCATCCGCGCTTGAACAGATAATCGCAGATTCAAAAAGCGGCGCAACCGGAGCCGGGAGAAAAGCCGATATTAGTTTATCCTTCGGAGAGGTAGACCAGAATCTAAAGGCATACAAAATAAACGAACATCAGCATACACCCGAGATAAATCAGGAGATTTCCAGGTTGGCGCATAAAAAGATAAGTGTTGTATTCGTGCCGCACCTTGTTCCTATGAGAAGAGGTATCCTTTCCACCGTTTATATAAAGTTGAATAAAAAACCCCAGGAAGCGGATATACACGAATTATATAACAAATTTTATGAAAAAGAATATTTTGTAAGGGTTTTTGAAAAGAAAACCCTGCCGCAGATCGTAAGCGTTGTTAATACAAACTTCTGCGATATAGGATTAAAGGTTGATGGAGAAAGAGGAATGGTCATAGTCGTAAGTGTTATTGATAATCTGCGTAAAGGCGCCAGTGGTCAGGCCGTGCAGAATATGAATATAATGTATGACTTTGACGAAAAAACAGGTTTGGTTTAAATATGGAAGTGATAAGAGGTGGAATTACTGCACCGAAGGGTTTTTTGGCAAATGGTGTATGTTGCGGAATCAAGAAATCAAAAGATGACCTCGCCCTTTTAGTTTCTGAAGTCCCGGCTATAGCTGTTGCTGCATTTACACAGAATAAGGTCAAAGCCGCTCCGGTAATAATCAGCCAAAGGCATATAAAAAACTCCGTTTTTAGAGGCATAATCGTGAATAGTGGTAATGCTAATTGCTGTAACGGGCCAGGAGGTATTAAAGATGCAGAGCTCATGTCTTTGGCCGCAGCAAAGGAGCTAGGCGCCCTAAAGGAAGAGATCTTAGTGGCTTCGACCGGTGTAATAGGCAGGCCGCTTCAGGTAAAGCTGATCACTGCGGCAATACCATTTTTAGTAGAAGGCGTTAATAAAGAAGGCGGTAGTCGTTTTGCCAAGGCTGTAATGACTACGGATAAATTCCAGAAAGAAGTTGCCGCCAAAATCCTAATAGGCGGGAGCTCCGTTCTTATCGGAGGGGTCGCAAAAGGCGCAGGCATGATTTGCCCCGATATGGCTACCATGCTTTCATTCATAACTACGGATGCGGCCATAAATAAAGCCGCGCTAAGAAGCGCCTTTAAGGACGCCGTAGGAAAATCTTTCAATTCTATATCAGTGGATGGGGCGACGAGCACTAATGATACTGTTTTTATGCTGGCGAACGGATTAGCCGGCAATAAAGAAATCTATAAAAATAGCCCCTCTTATGCGAAATTCTCGAAGGCTCTCGAATACGTGATGAGCGAGCTTGCAAAAATGATAGTATTGGACGGGGAAGGGGCTACTAAATTAGTGCGCATAACAGTGAAGAACGCCAAAACCGACAATGACGCCAAAGAC
This sequence comes from Candidatus Aquitaenariimonas noxiae, assembly GCA_002780005.1. GTDB lineage: Bacteria > Omnitrophota > Gorgyraeia > Aquitaenariimonadales > Aquitaenariimonadaceae > Aquitaenariimonas > Aquitaenariimonas noxiae. The sequence continues at coordinate 16,245 of PEWV01000033.1, read as the reverse complement.
ATAGCTTCTTCGATAGCAGATGACGCCTTATTCAAGACGTCCATATACGGAGAGGACCCTAATTGGGGTAGGATAGCGGCGGCCGTGGGTTTTAGCGGCGCCGACGTTAATGCCGATAAGTTAGATATATATATCGGTAATAAGAAAGTTATGAGCAACGGCGCTGGTGTGAACATAGATAAAAAAGCCCTGGAAGGGATTTATAAGAAAAAAGAGATAGACATAAAAATCGACTTAAAGCTGGGGAATGGGAGCGCTAGGATATTAACATGCGACCTTACGCACGAATACATAGATATTAACTCAGGTTATACTACCTAAATAGAAAATGGAAGAAGCGATAAGAAAAAGCGATATATTGATAGAAGCATTACCTTATATAAAAACTTTTTATAATAAGGTTATTTTGATCAAGTACGGCGGGAGCGCTATTACAGATGACGCTGTAAGAAGAAACGTGCTGGAAGACATCGTATTTATGAATTACGCCGGAATGAAGCCCGTTCTTATACATGGCGGCGGTCCTTTGATAAGCAAGAAAATGGATGAGATAGGAAAGAAGGTTGAATTTGTAGACGGCCAGAGGGTTACGGATGAAGAAGCGATAGATATAGTCGATGAGGTCCTCTGGGGGCTTAATAAAAAATTAGTTGAAGAATTTAAATCGTTAGGCGTTCAGTCTTACGGCTTAAGCGGGAAAGACGCCGGCCTTATAAAGGCTAAAAAAATTATCAAAGAAAAAGACATAGGGTATGTCGGCGAGATCACATCAGTCGATACAACCCTTTTGACAAGGCTCATAGAGACGGATGTTATACCGGTAATTTCTTCGCTGGCTAAAGGTGAGGACGGAAAAATATACAATATTAACGCTGACAGCGCCGCGGCGAAAATAGCGGTCGCGCTTGGCGCCGAAAAAATAGTCCTTCTCAGTAACGTAAAAGGGATCATGAGGGACATAAATAATGAAAATACGCTCTATGATTCGTTAACAACAGCCGATGTCGAGGTCATGATAGAAAAAGGTATTATCGTAAAGGGCATGATCCCCAAGGCTCAGGCCTGTTTAGTCGCGATCAGGAACGGTGTAAAAAAAGCGCACATAGTCGATTGCAGAATACCGCACGCGCTCCTCTTGGAGATTTTTACCGACAAAGGAATGGGGACTGAGATAACAAAACTTAACAGGCGGACGAAAGCGTCGCAGGACTTATAAAATATAGAAAGCAGGGTAAAATGGGAAAAATGAAAGAAGTAACTGACCTTTATAACGAATATGTTATGCCGACTTATTCGCGCAGCCCCTTGTGCATTTCTAGAGGAAAGGGCGCTGAGGTATGGGATATCGAAGGAAAGAAATACCTGGATTTTTTTCCGGGTTGGGCTGTAAGCGGCCTGGGGCATTGTCCTAAAAAAGTTGTTAAGGCAGTTAAAGACCAGGTGGGGAAGATCATGCACGTTTCCAATAACTACATGAGCGAGCTTCAACCTCTTCTCGCCAAGAAAATAATAGAGCATTCTTTCGGCAGCGGTAAGGTGTTTTTCGCTAATAGCGGAGCCGAAGCCAATGAAGCCGCGGTAAAATTGGCAAGAAAATACGGGCAAGGCTCAAAATTCGAGGTCATCACTATGGAAAAATCTTTTCACGGAAGGACGCTCGCGATGATCACCGCTACGGGCCAGGAAAAGGTTAAGCTTGGGTTCTATCCTCTGCCCGAAGGGTTTAAATCAGTCCCGTTCAACGATATAGCCGCGCTTAAAGGAGCCATTACGGATAAAACAGCAGCTATCATGCTTGAGCCTATCCAGGGAGAAGGCGGGATTAATGTGGCAGGAAAGGAATATATACAGGAAGTAAGGAAGATCTGTGATGATAAAGATATGCTCCTGATATTCGATGAGGTGCAGACCGGCATCGGAAGAACAGGAGAGATGTTTTGCTATAAAAATTACGGCGTAGAGCCTGATATAATAACGTTAGCAAAGGCATTGGGCGGCGGTGTTCCAATAGGGGCGATGGTCGCCAAAAAGGAAATAGCCGATCTTTTGGGGCCGGGCACTCACGCATCGACGTTTGGCGGAAGCCCGCTTGTGTGCGCGGCATCTTTAGCGGTGTTCGAAACGATAGAAAGCGAAAATATTCTAAAACATGTAAAGGCGATGGGAGAACATTTGATCAACCAATTGAATAAACTAAAGAAGAAATTCCCGTTTATAAAAGAAGTAAGGGGTATGGGCCTCATGATAGGAGTCGAGCTTACAATGGAGGGGGACCCTATTTTTAAATCATGCCTTAATCACGGTTTGCTTATAAACTGCACCCAGAAGAATGTTTTGAGGATCATGCCTCCTATAAATATTAAAAGAAGCCAGATCAATAAGGGGCTAAGGATCTTAAAAAAAGTATTCGGAGAAGTCCATGCTTAAAGGAAAAGATTTAATTTCAATAAACGATCTATCGAGCCAGGACGTTAGCGGCATATTGAGTTTAGCGACAAAGGTGAAGAAAAGCCCGGAACTTTACAAGGATGAGTTGAGAGGCAAAAGCTTGGCCTTGATATTCCAGAAGCCGTCGAGCAGGACCAGGGTCTCCTTTGAGGTGGGAATGGCCCAGCTCGGAGGTCACGCGATATATCTCGACGAAACGCATATAAAATTCGGTTCCAGGGAAGCGGTTAAGGATATAGCGGCCACGCTCTCCAGATATGTTAATTGCATAGTCGCTAGGACATTCCTCAATAAGGATATAGAAGAATTGGCAGAGCATTCCACGATCCCGGTGATAAACGGTCTTAGCGATATGTTTCATCCTTGCCAGGGCTTAAGCGATATTTTTACCATAACGGAAAAATTTAAGGATCCCAAGAAAATAAAAGTCGTATATATAGGAGACGGGAATAATGTTTTGCACTCATTGATGCACGGTGTAGCTAAAATAGGGCTGGATTTGACCGTAGCTTCGCCTAAAGGATACGAGCCGAAAAAGAATATAGTGAATGAAGCCGAAAAATCGGTGAAAATAACAGTATTGAATGACCCTTTAAAAGCGGCAGAAGGCGCAGACGTCATTTATACGGACGTATGGGTCAGCATGGGCCAGGAATCCGAGCGCGCGAAGAGATTGAACGCATTTAAAATGTTTCAGATCGATTCGAGACTTATGTCTTACGCAAAACCTAAATGCCTAGTTATGCATTGCCTGCCCGCGCACAGAGGAGAGGAGATAACGGACTCTGTTATTGACAGCCCTAATTCTATCGTGTTTGACCAGGCAGAGAACAGGCTTCATGTTCAGAAGGCGATATTGATGTTATTGTTGGATAAATAACAAAAATACGAAATTCGAAACACGAAGCACGAAATACGAAACAATATCGAATGACAAAAATTCGAATGTTCAAAACCGATATGTTTGAAGAATTTGAACATTTAAATTTAGAATTTGTTTCGAAATTCGATATTCGAATTTCGAATTTAAAACTGGAGATGAGTTTATGAATAAGAAAGTAGTTCTGGCATATTCAGGCGGTTTAGACACTTCTGTCGCTGTGAGATGGCTAAAGGATAAAGGCTACGACGTTATAGCCTATATGGGCGACGTGGGCCAGGGCGAAGATTTTTCTTCTTCTAAAAAAAGAGGGATGATTGCCGGAGCCTCCAAGGTAATAATCGAAGACCTGAAGGATGAGTTTGTGAAAGACTTCATATTCCCTAGCCTCAAGGCAGGCGCGGTGTATGAATCCAAGTATTTTCTGGCGACAGCCCTTTCCAGACCTCTTTTAGCGAAAGGCCTTGTTGAGGTAGCCGAAAAAGAGAAGGCCGAGTATGTAGCCCACGGATGCACAGGTAAAGGGAACGACCAGGTTAGATTTGAAGTCACAATAGGATCCCTGGATTCAAAGTTAAAAATAATTGCACCCGTAAGAGAATGGGAATTGCCGACCAGAGAAGCTGAAATTAGATACGCTAAACAGCATAAAATACCTATAGAGGTTACAAAGAAAAGCCCTTATAGTATAGATAAAAATCTGTGGGGCATAAGCATAGAAAGCGGTAAATTGGAGGACCCATATCTTGAGCCTCCTGGAGATGTTTATCAAATGACGAAGGATCCGTCTCAAGCGCCGGCAAAGCCCGTATATCTAGAGATATATTTTGAAAAGGGCATACCAAAGAAGTTGAACGGAAAAGAGCTTCGAGGGATAGCTTTATTGGCCAAGCTCAATCAGATAGGCGGCGCAAATGGGATAGGCAGAAGCGATATGATAGAGAATAGGCTGGTAGGCATAAAATCGAGAGAAATATACGAAGCGCCCGCAGCCTACATATTGCATGAAGCGCACAAGGCCCTGGAAAGCTTAGTCCTCGACAGAGAATTGGCGCATTTCAAGGAGTCAATATCTTTAAAATACTCTGAGCTGATCTATTATGGCTTATGGTATACGCCGTTAAGAAAGGCTTTGGATAAATTTATTGACGAAACGCAAAAGAATGTCACGGGTAGCGTTAAAGTAAAACTTAATAAGGGAAATTGCGCGATTGTCGGAAGAAAATCGGCGCACTCTTTATATAAATACGAGTTGGCAACGTACGGCAAGGGTGACAAATTTAACCAGTCCCTGGCTAAGGGTTTTATACAGATCTGGGGATTGCCGTATAAAAAGTAGTTAGGGATTAGTAGATAGGGATTAGGGGGGGTATATGGCGAAAAAATTATGGGGCGGAAGATTCGGTAAAAAGACCGATCCTTTAGTGGAGGAGTTCACTAAGTCGATACACTATGACTACAAACTTGCCGAATATGATGTGTATGGTTCTCTAATGCATATAAAAATATTGAAGAAGGCAGATTTTTTATCAATCACAGAATATAACAAACTCCACAAAGCGTTTTCTAATATACTGGACAAAATCAAATCTGGAACTTTTAAATATGATAATGCCTGTGAAGATATACATACCAATATTCAAAATGTTTTGGAGAAAGAAGTAAAAAGCTTGGTGCTAAAATTACATACAGCCAGATCCAGAAATGACCAGGTGGTTTTTGATCTGAAAATGTTTAGTAAGGATAAATTGCTAGATATTAGAGAATTATGTCTCAACCTTCAGAAGACACTATTAGAAATGGCTAAGGAGAATATAGATATAACTATTCCAGGGTACACGCATTTGCAACATGCTCAGCTTGTTTATCTGTCCGATTATTTAAGAAGTTATTGTAATATGTTAAACAGAGATTATAAGAGACTCTATACTCTGAGTGATAACATAAAGTTTACTTTAGGTGCTGGAGCTCTTGCTGGAGCACCAATTAGTTCAAAATTCTATAATGAAGCAATTAAGGAAGTAATAAAGGAACTAGACTTTAAAGAAATTCAGTTTGAAGCAGTTGAAAATTCATTAGATACAGTCAGTGATAGGGATTTTGTTATTGAGATATTATCTGCTCTTTCGATTATGGGTATGCACTTATCTAGGCTCTCAGAGGATCTAATAATATGGTCTACAAAGGAATTTGGTTTTGTGGAGATAGATGATGCGTTTGCAACAGGGAGTTCTTTGATGCCGCAAAAAAAGAACCCAGATGTTCTCGAGCTAATCAGAGGCTATTCGGGTGTATTATACGGGAACCTGGTAAGCGTATTAACTACTATGAAAGGCTTGCCTCTTACCTACAATAGAGATATGCAGCTGGACAAGCCCCCACTTTTCAGTTCTTTCGAGATAATTGAGAAAGAATTAAAAGTTTTAGAGAAGCTTATAGCGACTTTAAAATGGAATAAAAAAACTATAGCCAAAGCTATAGAAAACGACGAGACTTTATATGCCACAGATTTGGTTTATTATCTTATTGGGAAAGGTGAGCCGTTTAAAAATGCCCACGATAGTGTGGGGAAATTAGTAAGATATTCTCTAAACAAAAATAAAAAAATAAAAGAGATGAACGATCTCGAACTGAAACAATTTTCCGATAAGCTGAAACATTCTGAAATAATAAAGCTTATGGATCCTTTAGTTTCTGTTAAATCGAGGATTTCGGTTAAAAGAAAAAACCTAAAACCTAGAACCTAAAACCTGTAACATGAAAGAAACACACAATGCACGAGTTTCGATATAAAGGAAATGAATTATATTGCGAAAACGTAAGAGTAAGAGATGTAGCGGATGAGGTTAAAACACCTTTCTATTTATATAGCTATAAAACCCTTATAGACCACTATAGAAAGCTCAAAGACGCTTTTAAAAGCGCCGAACCGCTGATATGTTTCTCGATGAAAGCCAACTCTAATCTCGCGATCTTAAAAGCCCTTGTAAAAGAAGGCGCAGGATTGGATATTGTTTCGGGCGGGGAGCTTTATAAAGCGCGAAAAGCGGGTGTTGAGCCGCAAAAAATAGTATACGCTGGCGTAGGGAAAAAAGAAGAAGAAATAGTCGAAGCCATAAAGGCAAATATTCTCTTTTTTAATGTTGAATCAGAGAGTGAACTCAAACTTATAAATAGGGTAGCTTCGCGAAAAGGCCGAGTTGTGAATATCGCGCTGAGGATAAACCCGGATATAAAACCAAAAACACACGATTATATAACAACAGGCACAAAAACAACTAAATTCGGTATAAGTTTTGACGATGCCAGGATTATTTTTCAAAGGCAGAATAAATACGGTAATGTTTTGATAAACGGTTTGCACGTTCATATCGGTTCGCAGATTACAGAATCAAAACCATTTGTAGCGGCTATCAAAAGGATATTGAATTTTATCGATACCAACGCCCTGAATATAAAATGGCTGAACATAGGCGGTGGGCTGGGGATCATCTATGCGGATGAAAAACCGCAAACAGCCGAGGAATTCGCCAGGGCAGTCCTTCCGCTCATCGGTGAACGAAAATTCAGGCTTATTTTGGAACCAGGCAGGTTTATAGTAGGGAACAGCGGTATCCTGGTAACTAAAGTCCTATATACCAAAAAAGGCGCAAATAAAGATTTTGTCATTGTCGACGCAGGAATGAATGATCTGATCAGGCCCAGTATATACGGGGCTTATCATGAGATATTGTCGGTCACTAAACCTATAACCTATAACCTGAAACCTAAAACCTATGATATCGTCGGTCCGATATGCGAAAGCGGGGATTTCTTCGGAAAAAATAGAAAACTGAACGAGCCCGCTCAGGGTGACTTTCTTGCGATCATGGGTGCCGGGGCATACGGGTTTAGTATGTCCAGTAACTATAACGCAAGGCCGAGAGTCGCAGAATTTATGATCATTAAAGGCAAGCTTCACAAGATAAGGCAGGCCGAAAACTACAGTGACCTTGTGAAAAAAGAGATAATACCTTCTGTTTTAAGATGAAAGAGATAAAATTTACAAAACTAGTCGCAAGCGGGAATGATTTTGTACTTGTAGATAGCAGAAAAAATAAAGTGGCCAAGTGGTCAAGTGGCCAAGTGGTCAAGTGGCCAGATTTCGCGAAGAAGGTCTGCCGCCAAAAACTGGGTGTCAGCGCCGACGGGCTTTTGGTCTTGGAAGATTCCAATAAAGCGGACGTGAAGATGCGCATTATAAACCCCGACGGAAGTGAGGTAACCATGTGCGGTAACGGCTCGAGGTGCGTCGCGTTATATTGCGGTAAACGTATTATAAAAATTGAGACCGGCGCCGGTATCCTGCGGGCGGAGCTTAAAGGGAAGAATATAGCGAAAGTGAGAATGACCGACCCAAAAGATCTGAAAATAAATTTGAGCATCACCTTGAAAGGCAAAAAATATCACGTTCATCATATAAATACTGGAGTTCCGCACGTCATTATGTTTGTCGATAATATTGATAATTTTGACGTAAAAGGAATGGGGAGGGAGATCCGTTATCATAAAGCATTCCGGCCGAAAGGTGCCAACGCTGATTTCGTAAAGTTTATTAATAAGAGGTCTCTTTATATCAGGACATATGAAAGAGGGGTGGAGGATGAGACCCTTGCCTGCGGCACAGGTGCTTGCGCCTCGGCTATTATGGCGTCTTTATTAAAAAGCGCCATATCTCCGGTCAGCGTTCGCACGAAAAGTGGCGAGGTCCTTAAGATATATTTTGATAAAGAAAAAAAATCGGTAAAAAATGTTTGTTTAGAAGGCGAAGCAAAAAAAGTCTATGAGGGTAAGATTGATTATTAAATACGAAATCCGAAGCACGAAATTCGAAACAAATACTAAATTAGAATGCTCAAATGGATAAAACAGTTGTTTTTGGAATTCGAATTTTGAAAATTTGAACATTGTTTCGCATTTCGATATTCGAATTTATAACAAATATTTTAAAGTGGAGGATCTTATGTTCAAAGGTTCATATGTAGCTATAGTAACACCATTTAGAAACGGAAAAATCGACGAGAAAAAATTCGAAGAGTTAATAGAATTCCAGATCAAGAGCGGGACGAACGGCATAGTCCCTGCCGGATGCACCGGTGAGGCGGCAACCCTTTCTCACGAAGAGCAGAAGCATTTGATGGACCTCACGGTTGAGATCGTTAATAAAAGAATACAGGTTGTTGCCGGCACAGGTTCCAACAATACGGAAGAAGCGCTGGAGCTTACAAAACATGCCAAAAAAGCCCATTGCGACGGTGCCCTTATGATAACGCCGTATTATAATAAACCGACGCCCGAAGGCCAGTACAGGCATTATGAAAAAATTGCGAAAGCAGTCGACATACCGATAGTGCTTTATAATGTTCCTTCGAGAACCGGCATCTCTATGCTTCCGCAGACCGTGGCGAGACTCTCAAAAATAGATAATATCATGGCCATAAAAGAGGCGAGTGGGTCGCTTGACCAGGTGAGCCAGATACTGTCGCTTTGCGATATTACGGTCTTAAGCGGTGACGACAGCCTCACGCTTCCCATGATGGCGATAGGAGCCAAAGGGGTCGTGTCCGTAGCGGCAAATCTTATACCTAAAGAAGTGGCGGATATGGTTAATTATTTCCTCGAGGGCAAACTGGATAAAGCCATGAAACTGCACTACAAAATGATGCCTGTTTTCAAAGCGCTTTTTATAGAGACAAACCCGATCCCTGTAAAGGCATCCATGGGATTGATAGGGTTATTGACCCCGGAGTGGAGGCTTCCACTATGCCCTCCGGTCGACGAGACCACAGAAAAGCTCAAAAAAGTACTAAAGGAATACGGTTTTAAGGTGAATGCATGATTAAACTTGTAATAAGCGGCTGTTGCGGCAAGATGGGCCTTAAAATATTAGGTCTGGCCTCAGAGGATAGCGAGTTCGAAATAGTCGGCGCGATAGAAAAAGAAGGCAATCCCAATATAGGCAAAAAACTAAGCGAGGTCTTAGGCGCCAAAAAACCCGATATTAAGGTTTCATCGGATATGGAAGCGGCAATAAGAAAAGGGAATGTGCTGATCGAATTCACTTCTCCCGAGGCGACCCTCGAGCACCTGGATATTGTTTTAAAAAATAAAAAGGCTATCGTAATAGGAACTACGGGTATCGATGATGTCGGGATGAAAACGATAGCCCTGGCCTCAAAAAAGATCCCCGTTGTATTTTCTCCTAATATGTCCGTCGGGGTAAACCTTTTGTTCCAATTGGTAAAAGAGGCATCAGAGGTCTTAGAGGATCCAAAAATAAGCATGACCGAAGCGCACCATAAACATAAAAAGGACGCTCCGAGCGGAACGGCTAAAAAATTAGCCCAGATAATAAAAGACGTAAAAGGCAAGTGCGACATACCGATTGAGTCCATAAGGGAAGGGGAAATAATAGGCGACCACACTGTTGTATTTGATGCAAAATTTGAAACGATAAGCCTGACCCATCATGCAAAATCCCGCGATGTATTTGCCAGTGGAGCGCTTGTGGCCGCGAAATTCATAGCGAAAAAGGGAAAAGGCCAATTTAACATGCAGGATGTTCTTGGGCTGACGAGGTATTAAATAAAAAATGAATATAGAGAGATCGGACAGATTAAAAAAACTTCCGCCTTATTTATTCGTAGAGATAGACAGGGCGAAAAAGAAAGCCCGAAGCCAGGGGCGGGATATCATTGATCTAGGTGTGGGGGATCCTGATATACCTACGCCGAAATTCATAATCGACGAACTTCATAAAGCGAGCCTTGATGAGTCAACGCACCGTTATGCCTTAGACGCCGGACTTTTAGAATTACGAAAGGCCATTGCCGAGTGGTATAAAACGAGGTTCAATGTAACGCTTGACCCAGAAACCGAGATATTGCCTTTGATAGGCTCAAAAGAGGGGATAGCGCACATACCGCTCGCTTTTGTAAATCCAGGAGATCGTGTTTTAATTCCCGATCCTTGCTATCCGCCGTATAGGTCGGGTACGATCTTCGCTGGCGGCGAGCCGATATACATGCCGCTTCTGGAAGATAACGCATTTTTACCGGACTTGAAAAAAATAAAACCCGATGCTGCGAAGAGGGCAAAGATCATATTTGCGAATTACCCTAATAACCCAACGGGCGCCATTGCGTCAAAAGAGTTTTTTAAAGATCTCATCGCTTTCGCAAAAAAATTTAATATAATCGTATGTCATGACGCGGCGTATTCCGAAATAAATTTTGACGGATATAAAGCCCCGAGTTTCCTTGAAATTGAAGGCTCAAAAGAAATAGGTGTCGAGTTCCATTCCTTTTCCAAGACATACAACATGACAGGCTGGAGGATCGGATTTGTATGCGGCAATAAAGATGTGATCTCCGGCCTGGCGCAGGTCAAGTCAAACATCGATTCCGGGGTATTCACCGCTATCCAGATAGCCGGTATTGCCGCGTTAAAAAGCGGGATCAAGAACGCGATCCAATTCGGCAGCATGTATCAGGAAAGGCGCGATACGGTCATCAACGGTTTGGCGAGATTAGGGTGGAAGATACAAAAACCAAAAGCTACGTTCTATGTTTGGGCGCATACTTTAAAAGGCTATGATTCAACGTCTTTGGCAAAACATATCTTAGAAAAGGCCGATGTTGTCATCACCCCGGGTGTCGGTTTCGGGACTTACGGGGAAGGTTATATAAGAATAGCCTTGACCGTGGGGAAAGATAGGCTTGCGGAAGCCATCGAGAGGATCAAAAAAGTAATTTAATGATAAACGCTTATATCGGCTTAGGGTCTAATTTGGGGAATAGGCGATTATATGTCAGAAAGGCCGTAGATTTACTAAAGCATTCCGGCGATATGGTAGTCGAAAAAACGTCGTCTATATATGAAACGGATCCGGTCGGAGGACCTGCGGGGCAGTGTAAATTCCTGAATGGTGTAGTTAAAATAAAAACCTCGCTTAAGCCCGATGTTCTTTTAAAAAGGCTGCAAGGCATAGAACAGAGCCTCAAGAGAAAAAGGACAATTAAGAACGGCCCGAGGACGATAGACCTGGATATACTTGCGTATGGCAATAAAAAGGTGAAAACGTCGGATCTATGTATCCCGCACCCTCGATTCACGGAAAGAGATTTTGTGCTTAAAGGATTTTGTGAAGTCGCTCCGGGCTTTATTCATCCTATGCTCGGTGAAAGCGTGAAAAGCATTTATAAAAAGGTAAAAAAAGAAAATAAAGCATGCAGGTCATAAAGCAATTATCGAAAATGGCAGATTTTTCATTAAAGCTTCGGAGGAAAGGCAGAAAAATAGGTTTTGTCCCGACAATGGGCTATCTTCACAAAGGCCATTTAAGCCTTATAAAACAGGCGAAATCCAAAAACGATATTGTTGTGGTCAGCATCTTCGTGAATCCCACGCAATTCGGGCCTAAGGAAGATTTCAAAAATTATCCGCGCGATTTTAAAAAAGATAAATGGCTTGCGGCGGCCTTTGGCGTGGATGTTATTTTTTATCCGGCAGTAAAAAATATGTATCCTGCCGGTTACTGCACTTATGTAAATGTCGAAGAATTGACCGAAGGTTTATGCGGCGCGTCGCGCCCCGGCCATTTTAAAGGAGTGGCGACCGTAGTCGCAAAACTTTTTAATATTGTTCAACCGGATGTAGCTTATTTCGGCCAGAAAGACGCCCAGCAGGCAATCGTTATAAAGCAGATGGTAAAAGACCTGAATATGAAAGTGAAAATAGAAGCGTTGCCGACCGTAAGAGAGAAGGACGGCCTGGCGATGAGCTCCAGAAATGTGTATTTAAGTAAAAGCGAGCGGAAAGATGCCCTAGTGCTTTATTACGCACTGAATAACGCTAAGGCGCTTATTAAGAGAGGCGAGAAAAATTCAGCCAGGATAATAACTGCAATGCGTAAAATGATAAACGCAAAAAAAACCGCTCGAATAGATTACGTATCAATGGTTGATGCCGGCAATTTGAAAGATATAGAAACTATCAAGTCAAAGGCCATTATCGTGCTGGCAGTGAAAATAGGCAACACCAGGCTTATAGATAATATGCTAGTCGGCGTCTAAGCCTTTTAAGAAAAGTTGAGATAAATATGACACATCATATGGATAGCATGAAAAAAGAAGATAAAAAATATATAGAAAGCCTTACGAAAGAAATAGTGAGGCTCAAGAAAAAAAGAAACGCTATTATAATGGTCCATAATTACCAGCGCGACGAAATCCAGAACATAGCCGATATAAGCGGCGACTCTTTGGCCCTGTCCGAGGCAGCGGTTAAAACAAATGTAGATGTTATAGTTTTCTGCGGTGTGCATTTTATGGCAGAAAGCGCTTCGATATTGAATCCGAAAAAGAAAGTGCTACTTCCGGTTAAGGAAGCAGGTTGCCCGCTAGCAGACATGGTCGGGGTTGAGGAGTTAAGGGCAAAACGTAAAGAATTTCCTGACGCAGCGGTGGTGTGCTATGTCAATTCAAACGCAGAGGTAAAGGCCGAAAGCGATATAGGCTGCACTTCCAGTAACGCTGTCGCGGTGGTGAGATCATTGCCGAATAAAAGGATTATATTTGTGCCTGATAAGAATTTAGCCCGCTTCGTTCAGTCACAAGTCCCAGAGAAAGAAATTATAGCCTGGGAGGGATTCTGCCCCACGCACATAGTCCTAAAAGGTGAAGATATCACCAAGGCGAAGAAGATCCATCCGAAGGCAGAAGTAATAGCGCACCCCGAGTGCAGCTCCGAAATACAGGACATCGCCGACCACATATGCAGCACAGCCAGCATGTTTAAATACGTAAAGTCGTCTAAGGCAAAGGAATTCATAATCGGAACGGAATCAGGTATGCTTTATAAACTTAGGAAAGAGAATCCGGATAAGATATTTTATTTACCGAGTGAACACCTTGTCTGTCCGAATATGAAATTGACGACCCTTGGTTGGGTAACCCGCTCCCTCGAGCTTATGGTTCATGAGGTGAAAGTCCCGAAAAAAATAGCCGAGCGAGCAAGGGTGAGCCTGGAAAAAATGCTAAAAATTACGGGGGAGAGAAGCGGTGCGACTATCTCCGGAGTCTAAAAAGAAATGTAAGATCGGCCTTGTCGGGTGTGGAACTATAGGTTCCATATTGGCAGAGGCGTGTAAAAAAGATCTACAAAGTAACGTCGAGCTTATTGCCTTGTATGATATCGATAAAAATAAGGCTGTGGCTTTGGCCGACAGGTTAGAACTCGATATCGTAGCGACGTCACTTGATAAATTAATAGAGAGAAGCGACCTCGTAGTAGAAGCGGCGTCGGCAAAGATCTCGTCAGAAGTGGTAGAGAAGGCCATATCGTCCGGAAAGGATGTAATGGTTATGAGCGTAGGCGGATTGGTAGGCAAACCGCATCTTTTTGATAAGGCTAACAAAAAAGGATCAAGGATATATCTGCCTAGCGGCGCTATATGCGGGCTGGACGGGGTCAAGGCCGCTAAAATAGGGCATATCGACTCTGTGGTTATAACTACACGTAAACCTCCCTTAGGACTGAAAGACGCCCCTTACATCAAAGAAAAAGGCATAGATCTAAAAGCGATAAATAAAGAGACGCTTATTTTTAAAGGCACCGCAGCCGAAGCTGTGAGGGCCTTTCCGCAAAATATAAATGTTTCCGCAGTTTTAAGCTTCGCAGGCGTAGGCGAGAAAGAAACAATGGTGAATATAGTCACGTCTCCGGAATACAAAAGAAATACCCACGAGATCGAACTAGTAGGCGACTTTGGTAGGATTTATACCAAATGCGAGAACGTGCCGTCCAAAGAAAACCCAAAAACGAGCGCACTGGCTGCCTTATCCGCCATTGCGACGCTTAAAGGTATTTTTGAAACAGTAAGGATAGGCACATAAATTGACAGAAAAATGATTACAGCGATAAACAAATGATTACAGAGATGGCCGTTTATAAGCTCATCGCTGTAATCATTTTAAAAAATCACTGTAATCATTCTTAAAATAGTTTTTGTAGGAGAATAATTTATAAATGGAAGGAGGTGAGAATATGGCAACGAAAGTAGTAAAATGCAAGATCAAGAGACAGAAGGGCTATCTGTATTATGTCGATAAGAACGGCGACGTTTCTATGGCGAAGATGGCTCGCGGCAAACAAAAGGGAGGCAAGCCTCAGAAGGTCGTGAAATGCGGTATTAAGAGGCAGAAAGGTTATCTCTATTTCATCGATAAGCAGGGTGACGTATCTATGGCGAAGATGGCTCGCGGCGGAAAGAGGAAGAAAAAGAGATAATCGTTTAGATAACGATAAACTTTAATAGGGTCGGGTATTTTTTTTGGAAAAAAAGAATATCTGGCCCCTCCCTTTGAAAAAGAGAAGATGAAAAAAATAATAGATTATTTAAATAGTAACCGGAATAATATAATAGAATTTACAAAAGACCTGATAGGTATTTCCACTGTAAACCCGCCCGGGAAGAATTACGATAAGCTGGTTAGGCTTGTCGAGAGGGAGTGCAAAGCCGCAGGCCTTAGGACAAAAAGATATGCTGTTCCGACGAGTTATTTAAGAGAGAAGGGAATAACCGAAGGCGCAGAGCGTATAAATCTTATAGCAGATTGGAATACAAATTCAAAAAAAACGCTTCACATAACTTGCCATTACGATGTGGTCCCGGCAACAGGTAATTGGAAGACCCCACCTTTTAGGCCTGTGGTAAATAAGGGGAGAATCTACGGCAGGGGCGCAGAGGATATGAAAGGGAATATCGCAAGTGTCATATTCGCTATAAAGGCGCTTAAAGTCAATAACCTGGCGCCAAGGGTGAATGTACAGCTGTCCTTTTGTCCTGACGAAGAGACAGGAGGCGCGACAGGATTCGGGTGGCTCGTGAAGAAAGGGCTGATAAAAGCCGACTACGCTATAAGCGAGGGGTATTCCGGAGAATGGGTTGCCTGCGGGAATAAAGGAGTGGCCTGGTTCGATATTGAAGTCTTCGGGAAATCTGCGCATGCCTCGAGCCCTTACAGAGGAATTAATTCTTTTGAAAAAATGGTAAAAGTCGCTTCGGCGCTTTTTGATCTGAAAAAAAGAATAGAGAAGAAAAAAACAAAGTTCGTAACCAGGAATAAACTGGACAAGGCCGCGACGCTTGTCATGGGCGGCGAGCTAAAGGGCGGGCTCAAGGTTAATACCGTTCCAGATTTGAGCGTATTTAGCATTGACAGAAGATTGCTTCCCGAAGAAACTATGGGTGAGGCGATAAAAGAGATCAAAAATGTCATTAGTGATCTAAAAAAGAAAGATAAGGATCTGCGGGTTAATGTAAAACTCAGGTCAGGCAATAACGCGGTTACCTCCGGTACGGACAACGCGCTTTTCCAAGCCTTTAAGCGAGCGGCTATTAAGGTAAAAAATAAGAGGGTAAAAGAGGCTATATTGTCGGGCGCTACCGACTTGAGATTTCTTATTGTTAAAGGAGTTCCCTGTCTTGGATATTCCGCTAAGGGCGGAGAGAAATGGCACAGCGATAATGAATATGTAATTGTGAAGAGCTTGATCGAGACCAGCCAGATATTAAGCCACACCATTTTGT
This sequence comes from Candidatus Aquitaenariimonas noxiae, assembly GCA_002780005.1. GTDB lineage: Bacteria > Omnitrophota > Gorgyraeia > Aquitaenariimonadales > Aquitaenariimonadaceae > Aquitaenariimonas > Aquitaenariimonas noxiae. Next base: position 286 of record PEWV01000033.1, on the reverse strand, counting down.
ACCTTTCCTGAATATAATGGTAGCACCAGGGATTCGCAGTTCCCTGTCCTGTTTTTGCCTGCCCTTTCGTTCCGTCAAAATTTCTTAACGCTTTTTGACTGGTCATAAATCGGGGATGGGCATAACTCACCCGTCACTGATGCAACGGCGGGTTCGGACAATGCCCATCCTTTTATCCCTCGACTTCGCTCGGGACAGGGAAACCGATTTCTTCCTTGTAAAAAGTTTCCCGTCTAAACTAATATTTAGGCATGCATGTACGGGATCCCGCCATGTGTTGCGTAAA
>PEWV01000054.1 GCA_002780005.1 Candidatus Aquitaenariimonas noxiae | reverse complement strand
ACCGTAAAATCGCAAACACAACCCTTTATGTTTCTTACAGTTCTGCCTTCAAAATCCTCGCCGAAACCGAAAAAGAACAATTGGGGTGGGTGACGGGATTTGAACCCGCGACACCTTGAGCCACAGTCAAGCGCTCTATCCAAGCTGAGCTACACCCACCATTAATACTTTCCATGCGAAGTCCGCCGACGCTTTGTGGCGGATTGAGCTACACCCACCATTAATACTTTCCATGCGAAGTCCGCCGACGCTTTGTGGCGGATTGAGCTACACCCACCGTAATGGCAAATGGCAAATAGTTACAGTTATTTTAAACTATTCTTGAACGCTCGTATTTTTTTAATTAAAGTTTCAGCTTTTGTATAAAATTTGCTGCGTTCATCTTCAGGAACAAACCCTCTTCTGCTTGCAAAGTGCAGTAAATTAACTGCCTCAAGAGCGGAAGATATACTTATGTCCAAAAAAGAACTAAAACTCTTAATCGTAGAAACACCCGAACCTTCAGCGATGTTATTGGATATGGACAGGGCTGCCCTCCTGAGCTGATCCGTAAGATTATATCTTTCGGCTGTGGGCAATTTCTGAATCAGATCATACAGTTCATCTGCATATTCAATTGCCAATTTCCATATATCTAAATCTTCAAATCTAAACATTTTTCTATATACTATTAGCCATTTGCCATTAGCTATTCACCAATTCCATATATTAGATCTTTAAATCCAAGCGTTTTATGCGTACCATTAGCCATTTGCCATTAGCTATTTGCCTTTTTGCATTTATCCAAATCTTTTAAACTTAAGCATTTTTTTCGTACTATTGGCCATTGGCTATTAGCTATTTGCCAATATGGCGAGCCCGGCGTGATTCGAACACGCGACCCCCTGCTTAGCTTACCGCACTGAATTACTTCAGCTTTTGAAATACAATCAAAATTGCGGTCTGGACTATGTCTTCACCATTTCAGGTGTGTGGCGTATAGTCTCTGAGGACTCTCGCTTTATTTCAAGGTAATTATTCGCCCATTTAACGCTTTGTCGTTGGTTATTTTTTGGTTTAACAAAGCGCACTGTTTTAGGACAGTTAAAATTATTGGGGATATAAAGAACTGCTTGTTTTTCAGGACAATAAATGACATAACAGTCAAATTCGTCTTCTGAATAACGTTCCGTATGAACACCTTTTGAGTCAGACCAATTCCTTCTGAATCTCACATTCACTGTTCCGTTTTTTTTCAGCGTTGCATACTTAACTTGCATCTTGATAACAAAACCTTTAGGATCTACAACAACAAGATCGTATGCTTGATGCTCTGACAATGGAATACATGGAACAAAGCCCTTCTCTATAACATCCCCTATAACCTTACCCAATCCTATATCAGCTTTATGCTTGGTATGATGCATTCTCACCTCCTCTCTGGCGAATTTATTACCCCGTTTCGAGCGGTTGCCTGCAAATAGCCCTAAAATTAATTAGGGTGTCCTTGCATATAGCCACATCCACTTCATAGGTTGTATTCCCTATGAAGGCTCCTGTTGTTAAAGGCAGATGCTCTATCCAACTGAGCTACGGGCCCGTATTAGCAAATGGCATATAGCGAATAGCAAATGGATGAGCCTAACCACTTGCTATCTGCCATTTTTTAAATATCTACACCTCAAACCTGAACGTTTATCATACACTATTGGCTATTAGCTATTGGCTATTAGCTATTTGCCATTAGCCAATCTGGTCGGGGCGCTGGGATTTCCCCGCCTACACCCCACTTTTCGCTATTCGTGCGCGGGGTCCCGCACATGCATGCCAAAATTACAGCATAGGCGGGAGAACCCATCTAGTATTGGTCGGGAAGGCGGGATTCGAACCCGCGACCTCATGGTCCCAAACCACGCGCGCTAAGCCAACTGCGCTACTTCCCGATATTTTAAACTATTCCTCTCAATTTAAGAGCCTTTCTACCATCCCCTGATTTCAAATATTTTTCGCGTTTCATAGCTAAACATCTGGTAGAATATTTTTCTGAATAAACTAAACTCCATTCACGATATGATTTTGTTGCTCTACTATAACCACTATTATGCTGAACCAATCGCTTTTTTAAGTCACTTGTATGACCAATATAAATTTTCCCATTAGAGCTTGCTTTAATCAAATATACGTAATACATAACTTACTCAAAAGGGCGGGGCTACGCCCCGTATAAATCTGACTTTTAACTTCGGCAAAAATTATAACAGCCATAGTATAAAAAGTCAAGGCTATTTAGGGTGTATACAGATATTGATATTTATGAAAATATTTTTTGACAAAAATGCAAAAATAGGCTATAATTACATATGAAAAGGCTTTAATTGAAGGCTGCATGGATAGTTGCAATTTTTGACTTTTATCACTGTAATCATGTGCTTTTATCACTGAAATCAGCTCTTTATCACTGTAATCGCTCTTTTCCATCACTGTAATCATTATTTTAATCTGTGTAATCATTTACATTTAAATCACTGTAATCATTTCTATATATTTATATACGGAGGTTAAATCATGAAAATAGGATCAAAAATACGTGAATTACGTAAAGAAAGAAAAATGACGCTCCAGGAATTGTCCAAAAAATCAGGCGTGGCGCTGGCTACCTTGAGCAGGATCGAGAACGAAATAATGACCGGCACGATAGGAAGCCACATGCAGATCTGCAAAGCTATGGACATTACACTGCCGGAACTATACGCCAAGATCGAAGAAGGAAAAAAGCAGGTCGAGCATAAAAGTGTGGCTTCGAGAACAGACATCTTTGTCCATAGCAAAAAATCGTCATCGGAGATGTTGACGTCTAGGGTTATGGATAAGAAAATGATGCCCATTATGATAAAAATAGACTTCGGAGGTTCAACACATAAAGAGGAAACGAAAAGAGGTATTGAGAAATTTATTTATGTTATCGACGGAAAGATCGAGGCATTGGTCGGAAAAGAAAAGTACAATTTAAACAAGAGCGAAACTCTTTATTTCGACGCTTCACTCCCTCACGTGTTGAAAAACTCAGGAACCGGTGAAGCGAAAGTGATCTGCGTGATATCGCCGCCGGCACTGTAGTTAGTAGTTAGGGACTAGTAGCTAGGGATTAGGAAATATGGAAAAGATAAAGGATTTTAAAGACCTAAAAGTTTGGCAAAAAAGTCATGAATTGGCTTTAGAAATATATAAGACTACGGTAAAATTCCCGCCTGAAGAGAAATTTGGATTAGTGTCGCAAATGCGCAGAGCATCTGTATCTATTGCGGCTAATATAGCTGAGGGGTTCGCAAAACGCGGTAAAAAAGATAAGATGAATTTTTATAATATATCGCAGGGATCTTTGCAAGAATTAAAATACTATCTCATATTAACTAAAGATTTAAATTATACTGAAAATCTCGAAAATTGTTGGAAATTTGCCGATGAAATTGGAAAAATGTTAAACGGGTTAATAACTTCTGTGGGGCAAACTCCCCCTAATCCCTAACTACTGACTACTAACTACTAAAACTGGAGGTGTTTAATGGCTAAGAAAAAAATCCTCATCTGTGATGACGAAGAAGGCATCCGAGAATCGCTGAATTTGATCTTGGAAAGAGATTATGACCTCTCTTTCGCCACCAACGGCCCGGAGGCGATAGAACACGTCAAAAAGAATCCTACCGACCTGGTTATCCTCGATATAAAAATGCCGAAAATGAACGGGCTTGAGACCTTGAAAGCGATAAAGACTGTAAAGCCTAATATAAAGGTCGTGATCGCGACCGGTTATAAATGCGTCGAAACTGCCACCGAAGCCGTCAAATACGGCGCCGGCGACTACATCGTCAAGCCGTTCGAGAGTAAGCAAGTATTAGAGACAGTAAGCAAAATCTTGAAATAAAGATGAAGATAACAATCTACGCAATTTTTCCCCTCATTAGCGCCCTCTTAGGTTATTCACTTGGTCTTTTTGTCTATTTTAAAAATAAAAGAGCAAAAATAAATCGTTGCTTCCTATGTCAATGCTTCTGCATTTCTACTTGGTATTTAGGGCTTGGGATGTCTTTGATAAATGATACGCAATGGAATAATTTTATAAAACTTGGGTTAACAGGCGTCATACTTGCCCCAATCGCTTACGTGCATTTTCTTGTTTTCTACTTTGAAATTAAAATTTTAAATAAAGTTCTAAAATTATATTATATTTTTGCTTTTATTTCTCTAATATCATTGTATACTAACAAGTTTTTCTTTTTAAGCCAAATATTTAGATACAACTGGGGTAAATATCCTAATGCTGGTATTTTTGAAACACTTAACTTGTTAATTACGCTGTTAACCATCTCTTATATGTATGCATTTTTCTTTATTAAATATAAAACTTACAAGGGAAAGTTATCTACCACTAGTGAATACAATAGATTTAAATATATTTTGTTGTCATTTACAATTTTTGCTTTTTCAGCTATAGATTACCTCCCCGCATATGGGATAGATATTTATCCTTTTGGATTCATTTTTTTTGATATTTTTGCATTTCTTATTTCCTACGCTATGATTAAACATCATCTTCTTGACATCAATATTGTCGTGCGAAAAGGTGTTATCTATTCTATTTTAGTAACAATTATTACACTCATTTATTTTATTATAGTCTATATTTCGGAAATTATATTCAGAGGTTTTATTGGATATAAATCAATAGTGTTAACCTTAACGAGTATCGTATTATTTATTCTTCTTTTTCAGCCTCTCAAAAACAAGATCCAATCTTTTGTCGACAAATATTTCTTCAAAGGTTCCCAGGAAATGCTCGCAGATGAAAATGAACGCTTAATGGAGGAAATCCGAAGAAGTGACAGATTAAAAGCGGTTGCTACTCTTGCCGCAGGCATGGCGCATGAAATTAAGAATCCACTTACGAGCATTAAAACTTTTACTGAATACTTAGATGAAAAACATGAAGATTCAAATTTCAGAGAGAAATTCAAAAGAATTGTCGGCAGCGAGGTTGACAAGATCAATACCATAGTAAGCCAGCTTCTCGACTTTGCAAAACCCAAGCTTCTAAGTCTACAACGAACGGATGTCCATAAACTTCTAGATGAAACATTGTCACTATTAAGCAATGAGTTGATTAAAAAGAGAATTGATGTGGTGAAGGATTATGGGGCCAAGGAAGCAAGTATAATAGAGGCTGATCCAAATAGATTAAAACAGGTTTTTCTTAATTTATTTTTAAACGCAATGGACGCTATAAAAGACGGCGGGAAGTTGATCGTTAGAACCAAGCTGCCAAGCGAAAGACAAACTTTGGAAATAATAATCGAAGATACCGGATGCGGCATTAATCATAAAGACCTGCCACATATTTTTGATCCATTCTATTCAACCAAAGAGAGCGGAACAGGGTTGGGGTTAAGTATAGTCCACGGAATCATAAAAGAACATGGCGGGAACATCATCTGCGAAAGCGAATCTGGCAAGGGTACCAAATTCATAATAACTTTACCTTCCTAACTCCATAACCTACTATCTACCCTACATACTAAAAGCAGCATTACCCAGCTTCTTTCTCAAATATCACCTTTACAGTGGTGCCTTTATTTACTTCGCTATCTATCGCAATCCTACCCTTATTATTCTGCAGTATCTGGTGAACTATAAATAGGCCCAGACCTGTCCCCTTTTCCTTTGTGGTATAGAACGGGTCAAAAAGACGTTCGAGTTTATCTTTGGTGATACCGGAACCCGTGTCTTGGATAGAGATTTCAAGGGCATTATTGATATCACCTGTCTTTATGGCGAGCTCTCCCCCGTTTGGCATGGCTTCGATGCTGTTTAAGACGATATTTATAAAGGCCTGTTTCATCTGGTTCTCATCACACTCTATAAGTGGGTGCAGGGCGTTGTAGGATTTGATGAGTTTTATGTGTTTCTTCAGGAATTCGTTATTGTAGAGGTCTATCGCGTAATCCAGAATGCGGTGGATATCTGTTGTTTTCAGATTAACCCTGTCAACTTTCGAGTAATCCAGCAATTGATCAATTATATTTGCTATTTTATCCACTTCTTTCGGGACGATGTTTTTAAATTTTGCCCTGAATCCAGGATCTTGATATTTTTCATCAATATATTCCACAAATGTTTTTATGCTGGTTAATGGGTTCTTAATTTCATGAGCCATGCCTGCCGCCAGGGTTGATACGGTCTTAAGCCTCTCGGAGCGTTGCAATTCCATTTCCAGCAACAATCTCTCTCTTTCTTT
>PEWV01000065.1 GCA_002780005.1 Candidatus Aquitaenariimonas noxiae | reverse complement strand
GGATGGACCTAAGTACATATTTACATTGATCGAAGAACCTAAACACGAAAGCGTCCAATTATCTTGACACTACTGGCCATATGAAAGCCCTTGACAAGAATCTTTAAATGTGCTATATTCAGTTTGAAAATAATAAAGAGGAGGTGAAATCAATGAAAGCAAAAGGTCTAGTTTTATTAATTGTTGCTCTCATGATTATTAGTGTAGTTTCCAATTGTTATGCCCAGGATATGACACGAAAGCTCGGCAGAGGCGTAGGAAATATACTGACGGGTTGGATAGAAGTGCCAAAGAATATATATGATACAAGCGTGGAAAGCAATGTATTCGCCGGACTTACATTAGGTCTCGTAAAAGGCATAGGTATGACGGTTATGAGAACTGTGGTGGGCGTGTACGAAACGGCAACATTCCCTGTTCCTCTCCCGGAAGATTATAAGCCGATAGTTGAACCAGAATTTGTTATACAAACTAAGTAGAGAGGACAATAAAGGTTCATTTGTAAGGATAGATGGTTTAAGGGGTAGATAATATCTTTTCTACTATCTACCCCTTTTTTATTATTATAAATTAAGGAGGTTTTTGTGGATGAGGTAAAAAAGGAAGAAAAAGCTGCTGAGGTTAAGCCGGATACCGAAGCGCCTAAAGAACAAGCTGCTGGTGAAAAGCAAGCGGATAAGTCTCCTGTCGCAGAGAAAAAGCCGGAAGAGAAAAAGGTCCCGGAAAAGGCAAGGCCAACTAACTGCGCTAAGTGCAACAAAACCATCAAGGATAGATGGTGGTACTACCGTCACGGTAAGTATTATTGCAGTAAAAACTGTTGGCAGGCCGAAAAGGCAAAATCTGCGCCTAAGCCTGAGGAGAAAAAAGAACAACAGGATGCAGGGAAGGCTTGATAAACTTTTTACGCCGCAAGCATGAAACTAGTTCGGTTTTTATATAAGAATAAGATTAGGGCGGGCATACTCAACGGCACCAGCGTTATAGAGTATGCGGGCTCTATATTTGAGCCGCGCGAAGCAAGTAAAAAAAGAGGGAATATTTTTTATATAAAAGACATAAAAATCCTTCCGCCATCCCTTCCTTCCAAGATCATAGCAGTAGGCCTTAACTATAAAGATCACGCCAAAGAATTAGGCATGAGGCTCCCTAAGGAACCCGTGATATTTTTAAAACCGCCTACCAGTATTATAGGAAACGGCGATTATATAATATATCCCAAGCTGGTTAAACGCCTTGACTATGAGGCAGAATTAGCTTTTGTAGTAAAAAGAAGAGCGAAAGATATTAAAGAGAAAGAGGCGTATAAATATATATTAGGCTATACATGTTTTAATGATGTCACGGCGAGGGATTTGCAACGCATTGACATACAATGGACAAGGTCAAAATCGTTCGATACGTTCGCGCCAATAGGCCCTTTTATCGAAACAGATATTAATCCATCAGGCCTAGGTATTAGGTTATATAAAAACGGTGTTTTGAAGCAATCTTCCAACACGGATAACCTTATATTTTCACCATATGAACTATTAAGTTTTATATCGCGCACAATGCTTCTTTTAGCAGGCGATGTTATTTCTACCGGCACGCCGAAAGGCGTGGGGCCTATGAAAGCGGGTGATACGGTAGAAGTTGTAATAGATGGGATCGGGTCGTTAAAGAATAGGGTCAAAGGAGAATAAAAAAAATGAAAGATTGCCTATTTTGCAAAATTGCAAGCGGTGAAATCCCTTCGCAAAAAGTATATGAAGATAAAGATATTTTTGCATTTAATGATATAAAACCTCAGGCGCCGACGCATGTGTTAATAGTGCCAAAGAAACATATAGATAAATTATCTTCTCTTAAGGGTACGGACGCGGAGCTGGTAGGAAAAATGTTATTAGCCGCCAATAAAATAGCAAAGGATAATGGGCTGAACGGCTCCGGATATAGAATCGTAGGGAACTGCGGCCAAGATGCAGGACAGCTGGTTTTTCATATACACTTGCATTTAATAGGAGGAAGAAAGTTCGGTTGGCCTCCGGGATGATCACGAATAAAAATGGGAAAATTTAAAAATCTGGATTTAACACAGTGTGACGGTTTAAGGTTGAAGGCGCTTATCAGGTCAGGCATCAAAATGCTCGAGTTACGCAAAGATGAACTCGATTCAATAGATGTGTTCCCTGTGCCTGACGGCGATGCCGGGAAGAATATGCACTATACGCTTCTGGCCGCTTGGCAATCCGTCAGAAAAACGGGTAGCTCTTCAGCCGGAAAGGTGGCGCATGCCGCAGCAACGGGAGCGTTTCAGGGAGCTAGGGGTTGTTCAGGCATGATATTTTTAAGCTTATTGACAGGATTCGCAAATGTGGTAAAAGAAAAAGATGTCATTACGCCGCAGGATTTTGCAAAAGGTCTTAGCGTAGCCGCTGATGAAGCCTACAAAAAATTGGCAGAACCCAAGGAAGGCACTATACTTACTGTGGCCAGAAAGCTGGCAGCGGCAGCCGAAAAAATATGCGAGAACAAGGCAACTCTTTTAGATGTCTTGAAAGCAGTGCATGAAGAATCCAAATTAGCATTATCGCAGACACCAGAAGAGCTTCCTGCGCTGAAAGAGGCAGGTGTTGTTGATGCCGGCGCTAGCGGTTTGGTATATTTTTTCGAAGGAATGCTCAGGTATAGCCTAGCCCAACCTATAAATAAGACAGCTTCAGGCTCTCCCCTCAAGGCCCCTAATGTAAAAGAAAGCTCCAGGGAAGAGTACTGCGTTGAATTTATATTAGTGGGAAGCAACATAGATGAGAATAAACTTATGAAGACCTTAACCGAAATAGGGCATGCGGTAATATTGAATAAAGGTGAAGGAGAGCAGTTTAAAATTCATATTCACGCCCCTGACCCCAAAAACGTATTTGATAGGACCTCAAGGTTTGGAAGGCCTACACATATAAAGGTTGACGACCTATCCCATGAGCAGAAGGCATATTCCAAAAAATTGAATAAAAAATGATCAAAATCAATCAGTAATAGTCCTCTGTAGCAGCATTGCACACCTATAATATTAGTTATACCTTGACATCTGGTCAAAAATCAGGCATACTTTATATTGAGGACAAGCGGCATTATATATAAACATAATCCGCTGTAGTGAGTTCTATAAAGCCGAATTGCTATTATTAATAAATAAAGATTAAGGGATAGCAGTTCGGCTTAAATATTTGTTAGCCTAATAAAAAACAGGAGTTATTACATTCTATGGATCGATAATCGTAAGATAACGGGGCGCATCATATGGACAAGTGCTTAACATTTGAATGTGAACAGTTGGTCGAGTTGTGGGATAGCATTGATGAGCCTGTATACATTTCCGATACAGAAACCTACGAAATTCTATACGTCAATAATGCCATAAAGCAACTGATGGGTGACATCATAGGGCAAAAATGCTACTGGGCCTTTCAGGGGTTAACCTCTCCTTGTTTGTTCTGCACAAATAAATACATCTTAGGCGAAAATGTGGGAAAATCATATATTTGGGAGTTTAAAAATAAAGTTACGAACAGATGGTATTATTGCATAGATAAGGCGATTAAGCTGTCTAGCGGAAAAATTGTCAGGTATGAGATGGCCATTGATATGGCCCACATAAAGCACGCGGAAGACAGGCTTAAGGAAGTCGAGAATAAATTTAGAATTCTATTTAATCAGGTTTTTGACATTCTTATTTTAACCGACGAAAACGGGGGGATAGTTGATGCAAATAAGGTCGCCTGCAGAACGCTCGGATACACAAAAACGGAGTTCCTGAAACTTTCCGTCCACGATATATACCCCCCCGACGAAATAGATAAGATAATAGACGGGTTTAACAAGGTTTTAACAAATGGCGTAAACTTTATCGGAGAAACTATATTTATAACAAAAAACAGAAAGCGAATAAAGGTCGAAGGCGCCGGAACGCTTCATAAAGTCAAAGAAACCAGTTATATAATAGGAAATTTTCGAAACATAGCAGAGCGTAAGCAGGCGGAAAGGGCCCTGCGCAAATCAGAAGAAAAATACAAAGCTCTGGTGGAGAACGCGAATGACGGTATTATCGTAGCGCAGAATAGGATGCTTAAATATGTCAACCCTAAGGTTGTCGAATTTATGGGTTATTCAAAGGAAGAATTGATGTCTAAACCCTTTCTAGAATTTATCCATACCGACGATAGGCAGGGATTCGCTACATATAACCTTAAAAAAATGAAGGATAGTGAATCTTCCACAGTTCACTCCTTTAAGGTCATCGATAAAGAGAATAATATCAAGTGGATAAGGAGTAATTCTATCCCGGTGACATGGGAAGGCAAACCGGCGGTTTTGAGTTTTTTAAGCGATATAACGAAACAGAAAAAAGTAGAAGATGAACTTAAGCTTAGCCTGGTTAAATTGCAAAAAACCATAGCTGGAAATATAAGGGCTATGGCAATCGCATCCGAAATGAGGGACCCTTATACTGCTGGCCACCAGAGGCGCGTCAGCAGGCTCGCCTGCGCCATTGCCAGCATGATGGGATTTCCCAAAGACCAGTTAGAGGGCCTGGAAGTCGCAGCGACGCTCCATGATATAGGGAAAATGTATGTGCCGGCCGAAATCTTAAGCAAGCCTTCTAAACTAACGGAAATAGAGATGAATTTTATAAAGACCCATTCTCAGGCAGGCTACGATATATTAAAAACAGAGGAATTCAGCTGGCCTGTTGCCCAAATCGTTCTGCAGCATCATGAAAGAATTAACGGAACCGGATACCCTAAAGGTATTGGCGGAGACGAAATTCTATTGGAAGCAAAAATTCTAGCAGTAGCTGATGTTGTGGAAGCAATGGCTTCTCATAGGCCTTATAGGCCAGCGCTCGGGATTGATAAAGCTCTAGAAGAAATAACGCAAAACGCCAATACATTATACGATCCAAAGGTAGTAGCTGTTTGCGTAGGCCTTTTTATTAAAAAAGGATTTAAGTTTGATTAACCCCTGCAAGGCAATACGCCTGCCTCCATGCACCTCTTTGGCCCGCAAGCCCAAATTCGAAATTAATTAGTTTGAATAAATTTTTTTAAGTTGAAAATATTTATAAAAAGGGGTATACTTTTACGTAAACCAAACCACGATAATGATTTTATTAATACAAACATTAATTATTTTAATCTTAGCTTGCACGCTCATAGTTGTTTACGTTAGCGAGCTGCGGGATTCAAGACAACACAAACCTCATGCGACGCTAGAAGAAATATGGTTTGGCAAAGAAAGGCGAAGGGCGGTAAGGATAGACACGAATTTTAGCATTTCTTACTCAAACAAAAAAAGAGAAAGTCAAACAAGCAAGGTGCGCGCAGAAAATATAAGCATAGGTGGCGCAAAGATACATATTGAAGAAAAGTTAGAAAAGGGCAGTATTATCTTACTGGAAGTAAAGCTTCCGAGCATGACAAAACCTATAATAGCCCAAGCCGAGGTAGCATGGATAGAAGACATCCCGCGAAGCCAGCCGTCCGATAAAAGGCTTTTTGGGGCAGGTGTAAGGTTTATTAATATCAAGTCCCACGAAAGAAAGAAATTATCACAGTTTATTGAGGGATCTTTCTCGGCCCAGTGAACCCCTATGGGAATAATAAAAAAATTAGACAAGAGCAAGTTAATTGTAGGTTTTATTTATAAAGATGACGCAATCCTTGAAAAAGTAGAAGATCTGCTTGCCAAGAGATTCGGTCCTATTGATAAAATAAGCCCAACTTTTCTTTTTACCCATACCAAATACTATGAAAAAGAAATGGGCGATAATTTAAAACGAAAATTTATAAGTTTCGAGCGGCTGATTGCGCCAGAAAAGATTTGGATTATAAAATTGCTCTCCAATAAACTGGAAACCAGATTTTCAAGTAATGAAAATCGGACAATAAACATCGATCCGGGTTATTTAAACTTAAGCAAAGTAGTGTTGTTAACAACAAAAGATTATACTCATCGCATATATTTAGGCAGAGGGATATTCGCCGAGGTCACTTTGGCTTTTAAGGATAATAGTTTTAGGCCACTTGACCATACCTATCCTGATTACAGAAGTGCTGAATACATAGGGCTTTTTAACGCCATAAGGGAGACGTATAAATCGCAAATAATGTAGTAGGATAAAAATTACAAATAAGATTGACAAATTTATAATCGTATGATATACTTCATATCACATACAATAGCTATTATAATATAATTTCAGAATAAAAGGAGGTGAATTTGATGAAGAAGCTGTTGACAGGTGGCATAATAGTATTAATGTTTATGGGTCTTTGTTCACTTACATATGGTGCCGATGATGGTAAGAACACCGCTTATACAAAAGGTGAAAGAGGCGTAAAAAATATAGCTTTGGGTTGGACTGAAATACCAAAAACTATTTATGATACCTCTAAGGAAAAGAATATGTTCGTTGGTCTTACATTCGGTACCCTGAAAGGCGTATTTAACGCATTCGCCCGTACGGTATCAGGGTCAGCTGATGTGGTATCAGCTCCAATGGGTAGCTATGAAAAACAACCCATGAAACCCACAATGGTAACCGGTGATAAATAATCGAATAAGATTGATATATTATTCGGTTGCATATATATGATAGAGCAGGGTGGAGTTCACTCTGCTCTATTTTTTAATGGCATAAATAAATTATAAAATTTTCTTTACATATAAAGAAGCAGTATGTTATAATACGTTTGCCTTAGACGCTGTTTGGAGAATAAGTAATGACGAAAGTTTTGGTAGTATTTTGTATTTTAAGTATTTTTCTAGTAGGATGCGCCGGAATTGAACCCCCCACGCCAGAACAAGTCATAAATAACCCTCTTGGAACAGATCCTCTTAGAGTAGGCATGACAAAGGATGAGGTAGTTTCTATTTGGGGGAAGCCGGACGTTGTAAATCAGGCGGGTTTGAGTAAAGGGTTAGGCGGCACAAAGAAAGAAGAGTGGGCGTACTATCCTGAGTATTCGAACGTTCCTATTCCGGTAAGTAAAGGATACATGAAGAAAACAAAGTATCTATATTTCGACGGAAACAATTTGGTCCAAATTCATGAATAAGATATTTTTATTAGTATGCGCAAAAGCCGTTGGTTATATTATATCTGCTCTGTAGCAGTACCTCATATAATGATTGTGATTGGTTTGATTCTCCTCTCAAGAAAGAATCCTGAGACGAAAATACTAGGCAAACATATTTGCATTACTTCAGCCGTAGTGTTAGCAGTCGGCTCGCTTGCGTATTATATATTTTTTACGCCTATGTTTGGCTTAGATTAGATTGAATATGGAAAAATGCGCCAATAGAGAGCAAAATATGAAATTCTGCAATTGCACCTATGGGTTGGCAGAAGGCACTTACGACCGGTCAGTTGAAAAGTTTATTTCGACATATAAATAGAGGTGAGTGATATGCTACGCCTAATGTGTAAGGCAAAAATTCATCGCGTAAAAGTAGTAGAAGTTAATTTGCACTATGAAGGTTCTATTTCTATCGCTAAGGAACTATTGGAAGCAAGCAGCATAATTCCTTATGAAGTTGTGCAGGTTATAAATATCAATACAGGTGCGCGCTTTGAAACATATGCCATAGAAGGGAAAAAGGGTTCCGGCGCGTCTCTTAAGGGCGGAACGGCCCGCTTGGGCGCAGTCGGAGATCTATTGATAATCTTAGCATATGTGTATATTGATGATAAAGAAGTGAACAAATTTAAGCCGCGCATAGTAATAGTAAACGAAAATAATAAGATCGTAAAGGTAGGGTAATTTTTGTTAGTATTTTTCAATAATTTATATCAATATCGTTAAACAATATCCATGAGATAGACGCTCATGGTTTTTTTATTGATAGTATAAAGAAAGGAGGTGAGACAATGGCTCAGGGTACAGTTAAATGGTTTAATGACAAAAAAGGTTACGGCTTCATAACGCCTGACGGCGGCGGAAAGGATGTTTTCGTACATCACGCTTCCATTCAAGGTGAAGGCTTTAAGACCTTGAAAGAAGGAGAAAAAGTCGAGTTTGAAATTGAGAATTCTCCTAAAGGCGAACAAGCTAAGAACGTAACTAAACTAGGCTAATAGCATATACAGAAGAATTTCAACCGGTGGAGGATACGTATGCTCGGAAGGATCGGTATAGGTGAGCTTGTAATAATCTTGCTGATAGCTCTTCTTATCTTCGGTGCCGCCAGACTGCCTGAGATAGGCAGGGCTTTGGGCAGGGCCGTAAAAGAATTTAAAAAAGGGGCCTCGGACATAGAGGGCCAACTTGACGATAAGAAAGAAAAAAAGTAACTCTAAACAAGAAGGTCATGCAAGAAAAAAAAGCTACCCTGATAGAACACCTGGAAGAATTGAGAAGGCGTCTTTTAGTATGTATAATTGCTCTAGTATTATGTGGGGTAATAAGCTACACATACATAGACAGAATATTGTTTTTATTCACAAGGTTTGTAGATAGAGTTGTATTTATATCCCCCCAAGAAGCATTTGTTACATATATTAAAATCGCGCTTTTCTCCGGAATGCTTTTAGCCTCTCCTGTAATCATGTTTCAAGTGTGGCGCTTTGTAGAAGGCGCCTTTACTGAAATAGAAAGAAAATATTTTCTCGCCTATTGGGTTTCCAGCTTCTTTCTTTTTATGGGAGGGCTCGCATTTTGCTATTTTTTAATTTTGCCGTGGGCTATAAAGTTTTTTCTGAGCTTTCAAACAGATAAAATCATTCCCATGATAACTTTTTCAAATCTCGCTACATTCTATCTGATGTTGCTCATTAGTTTTGGCATATTATTCGAATTGCCGGTTGTTATAGTTTTTTTATCCCAGGTGGGTATTATAGGTCCGAGTTTCTTAAGAAAACAAAGGAAATATGCCATATTGGCTATTTTTATAGTAAGTGCGGTTATTACCCCAACCACCGATCCCGTAACGCAAACGTTACTGGCAATTCCGCTGGTTGGGCTTTACGAGATTAGCATCTTACTTTCGAGTGTTGTTAAAAGTAGGCCTGAATTAAGAGGATAAAGCAAGGAGTCGTGATATGCTCCAGGAAAAGATAGAAAAAGATTTGAAAGGCGCATTAAAGCAAAGAGATTCTGTAAAGGTCGGCATACTTAGGCTGGTAAAAGCCGATATCTGTAACTACATGATAGAGAAGTTATTGAAAGAAATAAAAGATGAGGACATATTAGGCATTATTCAAAAGCAGATAAAGCGGCATCAGGAATCTATAGAATTGTTTAAAAAAGGCAGCAGGGAAGATTTGGTAAAGAAGGAAACGGAAGAGCTGGCCACTTTAAATATATATATGCCGAAAATGCTCTCCGAAGAAGAGCTAAAGATAATCGTAAAAGACACTGCTAAAGAACTCCAAGCTACGGATAAGAAAGATTTCGGCAAAATCATGAAGGCCGTTATAGAGAAAACCAAAGGTCGCGTTGATGGTAAATTAGTAAGTAAATTAGTCAGCGAACTATGGGAGACAAAGTAGAGAAAATACTTGCTTTTTAAGCTTTATAGTGTACAATAATTTAGAAATATCCCCAATTGGAAGGAGGGAAGACAGAAATGAGAAAAGGACTTATAAGTGCTATAGCCTTCGTCGCAATAGTCGCTATGTTCACTATGCTCATGCCGAGTATCGCTCAAGCAGAGCAGGGTAATAAGGTCGCGAACTTTTTCAAAAAAGTTTTCGTATACCCTTTTACCGTGACAAAAAAGACGGCTGAAGTGGCGGCTAAGACTACGCAGAAGAGCGCAGAGATGGTAGTTAAGACAGGTGAGGCTACTGCCGGTGTGGCAACAGGCGACCTAGAGAAGACGAAAGATTTAGTAGTCGAGCCAGTAAAAGGTTCGTTTGAAACTGTAGGAACAGCCGTTGAAGGATCGGTGAAAATGCCGGTTGAAGCGGCTCAAGAAGCAGATAAGATTGTAGAAGGAACAAGCGCAGACGTAAAATAACGCAACGTCTATAGAATAATTAAGACCAATTAAATTTAAATTGCATAGTTTTTCAAAAGCCATATTTATCTTTTAAAATATAAATATGGCTTTTGTCTTAAGCCTTGGAAAGCATTGATGAGGTTCCTGAAAACTCTAAAATTTCTTATAGTAACGATTTTATGCTTTATAATCGTAAATACTTGCTTGCTCTCGTACAGGCCTCTATATATTAAGTGGTATAAGTGGAAAGAACCTTACTTTATAATGCCGATATCTATAAAAAATAAAGATCCTGAATTAAGAGGGGATATATGGGGTGAAGGGTATTTCGGCGCTAAGAGAAGGGGCGGCAGGAGGCATAGAGGAATAGATATTTTAGCGGATATAGGAACGCCTGTGCATGCCGCCAAAAGCGGAAGAGCTATCTGCTATTACCAGCCTAGAGGTATGGGCAAATATGTTAAGATCGTTCATCCGGACGGTATTCGTACTATTTACGGGCATTTGGATGGTTGGCTGATTAAATCAGATGTATTTGTTAGACAGGGCCAGACCATAGGCTTAGTCGGGAAAAGCGGCAATGCAAGCGTAAGGGGTATGCAGCCGCATTTGCATTTTGAAATAGTGGATGCCGGCAAGGCCGTTGACCCCCTGAATGGATATATAAAACAATAAAAAAGCCAGGATCGTATGATGAAAATACAGGTAAGAACGAATGAGAATATAAGCATTTTAGATATTTCCGGGAGTATTGACATAGATTCTGCCGAAATTATAGAAGTCACATGTCAACTTTTGCGATACAAGAATACGGATATACTTTTTAATTTCGAAGAAGTCGAAAGTATAGATTATAACGGCCTATCCATTCTGGTCATAGCCTATAAGAATATATTAAATCACGGTTACAGGGCTAGGTTTTGCAATATTTCAATGCAGGTGATCGGACTTTTAAAAGTAGCCCATCTGGATTCCATATTTGAAATATATCCGAATGAAAAGGCAGCTATAAAAAGTTTTAACGAAGCCATTTCGCAGGTTGAGAAAAAGGCCTTAAGGCGCAGGTTTGACAGGCTTGATGTGCGGATAACTGTGACATATAGTCTTTTTGCTAGGCCGGAGGTGTCCTACGAAGGCAAGGTATTAAATATAAGCGGCTCAGGGATGTATATCTACAGTAAAGATACATTTCCGATGAATGCAAAATTAAAATTACAGCTTAACCTTCCCGGAATTAATGGTATAATAGATGTGCGAGGAATTGTAGTATGGGGTGCCGATAGGGAAATACAGCCACACGCATCTCCAGGCATGGGAGTGGAATTTAGAGACATAACACATGAGAACCAGAAGATAATATTAGATTTCATTGAAAAAAACATATCCCACAGGAGCAGCACCGAGCTGTACAGCGAATGAGGGCTTATTATGATACACAAAACGGCAGTTATTGATACAGGCGCTGAAGTTTCAAAAAATGCGGAAATCGGCCCTTATGTTGTAATCGAAAAAGGCGTAAGGATTGCCCCAGGTGTAAAAATAGAAGCCAATGCCTATATATATAACGGTACCGAGATAGGGGAAGGGTGCCAGATTCACGTAGGCTGCGTCATAGGAGATATCCCGCAAGACAGGGCTTTCAAAAATGAGCCGTCATTTGTAAAGATCGGAAGGAAAAACATTCTCCGCGAATATGTTACTATTCATCGAGGCACAATCGCTGGGTCATGCACTATAATAGGTGATGAAAATTATCTGATGACTTGTTCACACGTAGGCCATAATTGTATAATCGGGAATAAGGTTACTTTGGTAAGCAGCGTCCTTTTGGCAGGGTATGTTACATTAGAAGATGAGTCGTTCATCGGAGGAAATAGCGCTGTTCATCAGTTTGCTAGGATAGGCCGTCTTGCAATGGTGGGCGGCAATTCACGAGTTGATAAGGATGTGCCGCCTTTTATGTTGTTAAAAGGTGACTCGGAGATCATGTCGATGAATGTTGTGGGCTTAAGGAGGAGCTCTATTCCGAAAGAGATAAAGGAAGAAATAAAAAGGGCCTATAAAATACTTTACCGTTCAGATCTTAACACATCTCAAGCCGTGGAAAAAATGGGAAAGTTATCACCTTCGGACGAGATTAGGCATTTAATAGATTTCATAAAAAATTCAAAAAGGGGCATATGCTCAGGTCCAAGAAGATAAAATTCGGGCTATTTATTATTTTACTTGTTTTTCTATGTATAGGAATATCTTTTGCAAAAGACGATAAGCCTAATCCTGCGCAGGGGCCGCATCTTTTAAAATCATTCTCTTTCACTACGCAGGAAGACCTGGAACAGTGGGAAGAAAAAATATTTAAAGGCCGCGTAAATTATGAGGTAGAAAAAACTAGCAAAGATACCTTTATTTCAGCCGACAGCGACAACACGGCCTCAGCCTTATATTATAAAATCAAGATAGATATGAAGAAGCACCCGATATTGAGCTGGCGGTGGAATGTGACTGAATTTCCGACAAAGATAGAAGGCGATGATTTAAAGAACACCAGAGTGGATGATTACGGCGGAAGGATGTATATAATATTTCCAGGCTTTCTCCCGACAGGCGCAAAGGCATTGGAATATATATGGACTGAAACTATTCCAAAAGGAACAATTTCACCGAGCCCATATTCTCCAAACTTGCAGCTTATTGTCATAGAGCGCGGGCGAGAAAAAATAGGAAAGTGGGTCTCTGAAAAAAGGGATTTATATGAGGACTATGTAGCCGCGTTCGGAGTAGAACCTAAAATCAAAGCCGGCGCAATCGTTTTCATGACAGATTCCGACAGCACAGGCACAAAGGCGCAGGCCCTTTACGATGATATTAAGATAGAATATAAAGAGGGGGAGTAATCATGAGAAGAATTCGTCTTATAGGCGGGGTATTGCATCTTCGCTATTTAAGCCTGTTGCTCATATCGACTCTTTTACCGGCGGTATTTGTCGGCGCTTGCCTTTACTATCTTATGTTTACGATACTTGCAGAAGACTTAGGGATACCTGAGGTTATCGCGAAGCATCTTTTTCCTGTTATGAACAAGATAAATATAATACTAGTAGCAGGCTTTATTCCTATGGTAATAATTCTCATTATGTGGGGTTTTGCATTATCAAGCCGCCTGGCAGGGCCTATTGCCCGGGTGGAACGGGAGGTCGCGCAAATAGTAAAAGGCGAGTATTCCAAAAGAATAAAGGTCCGCAAAAAAGACGATTTAAAATCCATCGCTGACGGTATTAATATTCTTTTGGATAAGATACAAGAACTGCAAAAACGAAGGGGTTAGTTATGGCTGGCGGCATATTAGATATGATAACAAGTCCGGTAACAGTCGTGACTACAAAATCCGGAGATAAAATTAACGGCATGACAGCGGCATGGATAGCCCAGGCATCTTTTAATCCGGCAATGGTCATGGTGAGCATCGCGCCCGAACGCTATACGCATGAATTGATTAAAGAGAGCAATATTTTTGCCGTTAATATACTGGCTGATAATCAGATCGAGCTCGGAAAGCATTTTGGTTTTGGGTCCGGAAGGAATAAGAACAAGTTCGAAGACATAAAATTCGAAGCCAAAAATACAGGATCGCCTATATTGGAAGGATGCTTCGGCTATTTGGATTGCAAGCTCTTAAGCTCTTTTAAGGCAGGCGACCACAGTATATTTATCGGTGAGGTAATAGGGCAAGGCGTAAGTAAGGGTAAAAAAGCATTGATATTCCATTCAAAAGATTTCTTTTGATTTTTTTTGACTTATATAATATAATACGGACTGTTTTCTTAGCAGGAAGGATAAGATGAAAGAAATTCGTATACACGCAAGAGCAGGGCAGGGGGCCATAACGACCGCTATGTTATTAGGAGAGGCTGTATTCGCAGAGGATAAATATGCGTTAGCGTTTCCTTATTTCGGCGCGGCCAGGATGGGCGCTCCTATGAATGCCTTCGTTCGCATCAACGATAAACCTATTCGTTTAAGAAGCCAAATATATGAGCCGGACTATATAATTGTCGTTGACGCTACGCTTTTGAGAGGTTTTGATGTTTTTAAAGGCCTCAAAAAAGGCGGGATCGCTATCATAAATAAAAGAGAAGGGATCCAAGCCCCAAAAATTAAAGACGCTAAAATATACGAAATCCCGGCAAATGATATAGCGCAAAAGATACTTGGCAGGCCTTTGGGAAACACGGCGCTCTTGGGCGCCTTTGCGGCCGCTACCGGCGAAGTAGAATTAAAAAGTTTAGAGGCAGCAGTCGTTAAGAGGTTCCCGGGAAAGATGGGCGAGAAAAACGCCGAAGCGGTCAAAGCTGGATTTGAAGCCGTATCCAAGGAGAAAAAATGATAAAGCATTTGACCTCAAAGCCGGGTTCCAGCCTTAGCAATAAAACCGGCTCATGGCGCACAGAGGTAAAGCCAAAGTTTTTGCGCAAGAATTGCATAGGGTGCAAGATGTGCCGTTTAGTATGCCCGGAAGGGTGTATTTTTGGAGATAAGAAAAATACTTACGGCTGCGATTATCAATATTGTAAAGGCTGCGGCAATTGCGCGGTAATATGTCCAAAGAAAGATATAATCATGATCCCTGAGGGGGAAAAAGAATGAAAGAGTTTATAGAAGGCTCATATGCTATCGCTAAGATCATAAAATTGTGCAAACCAGGCGTTATATCAGCGTATCCCATAACTCCTCAAACGCATATAGTAGAAGGTTTAGCGCAAATCGTAGCCGACGGGGAGCTAAAGTCAGAGTTTATAAACGTAGAAAGCGAGCATTCGGCAGCCTCTGTAGTATTAGGCGCCAGTGCGGCCGGAGTAAGAGCTTATACCGCTACTAGTTCTCAAGGCTTATTACTGATGACCGAGGTATTGTTTAATATTGCCGGAATGCGTCTTCCGTTAGTTTTGACATGCGCAAACAGGGCGATATCCGCGCCTATAAACATATGGAACGATCACCAGGATTCCGTGACGGTTAGAGATAGCGGCTGGATACAGCTATATGCCGAAACGGTACAAGAGGCCTGCGATCTTCATATCCAGGCATATAAGATTACCGAAGATCATAATATACAACTGCCTGTTATGATCTGTATAGACGGCTATCTCTTGACGCATTGCGGAGAAGTAGTAGATATGCCATCCCAAGGGGAAGTGGATAAATTTCTCTCTCCTTTTAGCCCTCTTTATAAATTAGATGTTGCAAATCCTATAACAATGGGTGTCCTTGGAGACCCGGATTGCTATATGGAAACACGCTACGCTATACAGGAAACTATGAAAGATGTCCTAAAGTTAATTCCGAAAGTTGCCGGTGATTTTGAAAAGGCTTTTGGACGGCTATCAGGCGGGTTGGTAGAAAAATATAAAACAGATGATGCTGAAAAAATATTGGTGGCAAAAGGGTCCTTAGTCGGGACATTAAAGGACGTTGTGGATGATTTAAGGACTAAGGGTGTTAAAATAGGTGTTCTTAAAGTAGTATCGCACCGCCCCTTTCCCGAAGACGCTATATTTGACGCCTTAAAGAAGGCCAAATATGTCGGTATTGTGGAAAAATCAATATCGTTAGGCGCTTACGGGCCTCTCTATACAGATATAAAGGCCCTGTTCCAGGGTAAGAAAGAATCGCCTTGCATAAATGGGTTTGTAATCGGCCTTGGCGGCAGAGATGTAACTAAAGAATCGGTGAAGGAGATTATAGATCAGATATCCGAATTCGGTCCGACAAATAAGTTTATAGGCCTTAAATTATAATGACGGAGAAATTAATTACTGAAAAGAAATTATTTGCTTGCGGTCATACGGCATGCGCCGGATGCGGACAGTCGCTTGGCGCGAGGCTTGTTTTAGAAGCGGCCGGACCGAATACTATCGTCACAAACGCAACAGGATGTCTAGAGGTGTTTAGTACAAGATATCCGGAATCGAGCTGGGGTGTCCCTTGGTTGCATTCGCTTTTTGAAAATTCAGCCGCAATAGCTTCAGGGGTTGAATCTGCGCTGAAACACCTTGGTAAGATAGATACTATACGCGTAATATCTCAGGGCGGAGACGGCGGAACGGCTGATATAGGATTACAAGCGCTTTCGGGGATGATGGAGAGGGGGCACGACATTCTTTACGTCTGCTATGATAATGAAGCTTATATGAATACAGGAATACAGCGGAGCGGTCTTACCCCGTTCGATACAAATACTACAACGAGCCCGGCAGGTAAAATTTCTTCCGGTAATCCGTTGCCCAAAAAGAACATGGTTGAGATCTGCGCCGCGCACAGGATACCATATGCCGCCTCCTCTAGCGTAGGTTTTCCGCTTGATGTACAAAGTAAAGTTAAAAAAGCACTTTCGATACGAGGCCCAAAATATTTACATTTGCATGTGCCGTGCCCGCTCGGGTGGCGCCACCCATCAAATCTTACCATAAATATCGCTAAACTTGCCGTTGAAACAGCATTATTCCCGATGGTAGAGTACGAATACGGAAAGCTAGTTTCGTCAAGAAAGCTCGTTACCATCAAGCCCGTGGAGGAATATCTTAAGCCGCAGGGAAGATTTGCTCATCTTTTCAAGGATGAAAAAGGCAAGCAAGAGATAGCCAAAATTCAACAGATCGCGAATCAAAATATCGAATACTATAACCTCAAGGCAACGAAATAATATTATATTATAAAAGAGGTTATTTTACTTTCCGCCAACAAATTAATAAACGATTTATCTAATTATGCGATCCTGCAGCCACTTGAACATGAGCCTACATAAACGCTGCGCCATAGAAGCAGCCGTCAAAGCCGGAAAATTTATCAAATCCAATTTAACAAAACCAAAGATTGTAAGTTATAAGGGTGAAATCAACCTTGTAACCAATGTCGACAGGAAAGCTGAAGATATTATAATAAGGAAGCTCGAAAAATCTTTTCCTAGCTATTCTTTCTTAGCTGAAGAAAGGGGAGCCGGGTCGGCAAACTACGATTACAGGTGGATAATAGATCCTTTAGACGGGACCACTAACTATATGCATGGTTTTCCTTTTTTTTGCACATCTATCGCGCTCGAAAAAGGAAACGATATAATCCTGGGCGTCGTGTATGATCCGATAAGAGAAGAATTGTTTTGCGCCGAAAAGGGGAGAGGCGCTTTCTTAAACAAAAGAAAAATACGCGTATCAAAAACTTTAAAGCTTAAAAATTCATTGCTTGGCACAGGTTTTGCTTATGACTTTAAAAACGCTGACAGGTCCAACATGGAGAACTTCATAAATTTCATAATGCACGCACGCGCCGTGAGGCGCGCAGGGTCAGCCGCATTAGATTTATGTTATGTCGCCTGCGGCCGATTTGATGGCTTCTGGGAACTTGACCTGTATCCGTGGGATACATCAGCAGCAAGCCTTATCGTGAAAGAGGGCGGGGGGATAGTTTCCAAATTTTCAGGGAAACCATATTCCCAGTACGATAAAGAGATCCTGGCTTCAAACGGTAAGATACATTCGGACATGATTAAAGTTTTGAACGAAGCCAAACAAATAAAAATAAGCTTTAAGGAAATAAAAAAATGATAGAAACGCTACACAGTTTGGGAGAAATGTTAAGCTCGAATGCGGCTAGATATCGAAAGCGTACAGCGCTTATTTCAGAGAATAAAAAGATGTCTTATGATGAGCTTAATGAGCACGTCAATAAATTAGCCAATGGACTTAGAGCTTTTGGAGTTAAAAAAGAAACCAAGGTCGCCATTCTTTTGCTTAATTCTCCGGAATTTGTCGTAGCTTATTTCGCAATAGCGAAGCTTGGCGCCGTAGCAGTGCCTTTAAATTATATGCTTAAGGGTGAAGAAATAAAACATATATTGAACGATTCGGAAACATTTCTCGTGATCACGTTATCCGAGTTTTGCGAAGAAATTGCCAAATTGCGCCCTTATGTTAAAACCTTATCGCATATCGTAGTCATAGATAAAAATATCCCGCATACCATATATTTGGGTGACATTTATAGAAAATATACCGCTACTGAAGCTGGGGAATATGTTAAAAGAGATGATGTAGCAGCCATCCTTTATACATCAGGCACGACAGGCAAGCCAAAAGGTGCCATGCTGACGCATTATAATTTGTTATCGAACGCCTTGCTATCCGCCGAGGCTATAGGAGCGACTTCGCGCGACAATTTTATATGTATACTTCCGATGTTCCATTCTTTCGCGTGCACCGCTTGTATAATGTTGCCTCTTTCAAAGGGGGCACGTATTACAATAATAAAATCTCTTAAACCTTTTTCAAATGTAATAAAAACGATCATCCGCAAAAGGGTAACGGTTTTTGTGGGCGCCCCGTCAATTTATAATGTCTTAAAAGACATTGACATCCCTAAAATATTCATGACAAGGCCGTTACGATTTTTAAACCCCTTAAGGATATGTATTTCAGGCGCAGCCGCGCTGCCTGTTGAAACGATAAAAAAGTTTGAAGAAAAATTTCGCGTTCCATTATTGGAAGGGTATGGCCTTACCGAAACCTCTCCCGTCGTATCGATAAATCCGCTGAAAGGCGTAAGAAAACCGGGTTCAATAGGGGTGCCATTAAAGAATATAGATGTTATTATTTGTTCGGAAGACGGCACTCGGCTTGGGCCGGAAGAAGTGGGAGAGTTGTTAGTTAAAGGCCCTAACGTTATGAAAGGTTATTTTAAGCTATTTAAGGATACGGATGAAACCATCAAAGAAGGATGGCTCAAGACCGGGGATATGGCTAAAAAAGACAAAGACGGCTACCTATATATAGTGGATCGCAAGAAGGATATGGTGAATGTGCGCGGACTTAAGGTCTATCCCAAGGAAGTTGAGGAGATACTTTATCAGCATCCATGTGTGGCAGAAGCAGCGGTTGTCGGAATAAAAGATGAACACAGGGGAGAGGTGCCAAAGGCGTTTATAGCTTTGAAAGAAGGCTTTAATCTCACGGAAAAAGAAATAATAAATTTCTGCCGGGAAAGAATAGCGTCTTTTAAAGTGCCGAAATGCGTTGAATTCAGAAAAAGCCTTCCGAAAAATGCCACCGGTAAGATCCTAAAAAAAGATCTAAGGGCGTAATAAATAAGGTAATGCATAAGCCCAACATATTTTTCATCATTTTTATAATAATCTTCTTAAATCCCTGCCTAATAAAAACTATCCATTCAGTAGAAATTCCGTTTTTCAAAGAAAGAAATGAAATGGTCAGCAGCCAGATAGAGGCAAGAGGGGTCAGGGATAAGCGGGTATTGGATGCCATGCGAAGCGTGCCAAGAGACAAATTTGTGCCATGGCCATTTCATAGATTAGCTTATTCGGATGAGGCGCTTCCTATAGGAGAAGGGCAAACGATATCCCAGCCCTATATAGTCGCCCTCATGACAAGCGCGCTAAGCCTCAAGGAAAGCGATAGAGTATTGGAAATAGGTACCGGCAGCGGTTATCAGGCAGCTATATTAGCCGAATTAACCAAAGAGGTTTATTCTATCGAAATTAAACCAGCCTTGGCAAAGCAGGCAGAGTCTACGCTAAAAAATCTGGGATACAAGAACATTAAAATAAAAATAGGCGACGGTTACTTAGGGTGGTCTGAGAATGCGCCCTTTGATGCTATAATAGTGACCTGCGCGCCAGAGGATATACCTATGAATCTTATTAAGCAATTGAAAGATAGGGGAAGGATGGTTTTACCGCTTTCAAACGGCTATCCCCAGAGCCTTATCTTGGTAGAGAAGAAAAACGGGGGAATAACCCAACGCCGCATTTCCGAAGTCATGTTTGTCCCTATGCTCCACAATCCAAAATAGACAAAAAAAGAGGATGGCACAAGCCTTTTTGAACTTTTTTCGATCCGAGAACGGATCAGTGCGCTCGTGTCATCCAAGCATAAGTATGCCATACGACTTGTAAAAAAGCAAGGGAAAATTTTATTTTTTATGGTTCCTGAAATTTTATTGTCATAACTTCAATGAAATAAAGCAGTTACAGCAACAGATTTTTTGTTAGGAGTGACGCTTATCCACATCTAACTTTTGATGTTAAGAGTGACGTTTATTAACAAGCTGGCTTTTGGCTGTGGATAACTCTTATAACTTATTGAGCTAATTAATGATAGTGTAAAATATTTTGGACGGTTTTAATCTTAAAAGTTCTTTGAAATGTAAATAAAAAAGGTATATCCTCACGGTTA